>DATGIX010000236.1:0-14554 GCA_035295505.1 Puia sp. | reverse complement strand
TGATGTCTTCATAGATAACTTGCACTCTTGCGATGCTGCCCATGGTCGATTGCACCACTTTCGGGTTGAAAACATCTGCGCTGTCTTTGCTGCAAATGATATTATCAATGCCAAACCAATCAGAAGTTCTTATTATCGTCCCTAGATTGCCCGGATCCTGAATGCCATCAAGCATCAATGATATTTTTCCACTGAAATCATGTTTGCCGAAAACAGGTTTCTTAAAAATGCCCAGCACTTCATTCGGCGTTTGCAGAAATGAAATGCGCTCAAGTTCTTTTTCGCTGATAATATTCATCGCAATTTCTTTCCTGCTTTCCCAATCTTTCAATGCAAATAACTGTATCAGTTCAACATTGCCTGCATCTAATAATTCGTTAATAATCTTTGGCCCTTCAGCCACAAAAGCATGCTCTTCATCACGGAATTTTTTCTGGCTTAAACTTTGAATATATTTGGCTTGTGATTTCGTCAGCATCGCATTTATTTACAAATCATTAAATTCATTTTTTAGGTGGAAAGATCCATCCGATAAAACCGCTCAATCCTTATATGCTATTTCGCCGGCAAGTTAATCTTTCTTTCTTCAAACCAGCATTGGTGCTGACGATGGCGATGACGGCATTTATTTTTTCATGCGTTGCTCCGAAAAAGGGGCAATACCCTGCAAAGAAGCCTTTCGTTTACAAGACAATTATCAGAGTCGATGGTAATTTATCAAACAGCGAAAAGCAGGATCTCCAATTAAGGTTATCCAATCAGCTTGATGACAGCCTTCGCACAGGAACGGTTACCGCAATAAGAATTGATCCTCCATTCATTTACAGAAAGCTTCTTAGTCCTTCTGTTTTTGATACCGCAAATGTTGTGCGCTCGAATAATTTCATGATCGCGCTGCTCAATTCATTAGGATATTATAATCCTGTGATTAAAGACACATTTAAGATTGATACCGTTCACGATCAATACAGGACAACTATTAATTTCAAAGTAAACCCGGGCAAGAACCTGAAGCTTGATTCCATTGGTTATGAACTTCAGACTCCTGAACTGCAGGCACTGGCACTAAAAAATCGAAAGAATTCATTTCTGCAAAAAGGGAAACCATTTTCAAAACAACTTGTATCATCAGAGCTTGACAGGCTGATTACTTTATTCCGCAACAATGGCTATTATAAATTTTCGATCAAAGATATTTACGCTGAAAGAGACACGGTGCTATCTGCATTGATTGACCCGACATTAGATCCGTTTCAGCAAGCACAACTGTTAGATGAACTGAAAAAGAAACGCGAGAACCCAACTATTAATGTTGTGATCAAGCAGCGGCCGGCACAGGATTCGAGCCATTTGCAAAAATATTATATTGACAGTGTCACTGTTTTTTCCGATCTGCCACTGATAGAAGACACAGCAGCAATCTTGAAAAATGATACGGCATCAAAAAATAAAGTACTGATCATATCAAGGTCTGACAGGTTCAGGAATTCGATTATCTATCGCAACCTTGGCATCAAGCCGGGCAGTTTATATAAATCAGATGATTATTATAAAACGCTGAACATATTTGGCAATCAGATGGGCGCATGGCAAAGAGCAACGCTTGACTTTGCAGAATCACAAACATCCGACTCATTGCTGAATGCAACCATCCGTTTATATCCGAGCCAAAAACAAAGTCTGACTGGTGAGCTCGAAGCAAGCTATAACACCAACGACATTCTTACTGCCACCAACTTATTCGGTCTTGGCGCAAGCATTTCTTTGCGCAACAGAAATGCTTATAAGCGTTCGATACAAACCAACACCAGCCTTCACGGCGGCGTTGAGCTGGGCGCAGATTTCATTCAGACAACGCAGGCATCTATTTCACATACTATTTCATTTCCGCAATCGCCATCTTTTTTGTGGTTCAAGAAAGCAGATAGCAGGCACACGGCATTAAATGTAAACGCATCTTATACTGACAGAAGAGATTTCTTCACACTTCGCACAATTGAAACCTCCTATGGCTGGGAATGGACAACAGGTAACAAATCATATATATTGAGGCCTATTAATATTGAAAGCAATAATCTAACGCCAACGGATAGCCTAAATCATTTGCTGGATACGGTACCATCGTTAAAGCTCGCTTTCAAAACAGGATTTGTGCTTAGCAGACAGTTCATTTACAGCTCTTCAAACAAATACGGCAGGCATACTGACTTCCTTCGAACAACAGCCGAAGAAAGCGGGACTTTTTTAGGCCTTATCAAATCAATAAACGAAGGAGATCTGCTTCGTTTCATTAAAGGAGATGTGGAATATCGCCACCACATCGATTATAAAAATACAGAGCTTGCTTTCCGTGCTTATGCCGGTGCAGGATTGAAATATGGTGCTGGCAAAGGAACCAATCAAACACTCCCGTTATACAAAGCTTTTTTTGCAGGAGGCCCGAATAGCATGCGCGGTTGGCAGGTAAGACAATTGGGTTTGGGTTCTACTCAATTTTATGATACCGGAATATATAGCAGGTTCGACAGGTTTGGGGATTTGAAGCTCGAAGGAAATATTGAATACAGATTTCCGCTCGGTACTGTATTTGGTATTAAAATAAAAAGTGCCATCTACACAGATATCGGAAATATATGGAACTGGAAAATCACAGACACCACTTCTCAATTAAAAGATCTTTTGAAAGGCAGTGAATTTGCGTTCGACAGGTTCTATAAAGAATTTGCCGTTGATATCGGAACAGGTTTGCGATTAGACTTTGATTATTTTGTAATAAGGTTTGACTGGGCGTATAAGATACGCGACCCTCAACGAATAGATTATCCCAACCGATGGTTTTATGATATGCATCTGAAAGACGGGCAGTTTCAATTAGGGATAGGTTATCCGTTTTAGTGATGAGTCGGGAGTCCAGAGTTCAGAGTCAGTGCATGATATTGTTTTCAGGACTATTAACTCATAACTCTGAACTCGCAACTAACTTCTCTCTGATAAACACTTCCGCTTCTTCCATGTTCATTGCCTGGCTCAAAGAAAACGCTCCTATTCTTGTGCGGCACAATTTGCTGAGGTAAGCTCCGCAACCTAATACCTGCCCGAAATCATTTGCTAAACTTCGTATGTACGTTCCCGTTGAACAAACTACTCTGAAAGAAATAACAGGCATATCAATAGCAGTGATCTCAAATTCTTTGATGGTGATTTTTCTCGGGTCTAATTTGATTTCCTTCCCTTGTCTTGCAAGCTCATAAGCCCGCTTCCCATCTTTTTTGATAGCAGAATGGATTGGTGGTGTTTGTAAAATTTCACCAGTAAAGTTTTTTGTTGCTTCATAAATTTGAGCATCAGTGATTGCCGCACAATCAAGAAAATTTTCAGGCTCACTTTCAAGATCATAAGTCGGCGTTGTAGCCCCTAATGTAAAAGTGCCTGTATATTCTTTTTCTGCAGCCATGAACTCATTAATACGTTTGGTGAATTTTCCGGTGCACACAATTAATAATCCGGTTGCTAATGGGTCGAGCGTTCCTGCATGCCCTACTTTTTTTATTTTTACCAGATTACGTATTTTTCTTGCCACATCAAAAGATGTCCAATGCAATGGCTTGTTGATTAATAAAACTTCACCGGATTCGAAAGGATTCATTCAGCTTTGTAGTTTGTGGTTCCCGGCTGCAAGTTACATGATGAAGTGTGAATGTATAACCGATAAAATTTTGAAGAAATAATTACTGCATTTTATTTATGAAGTAATTATGAATTTCAGAACTGGAAACTGTTAACTCTAAACTGAAAACTAAATCGCTTGCCTTGCTTTAATCTCCAGATATTTATTCACCACACTTACGGTGAGATTTTGCGGCGCTGTTAATATCGCGGGAATGCCGTGTTTCTGCAGTTCTTTAATGATGAGCTTTTTCTCATACTCAAATTTTTCGGCGATTGTTTTCATATAAATGCCTTCGATATCTTCGGCATCGGTCGTAGTCAGTTCTTTTAGCCCAGTGTTTTCAAAAAATACTACCAATAACAAATGGTTTTTTGAAATGGCTTTGATAAAAGGCAATTGTCTTTGCAGTGCGCTCATGGATTCGAAGTTGGTGAACAACAGGATCAGGCTTCGTTGCGTGATGCGCATGCGCACAAGCGCAAATAATTTCTCATAATCTGCTTCGGGAAATTTCGTTTGCTGATTGTACAATGTCTCAAGAATGGCGCTCATCTGCTTCGCCTTTCTATCGGCCGGCAAAAGGCTTCCGATCTGATCGGAAAAAGTGATCAATCCTGCTTTGTCTTGTTTGATCAGCGCAACGCTTGATAATATCAGTGAAGCATTGATCGAATAGTCCAGCAGAGTCATTCCATCAAAAGGCATTTTCATCACACGTCCTTTATCAATTATGCAGTACACTTGCTGACTTCTTTCATCGGAATAATTATTCACCATCAATTGTCCGCCTTTTCTTGCTGTTGCTTTCCAGTTAATACTACGGATATCATCTCCCAATACATATTCTTTGATTTGCTCAAACTCAAGGCTGTGACCGATCTTGCGCATCTTCTTGCTTCCTGCTTCTGCAAGATTGCTTGAGTATGCAAGCAGTTCATATTTTTTCAATAATAAATAAGATGGCAACACTTTCACCATCGTTTTTGCATCAAATGTTTTTCTTCTTACGATTAATTTGATCGGGCTTTTGATAAATGCATTCACATTATTGAAAAAATATTCTCCTCTTTCTGTAGGCCGCAACTGATAACTCAAAGTTGTTTCTTCATTTGTTTTCAGAAATGCTTTTAAAGTAAAATCTCTTATTTGAAATTGTGCTGGAATTTCATCGATGATAAATATTTCAACTGCAAAAGAATAATTGTTCGCAATATGAATGCCGACGTTATTCTGGTCTCCATTGCTGAATCGATCGGGCACTGATCTTTTCACACTGATCGGGTCCCGCCTGAAAAACAAAATCATATAATCCAGCAAAGTGAAAAGAGCTAATGCTGCCAATGCAAGTTTTGAAATATTAAAAAGGAATGGAAGCCCGTAAGAAAGAACAAACAGAACAATCACTATCACCAGCGATGTATAAAATCTTCGCCCAAAAAAAAGTGATTTGTAAAAACGTTTTAGCATAGTTGGAAGAGTTCTGAGTCAAGAGTCAATAGTCCAGAGTTCAGAGTCTCCTAAATACGTTTACATTCAGAACTGTGAACTCTGAACTCCTCAACTACCTCGGTATTTCAATTGACTGAATAATTTCACTGATCACCTGATCTGTTGTTGCTCCTTCCATTTCTTTTTCAGGTGTTAATTCAAGCCGGTGACGGAGCACGGCAGGTATCACATACACAATATCCTCCGGTATCACAAAATCACGCCCATGCATAGCCGCAATTGCTTTGGATGCGTTCAATATGCCAATGGAAGCCCTAGGCGATGCGCCTAGATAAATGGATTTGTGATTGCGTGTTGTGGTAACAACTGTGGTAATAAAATGTATCAATTTATCTTCCACATGCAAGCTGCGCACTTGTGAGCGAAGTGAGCCAATTAAGTCTGCAGACAAAACCGGTTGAACCTGATTGATCATGTTATGCAGATTCATGGAATGATGATGGCTTACAATTTTGAATTCCTCTTCAAGTGTTGGATAGGTCACATTTATCTTAAATAAAAATCGATCAAGCTGAGCTTCAGGTAAATGATAAGTACCTTCCTGCTCTATTGGGTTTTGTGTTGCAACCACCATAAAGGGAATGCTCAGTTGAAAGCTTTGCCCGTCAACAGTAATCTGCCTCTCTTCCATCACCTCAAACAAAGCCGATTGTGTTTTGGCCGGGGCGCGATTGATCTCATCAATCAAAACAATATTACTGAAAACCGGTCCCGGCTTGAATTGAAAACTGCTTTGCCCCGGATTAAAAATAGATGTCCCTATCACATCGCTCGGCATCAAATCAGGCGTGAACTGTATTCTTGAAAATCCGACCGAAATAGTTTTGCTGAGCAATTTTGCAGTGAGCGTTTTTGCAACACCTGGAACTCCTTCAATTAAAATATGCCCGTCAGCTAAAATGCCGGCAAGCAAAAGCTCAATCATTTGATCCTGTCCTATAATCACTTTGCCTATTTCTTCTTTCAGCCTGTTCACGCTTTCCTGAAGCTGGCTCAAATCTGTTCTTTGCTCAAATAAATTTTCTTCCATGATTATTTGTGTTTATAAAATTCTTCCATTTTATTATTAAAATCCAGCAAACCTTCGTCAGAAAGCGATTGCTGTTGTTGTATCACTTTAATGTGGTCAACAATATCTTTTGTCAGCTCTTTATCATAACCACTTTTGTAAGAAAGCCTTTCGGCGAAATCTTTATCGAGATTAGCTGTCTGCAGATTATATTTTGAACGGACATGCCCAAGGAAATGCGCCGACATCTTATTTGCAAGATTCAGGTTATCCCTTCTCTGATAATATAACCTGCCAATTGTTTTCACAAAATCGAGCGAACTGTTCCGCAAAGGAGCAATCACAGGAATCATCTGTTGTTTTCGTTTTGATTCAAATAAATATAGAATCAGGAAAAGCAACAGCAAAAGCCAAAATGCCCAAACAAAAGGCTCGATGCCCAGAATAAAATCCAGTGCTGATTTGCGGCTGCGGCGAATGCCTTCTGACCATGTAACCATTTTTGTGTGCACAGGCAAATATGAAAGCGCATAATCATAATAAGATTTATTGTCTTTGTGCAACAGGAAAAAATTGGAAAAAGCAAATGGTTCAAGATGCAGATACAGATTTGCTCCGTTCTTGTAATTAATGTTTATAAAATTCGCCTTGCCATCACTGTTTTTTCCGAGCACCCGCA
Organism: Puia sp.; assembly: GCA_035295505.1. Taxonomy (GTDB): domain Bacteria; phylum Bacteroidota; class Bacteroidia; order Chitinophagales; family Chitinophagaceae; genus Puia. The sequence goes on along the minus strand of DATGIX010000236.1, from coordinate 7,687 downwards.
CATATCCGGTATCCATTGACGTGAAATAATTATTAGACCCATAGCCTGGATAAGTATAGGTATTCTCCGTATAATCAATCGGGCTCATAATACTTGTCTTCAATGTGTCTTTAAAAACAAACGACCTTGAATTAAAGTCTTTTAATTTAAATGAATCGAGGAATTTCCTGCTGAAGCTTAACGCTGAAATGAAAACCTGATCTCCCTGATTGATCAAATCAAAAATAATATTCAATTCTTCATCTGAAGGCTCCATGTCTTTGGTTATAACAATAACAGCAGTGTGCCCTTTGTTCTCGTTCACCTTTTGCCAATATTCGTTTTGTGATTTTATGTCAGAATGATTTTCGATTACAATTTCAGCTTCCGGAAAAATGTATTTGAGGTTTTCGTAAGCATAATAACCGCCATAAGGAATCTTATCGCGCCTTGAAAATGATATTCGCCGGTTCAGCTTTTTCTGATTGTTAATACAACCTGAAACCGCAGTGATTGCTATAGCCAGCCAAATGAATTTATATATGAATAACTTCTTCAATGCTGTATTTCAGAATAAAAATGATTAAAATTTTGTTGAACAATTGAAACTTGTTGCTGATTCAATCCAAACCCGCCAAACCACACATGGTCATATACGTTAGTGAGGTACTGAAAATCTTTTGAAAGATTGCTACCTTTTAACTGTGATGCATATTCGTAGTTTGTTCCCTGCGCATGATATTTTATCAATTGCCCTTTGTCCAGCAAATGCAATACCTTTAAATGCATATACCTGACGGCGAGCCGATAATCCTGTGACGCTAATGCTTCTTCTATTTTGTCATCGATAATGTCTTCACTGATTTCTACTTCATTCGTTTCAACAGCCGCCATTCTTTTAGGCTTTGAATAGAACAGATACAGTTTATTATCAACAATAATTTTGTAAAAAGCGAATAACAGCACCGCAGCCATTAATGCATATAAAAAAAATTTTGCACCCTTGCTTGAAACCAATTGAAAAAAATAATCCCAAAAACCTTTTTCATGTTTTTCGGGGTCTTTGGCAAGATAAGCGTCATCATTTGCGTATTCGAAATCCTTGCTTTTTTTCAATAACCGTGAAGTAGAATCAGGAACATTGCGCAGGCTGACAGTGTCGGGAATAGCAGCAACATCTGTTTTCAAAGTATCAGCCTGAACAGAATCTGAATATGTGATTTCTTCATCTTCGGCAGTCTTTACCGAATCAGGCAATGGGTCTTTTGATTGTGCCAATGCAGCACAACAATTCATCAACAGCAAAAGAATCAATAGAGATGATCTTGAAAAAAAACGTTTTGTATGATCATGAAAAAAATTCATCAATATGAACGGTTCAATGGTTTATGATACTCCTGCTGCATTTATCTTTTTCTGCAACTGAATGGGATAAATTACAAAATACCAAATGATAAATGTGAGCGATGCTGCTAAAATAAAAATGCTCAACCACACAGGCATTGTCGAATAACGGGTAACAAAGCCTTCCAGAAAAGCAGCGCAGATAAAAACAGGCACAAGCCCAATCAGCATTTTCAATCCATCTTTTGTTCCACGCTTTAACGAGTCAATTCTTTTATGAGTGCCTGGAAAAAGGATGCTGTTGCCAAGCACAAAGCCTGCAGCCCCGGCAATAATAATGGATGAAATTTCAAGCGTGCCGTGTATCCAGATCACTAGCACTGACTTAAATCCCAGCCCTTTTGCAAAAAAATAATATTGAAATGCACCAAGCATTACACCATTCTTGAACAATTGCCACACCGTCCCAATTGAGAGAAAAAAACCCAATACAAAAACAATAAAAGATACTTGGATATTATTAATCGCAATCCCTAAAAACATCGTCAATTGGTTACCGTTTTTATACACACCGAAAGGATCGCCTTTGGCAATATTATCTTCCGTCATATCAATATAGGCATCTCCCAGAACTCCGCGCACAAATGTTTCATCATGTGCTGCAGAAAATGCTGCCATGATAGCAAAGCCAACAAATATGAGGAATGCATACAAAATCTCTCTGTGATATTTCCTGACAACAAGCGGAAGTTCTGTTTTCCAAAAACGAACAATGCGGGATGATTCTTCTTTTTTATTTCTATAAATCCCAAGGTATACTCTTGATGCAAGACCGTTCAGGTATTCTGTTACTTTGCTATGCGGATAAAAAGTTTTGGCATACCCTAAATCGTCAACCAATTCCGTGAACTCTCCTGCAATTTCATCGGGATCGGTCGCTCCGTCATATTGGTACTTTTTCCACTTCTCTAAATTCTTTCTTATAAATAATCCCTCGCGCATGAATTGCCCGTTTAGTGATATTTTTATTGATAAATATAATGGAATTAAAAATAAGAACTAAGTAACTTGTAAATAATATAAAACATAGATTTATGGATTCATTAAGCAATTCAATTGTTTGATAAAATCCGCAAATCAATAGCAGTTATAAAAAAGCTTTTTTATCTTCAACTATGTCCTCAGTAAAATTAGATACAGGTTTTAATATTCAGATTGATTTTGCCATCACGCCATTTCACAAAAGGTTGTTTGCATGGGTGATTGATATAGTCCTTGTAATAGCTTATTGGTGGCTGATGATAGAATTGCTTTCTATCGATTATGGCAGCTCTTCCAATTTTCCGTATTGGATTTGGATTATTGCTGAGCTGCCTCCTATGCTTTATCATTTTATTTGTGAAGCAACATTGAACGGGCAGAGCATCGGGAAAAAAGCTATGAATATTCAGGTGATAGCACTTGATGGCGGACAGCCGACCATCAGCCAATACCTGATCAGATGGCTCTTTCGTGCTGTTGATTTTCCATTGATTGTGTTTGCGTCTGTCGTTTACGGAGAACTTCCATGGTGGTGCATGCCACTTCTTTTTGCAGGCATTGGCTGTGTGATTATTACTCCAAACTCACAGCGCATCGGCGACCTTGTTGCAGGAACTATTATCATTGATAAAAAGAACCGCACCTCCTGGCAGGACACTGTTTTCACAGAGCTTGAAACAGGCTACCAGCCGATGTTTCCGCAGGTGATGCAACTAAGCGATAAAGATGTGAACACTTTGAAAAGCATTATCGGGTCTGTGAAAAAAAATAATAACTATGATCTTTCCATGCGCATTGCAGAGCGCATCAAATCAAAACTAAATATCCAAAGTGATCAGGATTCACTTGATTTTTTGGAGACACTGTTGAAAGATTACAACTATTACACAATCGAAAGATAAACTGCAAACTTCCCCAAGCTTCAGAACCAACATCACATCGTAAAATGATTACCAAGCTTTGGGAAAGCCGTTCCTATAAAATTATAAGTAAACTACTGCCTGCCTACAGAGCCGATGATACCGAACACAATTGCTAATGCTGCAAAAATCAAAACGATCAGAAGTATAATGCCGAGTATTTTAAAATAGGTCTTCAGGCTGCTTAATCCCTCATTCAGTTTTATCTGATCAATGTTTGATAGCCCTTTTTTTGCATCTGTAGCAAACTTGTATAAAAAATAGTTAATCGCTGTGCCGATAATAGCAGTAAGCAGAGCAAAGGCAATCGTTGCGCCTTTCCCAAGAGCAGCGGCAGCTCCTTCCATTTCGGAATAGCGGGTCCTGCCGAAAAATGCAACGAATAACGTTATAGCATATCCGATGAAAGCACAAATGGCACAAATCTTTGCCCACAATGTAATTGTCTGCAATTGATCACGACCATTATCATCAAAACTTATTTTGAAAATATTGTCAAGTGAGTTGGGAGTGTCCATATAAAATAAATTTTAAAGTTTAAATAAGCTTAAAGAATTAATCAACAAAGAAAGAATGGCAAATACTCCGCTGATAATAAAATAAATTTTAAGAGCGCTAAGACCGCTGTTAAACATTTGCTGGTCTTGCGTATCAATCCCTTTTCTTACAAGTGTAGAAAACCGATACAGCAAAAAGACCATGAAGCCTGCAATTGCTATCACTAAGAAGGCAATAAAAAGAATCACTCCTGCCATCGCCTCAACGCCAGGCATCATTCGGGCATACATAGCGGTGATGGCGGCTCCTGCAAATATTAATACGAGCAGCACAATCGCAACTCCTATTATCCCAATAATTGAAATGAATCTTGTCCATCGTGCAGTTTCTTTTAAAATATTTCCTGCATCATAATCAACGTTCAGATTGATCAATGGTTCCTGTGCATTTTCTTCCATAATAAATTGGTTTTGGTTACCACAAGTAAACAATAAAATCTGAAAAACGGAAGAACTTTTTTAAAAACCGGACAAATAGTGAAGCTGGTCATCCAAGGTGGCGATAGCTTTTCTCTACATACTTGACATACTGATAATTTCAAAACATCGTGCTCATTCACTTCTTAAAGAAATCAATTGCAATCCGATTGATTCGTTCAGGCTTTTTGGGGAAAACAGCACGTGATGTGTTTGATAAAACGCAGAACTGGCTTCCTTTGATCATACGATGGTAATGAATTTGTCAATTGCACTTGTTGTTTTTGACAGTTGCGTTTTTAAACTGTCAATATATTTGCTTCGCGCTAAAGCATTTTGAATACCTATGAAAAAAACGAATATGAACTTATTCATGATAAGCGATTAGGGTTTTGCAATTTAAGCAACCAAAGGAGAACCGACTTTGCAATTCATGAAAAGATAATTAGCTGCCTTTGTTATTGAATTTAATAGAATGCCAAAAAAAATTAACACTGATGTATATCCCGAATTATTAGCAATGGCAATAATTATTTCTGCTTGTAGACAATCTTCCCTTCGAACATCGTCCACAAAATTTTAGTATCCCGCATCTTCTCCAGAGAAACAGTAAGCACATCGCGGTCTGTTAATATCAGGTCTGCATATTTGCCCGGCTCAATAGATCCAATTGATCTTTCCATCATCAGCAGTTTTGCAGAGTTAATGGTATATGCATAGAGCATATCTATCCTCGGTATGCATTGCGCAGAATCAAGCACACCGAGCGGACCAGATCTTGTTTCTGCATTATAGATTGCCTCAAAAGGATTGGCGCTGCTCACCGGCCAATCGCTGGCGCCACAGATCATTGCACCAGCCTGCATCAGAGACCGTGCAGGGTATTGCCATTTGTAGATAGAAGGATCGATATAAGGTTTGATAATATCAATCGTAGTAACATCGCCATACGCCCATAACAATTGCATAGAAGCGGGAACATTCAGCGTTTTGAAACGATCAAAATCTGAAGGCTGCGCAAACTGTATGTGCGTGATGCTATGCGGGATAATGCTGTTGCCATTTGTTTTTCTCGCAGCTTCAATGCCATTCAGTGTTTCTGTTACGGCAAGATCTCCGATAGCATGAGTATGTACTAATAAATTTGCTTTATCAGCAGCGATCACAAAGGCTGCAAATTTTTTTGGCTCATACATCAGCACGCCTGATGATGGTTTATTAAGATAAGGTTTTGAAAGTGCAGCAGTCTGTGTTGGATGCTCCACTACTCCATCTGCAAAAATTTTAAAACCGATGACGCTCAGGTCTTTCGTGCTATTATATTTTTGCTGCAATGAATTAAGCGTTTTAATCTGCGGCAACGGGTCAGCGTTTGCATCTGCAACAACAACAGCTCTTATGTGCGCATTAAGTTCATTTTTATCTGCGAGCGATTGATATGCAGACAAAATATCGTTGTCCATTTTGGAAGAAATATTTCCGGCCGCTGGGTCCAGCCACGCAGTGATGCCTAATGCATTGTTATACTCAACACCTTTTTCTCCTGCCAATAACCAATTTACTTTGACTGCAGGCAGCACAGGATTTATTTTTTCAAAACCACTGTCAGCAAAAAAACCATTGGGTGTAAACGATGGATCGTATCCGAAATATTTCTTTTTTTCATCGCTCAACGACTGAATAAAATTTTTATTCAATCCGGCTTTGGCAAGAATCATTTTATTCGCCCAGCCGGTATGGCCATCTGAGCCGTGCAGCAACACGGGCATGTTCGCATACTTGCCTTTATTGAACAAAGCATCCAACTGATCTAAATGCGACCATGTGCTGATATTAATTCCTTCAATCACAATAAAGCCGTTCACGATGCCTTTGCCGGATTGTACTGCGTCATCAACAAACCGCATCAGAGAATCTCCAAGAAGTACTGAATCAAATGTATTTGCATGCGTAAGATCATTACCACCGCTAATACTATGCTCATGACTATCTATAAAACCGGGCAATAAAAATTTTCCATCAAGGTCGATCTGCAACGCGTTTGCGCTTACTGTTTTTTTCACATCAGTATAATTGCCTACGGCAATAATCTTGTCATCACGGATGGCAACTGCTTCCGCATAAGGCTGATTGATATTTGCAGTAAATATCCTTGCATGATAAAAAACTTTTTCTTTCGCAGTGCTCACTGTATCCTGTTGAGAAAAAGAAACAGCGCTGACTAAACAACAAATAGCAAACAGATAAGTAGATTTTTGAGATAACATCAGGTCAATTTTATGATGAATATATCACTTGTTCAGTAATAATATTATAAATGCGTTTGTACAATATTTTGCTCTATAAATTACCCCATTTTTTATTACTGTGGAAATATAAACCCAATTATCCGCAATGTTCTTTTATGATCAGATGATATTCAAGACATCTCCATCATGCCAACGCTTGCACAGAATTTGCAAACAATTCTAAATGAGGTCTATTATTTTGATTAACCGAAATAAACACCAAACAAAGTTTATATGAAACTCATATTATTCATTGCAGCATTTACTATCGTCTCCGGTCTGTCCATGACAGAGAACTGGAGCACAGTTGCTGCAAAAGCCAAAATAACATTTAAAATAAAGGGTCCGTTTGGAATGGTGAATGGAAATTTTTCGGGATTGAAATCTACCATTAAGTTCAATGAAAAAGATTTGGGCACGAGCTCAATCTCTGCAAGCATTGATGCAAAAACAGTGAGCACGGGGATCGGGCTTCGCAACCGCGATCTCCGCAAAAAAGAAGAATGGCTGAACACAGATAAATATCCGCTGATCAGTTTTAAATCAACCAAAATTGAAAAAGATGCCAAAGGTTACAAAGTAATTGGTGAACTAACTTTAAAAGGAATAACAAAACCAGTTTCGATTCCGTTTACTTTTTCTCCTTCAAAAAATACTGGCATATTTAAAGGACAGTTTGTTATTAAACGCAAAGAATTTCATATTGGCAAAGACGGCGGCTCAGTTGGAAGCGATGTAACAATAAATATAGAAGTGCCTGTGAAAAAATGATAAATGATTTTGCGGAAAATGTTTTCGGTTGTGCGTGAATGTGCATTTGCACTTCCGCTAAAAAAATTTATGCCTTGCTATAAACCAAGGCTGTAATGGAATGCGCAGGAAAAATATATTCAGAAACTAACCCATCTAATTTCTTCTCGCTTTCTATCACGACAGATTTCTGCGGTTGTTCCAGTGTATTCATAGCATCAATATTTGCAGCATTCAACTCATAAACTTTTATAGTTTTATATTTTTTGCTATCAATATTGCCAAGACTGGTTTTCACTGCAGATTCCGGATGACGGTTCACTACAAAAACAGTCAGCGTTCCGTCTGCATCGTGCAATGTTGCCGATACATCCAGCATTTGTGCACTTTC
>DATGIX010000235.1:0-4256 GCA_035295505.1 Puia sp. | reverse complement strand
TCACCACCTTTGAACGGTCTGCTTTGTAAATGTCGTCGTAGAATTTTGTGAGCGAAGCATAATCAGATGGAGGAAACCTGCCACTGAATTGTTCCTGCTCACGATAATATAAAATTTTATCAGGCATTACTTTTACAGATGAAATATATTTCCCGAATTTGGTTTCCAGTTTCATATCCTGAGGAATAGCTTCTGGCTGAAAGCCTGCAGGTATTTTTATTTCAACGCTATCAATTATTTTGTATTCATCTTTCAATACTACATCATATTTTCTTTCTGTTTCCTGTTTCAATCTCGTTGCCGAACGGGTCAGAATATTTGGTGTGATAAATATGCGCCTGCCACTCACCTGCGCATAATTTGTGACTGCCAGATCGAGCGATTCATTAATCGAAGGAGGCAGCACATCTTTTTGCTGCGCATAATTAAATTTCATGACGTCATAAGTAGGCAAATTAAAAGTGCTTTTTAAATGCTTTAGCTGTTCTTCCTGCGAGAGATAATTGATCATCTGCTCAAGGTGGTCTTGCCGCTCTGCTTTATACTGCGTATTCACTGCTGCTGACAAATTCCCCTCATCATTTATTGTTGAGCTGATTTTTCTTATTTCAACATTATCACTGAGACCATATTTGGGAGTGTGAACAAGTTTGCCACCGTTTTCATCTTTTAATATAGCATATCTGTCAGCAGTGAAATCGCTCAGATAGCCTGCTGGAAGTGTCTGGCTGGTGCATTCAAGCCAAACCGTGTCTTTGTCCATCGGCACGCAGGCAATTTCATGGTTGAATTGAAAACTCGGGAAGTCATTGATAATATTTGCAGCATCAGCTCCTGCACGAATATCAACTGTATTTCCTTTTATACCGGCTTCTTTCAATAATGCAACCATATAATTAGAAAGCGCTTTGCAATCTCCATAGCGTTTGGTAGCAACATACGTTGCATCAAAAGGCTGCCAGCCGCCGATGCCTAACTGAATGCTTATATAATGCGTATTTTTTTGCATGAAATCATATAGCACACGTATTTTTTGTTTTTCATCTTTCAGGTTATCGGTCATATCATGCACTTTCCGCTTAATGTCATCAGGCAACACATCTCTTCCTTTTTCAAGCTCGTGAATAAATTTGCCATAGTTGTTCCATGTGCTCATGTTGCCTTTATAACCTTCCACTTCAAAATCAGAAGGGCCAATTAATACACGCGGTGCAATTTCAGACCATGATGGGCCAAAACTCTCTGTATATTTTGCCGGCACATTTTTTATTTCCCAGGTATATATTCTGGTGTCTTTTGTCTCGGTTATAACAGGCTGAATTGAACAGTTAATATTCTTATATCGTATTACATAATCTTTAGGTACGATGATTGTGTACTTGCTGTTTTCAACAGACATACCTGAAGAGTTTACAGGGAACCAGCTTTCGAAAGACATGATGCCATTTTCATCATCCTCTTCTTCGTAATCTACAGTATAAGGATAGTTGCGGCAATAAAAATCGGTTGTCTTATATCTTGCGTCATTCATTAAACTAAAGCCATCAAAATAACTTCTGTCTTCCATATCACTTTTCCTGATATGCTTTTGTTTTTTCCCCATCGCATCATACAAAGTGCCGGACACGCTATTGATGTTTGTAAACTTACTATAAAAGGTAGTGTAGCTTCCGTATCGCTGCGCCTCTTCATTCAGCACCGTGTACACATGCCTTTCTTTGACAACAGCTTTTCCGGGCGATTTTACCTCTATAATTTTTTCTTCGTACCGCTTAACAACATTGGCATTCTTCCTCAGTGAATCGGAAATGAAAAGCGCACTAAAATCCTGTGCATAAGTTTTGACTGCGCTCAGAATGCAGCATATAATAAATATTCTTTTCATGGATTTATTTTTTCTTTTTGAAAACGATCTGCTCTTCCTGTTTTTTTACCACGTAAGCAAAAAAATCACGAAGAGCGTTATATTCATCTGCAGCAAATGTTGCTCTGTTCAGTTTTATATGAGTTCTCAATTGCACATTGTTTTCACCTTTTTGGATGATGTATTCAAAAAAACCTTCATTGTCATTATAGGCTACTTTTACAGACTTAGGCAATTCGTCAACAACATACCCGTTCGGGATTTCCATATTAAGCACATATATATCATCAATCGGATAAGGCATTTCAATCGGATATTTTCTTTCTTCAGTTTTGAATGGGTTTTCTTTTAAAGATGATTGTATAATTGGGTTATAATAAACTATATCCTGATTATTGTCAATCGTAAAGTTAAAGTCACAGTGAATTTTCACGGGGTAGTCGAGCTTATTTAATGAATCAAGCCCTATATTATCAGCTAATATGTCTGAACCGAACGATTGCTGAAAGTTTTTAAAAAAATCATTTTCTCCTTTTTTATTAATTGCATTTCTGATTTCAAAAGATTCGAAATAGCCTGGCAAAGATTCAATACTGCCACTCATCTGGCCTTTAACTTTTTCGTCGTTTAGTATAAAAACAGTCGTAGATTTTTGCTCCTTAACAACATCTGGATAAAGAAAAACAGAGCCCGAATCAAGCTCACTGATAATTCTAGCATGTCCATTATAACAATTCAATGGGAGCTTGCCAAACCCAAGAAGCGGATGTGTTGCATCAAGAAAAGTCGTATCACCTCCCATTTTCATCATACATATCACATAATTCATTTTATAGAGTGCCGGATATGATGCAGGGCTTGTGCCGTAATCTGTTGTGCTAAGTATGACCGGGCTTGCATTGATCCTTTTTTGTCTCAACAAAGCAATCATTAGCAAATTGAGCTCTGAAACCGATCCTTTCTTTTTTTTATTCACATCATAAAGATCATCGTCAAGATATATTTCATCATTAGGAACACAAGTGAAATGATCTCTGATATAAGAATAAATATGTTTAGCAGCATCCATATAATCAACTTCATCAGGCGGGCTTATTTTTTCCAATGTGTTGCTGAGATTTGACGAGTTTTCGTTTGTAATTGCAGCACCAAACCGATTGCTCCATAACAGGCTTTGAGTAGTGCTTTTCCAGTTTGCAGCGCTATCTATCCCTGCACCGTTATATGCCCTTATCAGATGAAATTCAATTTTGTCAAGGTAATCTTCAGGCGTGTTGATGTAATTTTCTTCTTTAAATGCAGGCACATTTCTCATGGCCCATTTTCTTTTTTGCACAACTGTGCTTATGCCAACGCCAGACGATCCGCCAATATATAAGGATTGATACCCTTTTTCCTGCTTAATCTGAGTAAAAGAATCAATTCCATTCCGGGCAATCAAATAATTCAAGAAATCAGGGATTGCTATTTCAAGCTGGCTAAATAAACAAGGATATTTCAAATGTTGAAAAGACCATGTAGGTAATTCAAAATAATGATATGATGTAATTGTATAAGCATATTCGACAATGCTTCCTTCCTTCACATTTGGCATAGAAAATTTTTTCTCGCTTACATATTTATTTGCGTCATCACCAAAGACATCACTGAGAGTTAATTTAGTTTCCGTCAATCTATCGTTCTCGATATTATAAGTCGAACCCTGAACATTGATCAACTTATCCTGCCATTCGTTTTTTCCAAATAAATATAGTTTCACTGTAGCAAGGTGGAAAGCGTTCTTATTAATTATTTTTATGCGCGTATGCCTGACAAAAACATAAGAAATCCATCTTCCGTTTTTATCTGCCACAAAACTTGTGCTTCCTATATCAGCAATAATCACTGCATTGGTGTTGCTATCAATAATTTTTGACTGAGGCAGCTTAAAGTCATCAGCAGATACTTTATCAAAACTAATTGGAAGTTCTTTTTCCTGAGAAAAAATATTGATAGATGAAAAAAGCGTCATCACAATCAAAATCATTTGAAAACAACATGAACGAATATCAACACAAATACATCTTTTTTCCATGTTCTATTTTTTCTTTTTGAAAACAACCTGTTCACTTAATTTTTTCACCACATATGCATAGAAATCCCGAAGTGTATCATATTCGTCAGAAGGGAAAGTCGCTTTGTTCAATTTAATGCGATAGCGTAGCTGTATTTCATTTTCGCTTTTCTGGATCAGGTATTCAAAAATACCCTCGGTATTGTTGTATGCAACCTTCACGGATTTGGGCAGCTCATCAACAACATATCCTGAAGGCACTTCAGCACTTAACGTATATGTTTCATTGACAGGCTGCAGCATCTCAACAGGATATTTCCTATCTGCCGCCTTAAACGG
>DATGIX010000234.1:0-4008 GCA_035295505.1 Puia sp. | reverse complement strand
GCAAAAACCTGATTAAATTTATCTTCATCAACTGCCAACTGAAAACTATAAACTGCAAACTAAAATAAACATGCACCCGATAACAGACGCGATAAGAATTCAGACAGAACGGACAAATGAAATGGAACATTCTTCTCCATTGTTTTTGACGAGCAGTTTTGTTTTTGATAATGCAGAAGAAATGCGTGCTGCATTTGCAGATGAGAATGATGATAACATTTACAGCCGTTTCAGTAATCCAAGCGTACAGGAATTTGTTGACCGCATGTGCGCTCTCGAAGGCGCTGAAGCTGGCTATGCGACTGCTTCCGGCATGAGCGCCGTGTTTGCATCGTTCATGACTTTCTTAAAAAAAGGCGACCACCTGATTTCATGCAATGCAATTTTCGGGAGCACGCATACCATCATCACAAAATATCTTCCAAAATATGGCATTGAATACACTTATGTTCCTGCCAATAAACCGGAAGCATGGAAAGCTGCTATCAAGCCGAACACCAAAATGATTTATATCGAAACGCCGACAAATCCCGGTCTCGAAATCATTGACCTTGAATTTGCAGGTAGACTTGCCCGTGAAAATAATATCATATTGAATGTTGACAATTGCTTTGCCACTCCGGTGAATCAAACGCCGATTCAATTCGGCGCTGACATTGTTTTGCATTCCGCCACCAAATGGATTGACGGGCAAGGACGCGTTCTTGGCGGTGTTGTTGTCGGAAAGAAAGAGTTGATTCATGAAATTTATTTATTCTGCCGAAGCACAGGTCCAGCATTATCTCCATTCAATGCATGGGTTCTTAGCAAAAGTTTGGAAACATTGGATGTGCGCATGGAGCGCCATGCATCAAACGCATTATACATTGCGGAGAAATTGGAGCAACATCCTAAAATTTCTTTCTTAAAATATCCTTATTTGGCAAGCCATCCACAACATAGTATCGCCATTAAACAAATGAAAAATGGCGGAGGCATTATTTGTTTCGAACTAAAAGGCGGATTAGAAAGCGGCAGGAAATTTCTCGACAACTTAAAAATGTTTTCACTGACTGCTAACCTCGGTGATACGAGAAGCATTGCATCACATCCTGCAAGCACAACACATGCAAAGCTCACCGAAGAAGAGCGACTCGCTGTGAATATAACGCCGGGGCTTATACGTATTTCAGTCGGGCTTGAACACAGAGATGATATTCTGAATGATATTTTGCAGACTCTGAAGAAGCTATAAATGGAAAGAGCTTAATAAAATTTTCTCTTCGAAAAAATCAAGCAAACAATCCTCGTTATGTGGAAATTAATCCGCATAAAGACCTACTTCCGTTTATTGCAATCGACATAATTTTTTCGCAACGAACACATTAGCTAATCGCTAATTTCTGGAATCATTTTAGAGTATAAGAATCAACATTCAAAAACTAAAAATTGATTTTATGCTCCTAAAAAAATGCTTACCATTTTGTTCTTTAATTTTTTTCTCGATCGCTGCTTTTTCGCAGGAAAGCAGAAATGATTTTGCGCCTCGCATCGGTATTAAAGGCGGGCTCAGTATAGCGACTATTATTAAGTCAGACAATCCTGATATTTCTTCACAAGCTTTGCTTGGTTTTAATGGCGGCGCAGTTCTGCAATTGCCGCTTGGAAAGTATATAGCCATTCAACCTGAAGTATTATTTTCACAAAAAGGTTATCATGCCAGCGGTTCAAATATTGGCGGTGATTACGATTATCGCCGTTATTTAAATTTTTTAGACATTCCATTATTGCTTCGCATTAATCTGGCAAAAGAATTTGGATTAGTTGTCGGTCCGCAATATTCTTATCTGTTATCAACGCATACATCATTCAAATCAGGCGGAGTAAGTTATCAGGAAGATGTGAATAATGATAACAGCAATATCACTAAAAATATTTTCGGTGGAGTGATTGGTGCTGACATTAACCTCAATCACAATTTATTTTTGTACGGTCGCTATACAATAGATTTTAAGAACAACAACGGTGATGGAACATCTTCCACACCTTCATATAAAAATCAGGTTTTCCAGTTTGGTTTAGGAGTGCTTCTTTAGAGAAGCTGTGAACTTTTAGCATTAACCTCGGAGCTAAAATGAAACAGGTGACACCTTTCCTAAATAGGTGTCGCCTGTTTCATTTCCAAACTTCATGCATCATGATTTAAGTATAGAAACTAATCCGTTTCTTTACTCACTAAAACAAGTTGCATGTTTCGTCATTTACTTTTTTCCGTTTTGATTATTGCTTCACTTTTTTCAAAAGGATATTCGCAGGTGAAGCCGAAACGAATAGTAAACATTGTCAATTTCATCAGGCTGCTTGAGCCACGCGATAAAGAAATTACAGAAGATGTGCTGTATGAAACAGTCGTCTCGCAAATCAACCTTTTCTCACGATATCATTTGCCTGCAACTTATTTGCTTCAATATGATGCATTGATTAATCCGCGCTATCAACAGCTTTTAAAAACAAAATTGTCGGATAACGATGAAGTCGGTGCGTGGTGGGAAATTACGCAGCCACATGTTGAAGCTGTCGGATTGAAATGGCGCGGAAGATATCCCTGGGACTGGCATGCAAATGTTGGTTTTTCAACCGGCTACACTCCAAAGGAAAGAGAATTGCTGGTTGATGAGTATATGAAAAAATTCAAAGAAGTTTTTGGCAGATACCCATCAACGGTAGCGTCATGGTTTATTGATGAACATTCATTAGCTTATATGTCCGACAAATATCACATCGTTGCTTCTGCGAACTGCAAAGACCAGATTGGTACTGATGGCTATACTTTGTGGGGCGGCTATTGGAATCAGGCATATTATCCTAGCAGAATGAATGCATACATGCCCGCACAAACGAAAATTGGGCAAATAGATGTTCCTGTTTTCAGGATGCTAGGCAGTGACCCGATTTATCAATATGAAAGTGGCTTGGGCTCAAACGGGCAAGGAGTAATAACGCTTGAGCCTGTGTATGGCGCTGCGGGTTCTAATCTCGAATGGGTGAATTGGTTTTTGAAATCTCTTACAAATGAACCTTGTCTTGCGTTTGCATACACACAAGCCGGTCAGGAAAATTCATTTACATGGAAAGAAATGCAAAAAGGCTTGGAGATGCAAGCGCCCATTTTTGATTCGTTGCGCAATGCAGGCAAAATAAATGTCGAAACAATGTCGGCTTCGGGTAAATGGTTCAAAGAAAATTTTCCAGTTACTCCAGCCACTGCTGTAACTGCAACAGAAGATTATAAGAATGAAGGAAAGAAAACTGTTTGGTATAACAGCCGTTTTTTTCGGGCGAACATACTCTGGAAAAACGATTCAATAAAAATCAGGGATATTCATTTGTTCGATGAAAGGCTGCCATCGAAATATTTTTCAAAACCCGGAACATCAGACCGATGCGTTTATGAAACATTGCCCTTTGTTGACGGACATGAATGGAGCACTCCAACTGAACGTGCAGGATTAAAATTGGTACAGATTTTATCAAACGGTGAGCAAAAAGAAATTATTAGCAAAGATTTTTCGATTCAAGAAATAGCAGGCAACCAATTATTGATAACATGGCAATTACCAGGCGGCGAAAAATTCAGCACACACTTTTTTGAAGACAGGTTTGAAGTGGAGTGTATGAATTCCGATAAAAATTTTAATTGGGCATTGGAGCTAAATACTGCGCATGATGTCGTTCTCCCTTTTACATCTGTTAATTCTAATCAAATTGAAGCAAAAAAAGATGGCTTTAAATACAAAATAAATTGTGAGCAATGCAGCTTCATTAAGCCAAAAAATAATTCAAATTATAGAATAAGAATATTGCCGGTAGAACAAAAGATTGTTATTAGCTGCAATACCAGAAGCTGACAAAAAAATCAGGATTTCAACGTAGATGAGTATCCAAAAATAATACTCCTCGAAAATTATTCTCCCCAAATCTCATCTTTCCCATCAAGCCATCCTTTTACCAATTCAGTAGTAACTGATT
>DATGIX010000233.1:0-9497 GCA_035295505.1 Puia sp. | reverse complement strand
CTTCAGTGGCGATGGCCTCTATCAACGTACGCGTTTGATTTCAGATTTCGCCCGCTTGAAATATAGCTTTAAAGAAAAATATTTGTTGCAGGCTTCTTTGAGAAGAGATGGGGGTTCGATGTTTGGCACCAATCATCAATGGGGATATTTCCCGTCAGTAGGTGTAGCATGGCGTATCGGCGAAGAAGACTTTATGAAAAAACAAAACCTCATCGGCGATCTGAAGCTGAGAGCAAGCTATGGTGAAACAGGTAATGCTGCCGGCTTCAATCCATATACGCCTCAATTCATATTAGCCGCGAAAGGAAATTATTATTATAACGGATCATTAGTTACTGCAATCGGCACATCACAAACTGCAAACCCGAATTTGCAGTGGGAAAAAACAGCAACGACTGATGTAGGACTTGATTTCTCTATCGTCAACAGGAGAATCAATGTGACATTCGATTGGTATAATAAAAATACTACCGGCATGATCATTAATTATTCTGCCGATCCGATGTTGTTGCCAAATGGTAGTATTACTGCCAATGGCGGAAGCATGAATAATAAAGGAGTTGAATTATCCATCAGCGGAATCGTAATACAGGGAAGCGATTTTTCATGGACAACCAACCTGAATTTTGCGCACAACAAAAATGAGATTACCAAATTAACCAACCCTCTTTTCATTGGTGGAGATTCTGTGAATGTTGCCGATCCTGAAGGTAGCGGCCAGTCTGGCAGGTATGTTCAACTGTTGAAAGAAGGGCATCCTTTAGGCCAGTTCTTTACATTCAAATATGCCGGCAAAAATGCTCAGGGCATTTCGCAGTGGTATAAACATGATGGCTCGCTTACCACTTCGCCCAGCAATGGAACTGATTATTTTTATGCAGGCGATGCACAGCCTAAATTATTAATTGGGTTTGCAAATACTTTCAAATATAAAAATCTTGATTTGAATTTTTCGCTCAGGGGCGTGTTCGGGAACAAGATCATGAATGCAACACGTGCGGTTTTATTTTCTCCGGCAACTGCAGCGAGCACCAATATCCTGAAAGATGTTGCCAATGAATCGCCATTGGATGTATTGGATTATACTTATTCAACACGTTTCATTGAAAGCGGAAATTATGTTCGTTTGGATAATGCAACATTAGGATACAATTTCAGAAAAGTCTCTCAATACATTAAATCGCTAAGGGTTTATGTTTCTGCAAATAATTTGTTTGTCATTACCAAATTCACCGGCATCGATCCGGAAGTGAACCAGGGTGGAATTGCTCCCGGTGTTGACTACAATAATTTCTATCCGAAAACGAGAAGCTTTTTGCTTGGCGTAAATGTTTCGTTCTAATCAAGAAAATTAAAATCATGAAAATGAAAAAAATATTTAAACAACTTGCTATGCTAATTATAATAGCGGGTATTATCAGTTCTTGTCACAAATTGGATGTGCCGATAACAACGGAAATAACACCGTCAGTTTTTCCGCAGGATTCGCTTGGATATATACAGGTTGAGCTTACTCCTTATGTTGCGCTTGATGGGTATTTGGCTCAGGAATATTTCTTTCAGCAATCATACAGCACCGATGAATCAATGATGCCTGCTCATGGAGGCAACTGGTATGATGGTGCTCAAAACATGCAGATGCATTATCACACATGGACAAAAGATAATGGCTATCTGAATGGCACCTGGGGATGGATGGCTGTGATAATCAGTTCTGCAAATCAGGCAATATCAATATTAAATACAACCATGCCCACTGGTTCAAGCAAGCAGATGAAATTAGCTGAATTAAAGTTGGTTCGTGATTATGCTATTTTTATGCTGATGGACAATTGGGGCAATGTGCCGCTTGATACTGCTTATGGTGATTTCTCTCCTCATACCAACGTGCCGAGAGTGCAAGTGTTCAGTTTTATCGAGAGTGATGTTAAAAGTTGCATCCCTTATTTGAGCACTGTGGCCGATCAGACTACTTACGGAAGATTTACGGTTTACGGCGCATGGGCCTTACTTGCTAAAATGTACCTGAATGCAGAATACTATACAGGCACACAGCGATATGATGATTGTATTGCAGCATGTGATCATATCATCAGCTCGGGAAGGTTCAGCATCACTGATATGGCAAATTATCTGGTGATGTTTTACCCTACTAATGGGCCAACTTCTCCAGGTAGTGAAGATGAATTTATTTTTGCTGTTCCCTTTAATTCAAATGGGGCAGGCTGGTATGGTCGTTCTGCAAATTATCACGCCCGTTATGACGTGCCCCGCTCGATGGGTAAGGTTGCTGCAGGCGCGGGGTTTAATTTTTTTGATATTCCTTATGATCCCGCAGGCCCCGCTAGCACCTTGCCGGAGTTTTATGCAAACTTCAATGATCCCAATGATGTCAGAAATGGCCAATGGCTGACAGGCCTGCAATGGCAGGATGCAGCCAGGACAGTTCCCCTGACGGTTACAACAACCAATGTTGGCTATGATCAGTATTATAACGGCAGCGATCCGGGAGGAACCTATACGTACCAGGTAAACCTGGGGCCAAATGTTGTGCTTCGGCAGGATATCGCAAACGGGCAAGACCCGTTCAATGGTGTCAGCAATAGTTTTGATGTGGGCAATGATGAGATTGCCTGGAACCAGGGATATAGAAATGTAAAATTTTATCCCGATGCATCTTCCTCGAGCAGGAACCAGAACAACGACATACCTATCTTTCGTTATGCGGATATTGTTCTGACAAAAGCTGAAGCCATATTGCGCGGCGGTAGCCCAACCAATGGTGCCACTGCATTATCACTTGTAAACAGCCTTCGAGCAAACAGGACCACTAGCCCGGCGTGGACGGATGTAACGCTTGACAGTGTTTATAATGAACGTTGCCGTGAGCTTACGTGGGAAGGCTGGCATAGAAACGATATGATCCGCTTCGGAAAATTTGAAGGCAGTTGGGGATATAAGACAAATACGGATACATATCGCCGCATTTTCCCAATCCCAACATCGGCATTAACATTGAACCCGGCACTAAAACAAAACACAGGATATTAATTTTTCTTCATAGGCAGTAGTCGTTTTCATAAGCAATGGACTACCTGGCAGGTAGTTGCGCCCCGGGACTTTTGCCCCGGGGCTTTATCATAATTTTAAAGATGATTGTTCTGATTTGATACATGGATTCTCTTTTTTATAAAGCAGCGATGAAAGCATAAATGAAATTTTCTATAAAAATATTTTTTTGGGTTTGCATGGCAGTGCTTATGTCATTGCACCAAAGAAGCTTTGCGCAATTTGATGTGAACGCCGTTCAAAATCTTATTAAAAGAATCCTGCCTTTGCATGCGAATGTTTTCTCTTTTGAAAAATTAAATCCGGAAAAAAATAGAGATGCATTTGAAATTGAAAGCAGGAATAATAAAATAATATTAAGAGGCAATACAGGAGTTGCTATTGCATCAGCATTGTATTATTATCTCACTGAGTTTTGTCATTGTCAGATCACATGGAACGGAACGAACCTGAACCTTCCAAAACAACTTCCGTTGCCTTCTTCTAAAATCCACAAAACAAGTCCTTATGAATATCGCTACTATTTGAATTATTGCACTTTCAATTATAGTATGAGCTGGTGGGATTGGCCTCGCTGGGAAAAAGAAATCGACTGGATGGCACTTCATGGAATCAATATGCCACTTGCAATCACAGGTGAAGAATATACCTGGCGTGAAGTGTACAAGCAAATGGGTTTTACTGATGATGACCTGAAAGATTTTTTTTCAGGTCCTGCATATTTTTCATGGTTCTGGATGGGGAATTTAGACGGTTGGGGTGGCCCTTTGCCCATTAGCTGGATGGAAAGCCATAAAGAATTGGAACAAAAAATTTTGCAAAGAGAACGCGAACTGGGGATGAAGCCTGTGATGCCTGCATTCACAGGGCATGTGCCTGCTGCTTTCAAAAAGAAATATCCAAATGCAAAATTGAAAGTGGCTAACTGGAAAAATGGTTTTGCAGATACGTATATCCTCGATCCCGAAGATCCCCTTTTTGCAGAAATAGGAAAGAAGTTTTTGCAAACACAAACAAAATTATTCGGTACCGATCATTTGTATTCTGCCGATACATTTAATGAAAATGAACCGTCATCTGACGATCCTGCTTTTCTATCAAGCCTCAGCAAAAAAATTTATCAGGGAATGCGGGACACAGATACATCTGCAGTTTGGGTGATGCAGGGATGGCTTTTCTACAGCGACCGTAAATTCTGGAAAGCCTCTCAGATAGAAGCGCTGCTGCAATCAGTGCCCGATAATAAAATGATCCTGCTCGACCTTGCTGCGGAGATTGAACTGATATGGAAAAGGACACAGGCATTTTATGGCAAGCAGTGGATCTGGAATATGATCAACAATTTTGGCGGCAACATTAATTTGTTTGGGAGAATGGATGTTGTTGCAAACGGGCCTGCATTAGCATTGGCTAACGATTCTTCTAAAAATATGGCGGGCATCGGCATGACGATGGAAGCAATAGAACAAAACCCGGTGATTTATGAATTGATGATGCAACATGTATGGCAAACAGATGCGATTAATCTGGATGACTGGACAAAAAAGTATGTGCGTAACCGTTATGGTGATGATGATAAAAGTCTTTTGAATGCATGGCAAATCCTGCGAGGAACTGCATATAACGGCAAACTCATCCGCGATGGCGCTGAATCTATACTAACAGGTAGGCCTACCCTGGATTCAACGACAGTGTGGACAAGAACGAAACTGAATTATGATCCTGCTGATTTACTTCCTGTGTGGAAGTTGTTTGTTGAAGCCTCAGATAAACATAAATCCAGCGATGGATTTCAATTTGACTTCGTCGATGTGACACGTCAGGTTCTCGCCAATTATGCGAATATTTTGCAAAGGAAATGGGTAGCCGCATTTAAAGAAAAAAACATTCCTGATTTCGAAAAAAACAGTACTGAATTTTTAAAGTTGATTGGCGACATGGATGAATTGCTCTCAACAAGAAAAGATTTTTTATTAGGCCGTTGGTTAGAAGCAGCAAAGATCAATGGCAAAACAGTGGAAGAAAAAATTTTGTATGAACGCAATGCGAGAGATCTGATTACATTATGGGGAGATGCCAATAGCCCTTTGCATGAATATTCATGCAGGCAATGGAGCGGTTTGTTAAATGATTTTTATAGGAAAAGATGGGAGCAATTTGTGAATATGCTTGATCGGTCACTGAAAGAAAATACAGAAGCTGATTTTGCTCAGTTTGAAATGCAGATCAGGAAATGGGAATGGGATTGGGTGAACAAACAAAATGATTTTCCGATTACAACCAGAGGCAATAGTATTGAGGTTTCAAACAAAATGTACCATAAGTATTATAATGAGATTATATTCTCAAATCAGCCATGAATATAAAATTTGAAACAGACACGACCATGCAATACATAAAAAAATATTTCGTGCTCATCATTTTTTTGCTTTGCTGGTTGCAAAATGGATTAGCGCAAGAAAAGAAAACATACAACATTCTTGACTTCGGCGCAAAATCAGATGGCATTAGCAATAATAGCAATGCTATACAAAAGGCAATGAATGAAGCCGGGAAGAATAGAGATGGTATTGTGGTTGTGCCTGCCGGTATATTTCTTACAGGCCCTTTTGAATTCAGATCAGGTGTGGAACTAAGGTTAGAAGAAAATGCGGTATTGCTTGGCAGTGCAAAAAGACTGGACTATGGTAACGGTAATGCATATCCATTAATTTCAGGAACGGGATTGGAAAACATGTCCATTACCGGCAAAGGAACAATTGACGGTAATGCAAAAGCATTGATTGATGATGTGTTTGCCATGCTCAAAGCAGGAAAGCTGCAAGACCCGGAATGGCAAACCGAAAACCCGTGGCACCAGAAACGGCCAACAGAAGCAAACAGGCCTCAAATGCTCTATTTTTTTAATTGCAGCAATATTAAAATTTCTGGTGTTACATTTAAAAATGCGACAACCTGGGTGCAGGATTACAAAGAATGCAATCATCTTGTTATTGATAACATAAAAGTAGAGAGCACTTCTTATTGGAACAATGACGGCATTGATGTAGTCGATTGTAAAGATGTGAAAATTACTGACTGCATGGTGAATGCGGCAGACGATGGCATTTGCCTTAAATCAGAAAATTCGAAAAGACTTTGTGAAGATGTTTTGATTAAGCATTGCACCGTGCGTTCCAGTGCTTCTGCCATAAAATTTGGTACTGCATCACGCGGAGGTTTCAAAAATGTGAAAGTAGAAGATATTGATGTGTACGATACATATCGCTCTGCTATTGCACTGGAAGCTGTTGACGGCGGCATATTGGATAGCATCTTTGTAAAAAACATCAAAGCAAAAAATACAGGAAATGCCATCTTCATAAAACTTGGTCATCGCAATAAAACAGATGCAATTAGTAAAGTTCAGCATATCATTATTAAAGATATCATTGCTCAAATCCCATCAGGCAAGCCGGATAGAGGATACGAAACAGAGGGACCGGAAATCAGATACCCGCACAATATTTTTCCTGCTTCCATCAGCGGCCTGCCAAACAATCCGGTCAGAGATATTATGCTTGAAAACATACAGATTGAATATGAAGGTGGTGCTGACAAGAATATTACAAAATATGGAATAGACTCACTGGAACGCATAACCGAAAATGCTTCAGGTTATCCGGAGTTCTCCATGTTTGGGGAATTGCCGGCCTGGGGATTTTATATCAGGCACGCAGAAGGCCTTACGATGAAAAATATCACTTTGAAAACCGTGAAGGGCGATTTTCGCTCAGCCTGCGTTTTTGATGATGTTCAAAAACTGAATATCGATTCAGTAGAAGTATCAGGAGATATTCAAGCTCCGGTTCTTTTGTTGAACAAAGTAAAAAATCACTTCCTGAAAAACCTGCATCTGCCTTTGCCATTGGGCGAGGCTGTCAAAGAAAAATAATTACTTGAAAAAATGAAGGCTGCATCATTAAAATGTTGGAAAGAAAAAAGTAAGAAAAAAATATTTCTTCTTTTAATGTCAATAGGATTAATGATACCGCATAATAGTTCGTCGCAGACGGTACGCAACCCGTTATTCGGTGGTTTTTATGCAGCTGACCCTTCTATCGTGCATTATCAGGGTCACTATTATATCTACGCGACGATTGATCCGTGGGGCGGAAACGAACTCGCCGTTTTTCAGACCCGTGATTTTATTCATTATCAACAAAAACATATCAATTGGCCTAGCAAGCAATCTTGTACAAGCCCAGGCTCAGGCGATGCGAAAGTATGGGCGCCATCTGTCGTGCAGCGAAAAGGGAAATTCTATATGTATGTTTCAGTAGGAAGCGAGATATGGGCAGGAGAGAGCAGCCATCCATTGGGGCCGTGGAAGAGCTTGTTGCCGGAACACGTGCCGCTGATTTCACGCAATTATTTTCCCGGGTACCATATGATCGACGCAGAATGTTTTATTGACGATGATGGCAGCGCCTATTTGTATTGGGGATCAGGCTTGAATTGGGTGAATGGAAAATGTTTTTGTGTAAAGCTCAAAAAAGACATGTGCTCATTTGATGGAAAACCTTCCGATATTACGCCACCACATTATTTTGAGGCTCCGTTTATTTACAAACATGGTGATCGCTATTATCTCATGTATTCCGAGGGCAAAGCCATCGATTCTTCTTATAAAATAAGATACTCTGTAAGCAACAGCCCAACCGGTCCCTGGACAGAAGGAGAAACAAGCCCGATTATGCAGACCACTGCCGACGGAAAAGTGTACGGCCCCGGCCATCATGCCGTCTTTCAGGAGAAAGGGCAGTCATACATTCTTTATCATAAAATTTTCCCGCAGGAAAAGCAATATGTCCTTCGTCAGTTATGCTTAGACAGCCTCAATTTTGATGATCGCGGGAACATAGTGAAAATAAAATTTCACGATACGATTCGATTCTGATTTGTCAAGAGCCGGGATATGGTTTGTGAAGAAAATAAATACAACACTCAAAAAACAGGCTGCCTGGAAAGGCAGCCTCTTAACATAAAAAACCAAAAAACTGCTTTCTTACGAAAGCCATTGCCTCTAACGATTGATGCCAAAAAAACCTGGAGGCCACGGACGGAATTGAACCGCCGTAAAAGGTTTTGCAGACCCATGCCTAGCCACTCGGCCACGTGGCCAAATTTATCGCTCAAATATTTTCAGGAATGCACAATGGAATATCAACATCGGATGGAAGAAGTAGTGAAATCCAGAAAGAAGAATAATTTGTACATGACGCAAAAGTATGGCTGTTTTATTAGTCTACAAAATTAGTAGACAGTTATTTTAAATTTTTTTTTCGTGATTTGGTTGCCTTTTTAAGGAAAAGAAAATAAAAATATCCATCACTTAAAATTCCTCTCTTTCGGAAATAATTCTTCCTGGGATTTTTCTCGCACGTGCAATTTTTTGTTGGCGCCCGGATAAGAAGATATGACTTGGCCTTTTTCATCTGCGGCGGGTATTCCGCTTAAATATTTAATTCGTTTAAATCCAAACTCATTTGCAATCCGTAATTGATTGTACAAATCTTTCACTTTTAAAATTCATTTACAATGAAACGGAAAAAAATTGCGCTCATGCTCGCATGCGCGGTCATGGTCGTTGGCGGTATTTTGTACGCTGCCGATCATATGGATGCGCCTGCAGTGAAAGGCCAGGTTACTGACATAACCGACCTTTATGTTTTTGAAGGAAAGAACACTGACAACATGGTGTTCGTTGCAAACTCTCAAGGCCTGCTTGCGCCCAGCGCGACTGGTGCTGCTAAATTCGACCCGAACACATTGATCCAGTTAAAGATTGACAACAATGGAGACAATGTGGAAGACTTGGTGATACAGGCAATTTACAAAGATGGCAAAGTTAATTTCTTCGGACCTGCCAGACCTTCTATCACCGGAACCCGCACCAAAATCGAAGAAGAAAATTACATTGGTTCAGTCAGTGTAACTCCTTATGGTGCTTCTTCGCCGATTATCGGCACTGGTGCCAATGGCATCAGGCTTTTTGCAGGTCCGAGAGATGATCCTTTCTTTTTTGATCTTGACCAGTTCCATGCAATCCTTGGTGGCACTGCAACAGGCTTCAACAATCCTGGCAAAGACACATTTGCGGGAACGAATGTGATGAGCATTGTGGTAGAAGTACCTAAGTGGCTGTTGCATGCACAGAATGGCAAGATAAATGTTTGGCTAACCACAAGCATGCAAGAAGCTAGTGGATCAAATTAAACATGGATAACTACAAAAAATTTCAACAATCAAATGACAAGTAAAATGAAAACGCACACTACAAAATATTTAATGCTGTTACTGGCAGTTGCGTGCTTTGCTGCCTGCAAAAAAAATAACCATCCTCCGGTATCGCCTTACTATGACCAGGCGGTCCAGATGGGTAGGCC
>DATGIX010000232.1:0-20448 GCA_035295505.1 Puia sp. | reverse complement strand
ACAACAAAATCTGCTTCCCTTAATTTTACACCCACCAATAAATTTTGCAGCTCATGCCGCAGGACAAAAACCGACAGTTTCTCGATTTTGAAAAACCCATCAAAGAACTTTTTGATGAGATTGAAAAGCTGAAACAGACCGCCGAAAAAACGAAGGTAGACCTCAGCGATTCTATCAAAAAGCTCGAAGCACAGGTGCTGGAAAGAAGGCGCGATATTACCAGCCACTTAACAAGCTGGCAAAAAGTGCAGTTGAGCCGCCATCCGGACAGACCTTACACGATGAAGTACATTGAAAAGATGTGCCACAATTTTATAGAGCTTTTTGGCGACAGAAATGTGAAAGATGATAAAGCGATGGTTGGTGGTTTCGCTCAATTGGATGGACAAACCGTGATGATGATTGGCCAGCAAAAAGGGACCAATACCAAGATGCGCCAGATGCGCAATTTCGGGATGGCCAATCCTGAAGGCTATAGAAAAGCTTTACGATTGATGAAGCTCGCTGAAAAATTTGATAAGCCTGTGATCACATTAATAGATACACCAGGCGCATATCCCGGTCTCGAAGCGGAAGAGCGCGGGCAAGGTGAAGCCATCGCGAGAAATATCTATGAGATGATTCGGTTACGCGTGCCCGTTATTTGTGTCATCATCGGTGAAGGCGCGTCCGGCGGTGCTTTGGGCATTGGTGTGGGAGATAAGGTTTTTATGCTCGAGAATTCCTGGTATACAGTTATTTCACCGGAAAACTGCAGCTCTATTTTGTGGCGCAGTTGGGCGCAGAAAGAAAAAGCTGCAGAAGAATTGAGATTGACCTCAGAGAATATGCATCAGTTCGGATTGATTGATGATGTCGTTCCTGAACCGATCGGCGGCGCACATTGGGATTATGACGAAGCTGCTGCTTTATTAAAGCCAAAGTTAATAAGCACTTTGCATGAACTGAAACAATATTCACCTGAATACAGAGTAGAGAAGCGGATTGAAAAATTCAGTAAAATGGGTTTCTGGGATGAAGTGACTACGTAGATTATTATGTAACAAACATTAGTAATTCTATTAAGCATCGTTGTGTCACTCACTTTTACTGAAGAATAAACAGCGACGCTGCTAAAAAATAGTAACAACAAAAAATTTTGAACATATAAAATGGACTTAAGGACATTGCTTCGTGGCACAGGTGTAGCGTTGGTGACACCTTTTAAATCAAATTTTGAAATTGATTATGATGCGCTCAGTCGAGTCATTGATTTTGTGATTAATGATGGTGTTGAATATGTGGTAACACTTGGAACAACAGGCGAAACACCAACATTATCTAAACAAGAGAAAATTAATATCGTCAATTTCACTTACACAAAAGTTGATAAACGAGTTCCGGTTGTTGTGGGAATCGGTGGCAATAACACTAAGGAATTGATTGATGATTTAGAAAAATTTCCTTTGCATGATGCTGCTGCAGTGTTAAGTGCAAGCCCTTATTACAGCAAACCTTCGCAGCAGGGATTGTTTGAGCATTATAAAGCATTGGCTGCTGCAACTCCAAAGCCAATCATACTATATAATGTGCCTTCAAGAACCGGAAGAAATATTAATGCATCAACTGTGATTCAACTGGCGCATGAAGTAGATAATATTGCCGGCATCAAAGAAGCAAGCGGCGATATGGCGCAATGCATGCAGATATTGCGCGATAAGCCAGCCGATTTTTTAGTCGTGAGTGGCGATGATGCATTGGCATTTCCACAAGTCACGACAGGAATGGATGGCGTGATTAGTGTTGCTGCAAACAGTTTCCCGAAAAAATTTTCGGAGATGGTGCGCCTGGCATTGAAAGCTGAAAATAAATCTGCCAAATTGCTGAATGATGAATTGATTGAAGGCTATGAATTATTATTTGCCGAAAATAATCCTGCCGGAGTGAAAGCCGCGCTTACTGAATTAGGGTTAATTGAAAATTTTCTTCGTCTTCCATTAGTTCCGTTGAGCAGAGAAATTCATGCGAAGATGAGAGCGTATCTTTTGAGATAATACTTAATCTTATTGCTGTATAACTTAATGTTCTATAATGCATTCTTACAAAGTAAAGATTATTAAACCTGTAATCTTTGTTTTGTTAATTATTTTTTTCATCGGTTTTGCGCAATACTTTTTGGATTCATTTTTAATAAACTTTTCATCCAACCTCAGAACATTTTTATTTATTATTTTTTATGTTTTATCAATCATTATTTCTTATAGGCTTTCTACAATTAAGCTTTTAATCAAGCTTAATGATAAAGAAATAGCAATAAATAAAATCAGCGGAATACTACCTTATCAATCAAAAAGTATTTTGTTGAAAGATATATCTGGATATCAACTTTCGGATGACCTAAATTATTACAATTTAAAAATCCGATTGAAAAATAATGTATTGATAAGGCTGACTAAATTCAAAGATTCTCAAGACGATTTCCAAAAATTTTCCAATAAATTCATACAAATTGTTAGAATATTAAATGAAAATGAAGAAGGTTCCGTGAAGAGAATTCCAAATCTTTATGAAACAAAAACAGGATTTATAATTACTATTTTTTTTGTGCTTATGGCTGTATTAATTTTAGTCTTTGGGAAAGGCTCAACAAGAATATATGCTGCAATTCCAGGATTAATGTTTTTTATTCGGCAAGTTTATAATTATCGAAAAGATAAATGACAAGTTTATCATTCTTAGGTTTTCTTTGCCTGACAAGTTAATTTCTAGTCGATGAAAAAATTTATTAGCCTTCAAATCATAGTTTTATTCTTTGTTAACTCTTACAGCCAATTCAAAGTCCGTGTTAATCTCGCCAGCATTCCTGTTTCTTCAGATAAAATATTTATTGCCGGTTCTTTCAATAATTGGAAACCGGATGATGAAACTGCTGAATTGCATAAAAATGCAGACAGCATTTTCTTTATCGACTTTCCGGACGTAGATGCCGGGTTATATGAATTCAAATTCACTCGTGGAAGCTGGGAGAAAGTGGAATGCAAAAAAGATGGAAGCGATATTGAAAACCGTTCTGTGAAAATTCAGTCTGATACAGTTTTGAATTTCTCCATAGAAGCATGGAAAGACCAGTTTGCTGTGCAGGAGAAAAAACATACAGCAAGTAAAAATGTAATAATACTCGATTCAGCATTTTTCATTCCTCAATTAAATCGATATAGAAGAATCTGGGCATATATTCCTGCTGATTATGAAAGTACTTCAAAACGTTTTCCGGTTTTGTATATGCATGATGGACAAAATTTATTTGATGAATTCACTGCTCCTTTTGGCGAATGGAGCGTTGATGAAATTTTGGACACAATATCAAATACCAAAGAATGCATTGTGATTGGGATTGATAATGGAGCAGAAAAAAGAATGGGCGAATACAATCCGTATGATTTTACGATGCACGATAATAATGGAGATAAATTGATTAAAACGGAAGGAGATGCTTATGTGGATTTTTTAGCAAAAACATTAAAGCCTTATATCGATAAAAAATTCCGGACATTACCTGATGCCCGCCAGACCTGCGTTGCAGGCAGTTCAATGGGCGGATTGATTTCATTATATGCCATTCTGAAATATCCAAATGTTTTTGGCAACGCCGGAGTTTTTTCTCCTGCATTCTGGACTGCGCCGAAATTGGCAGATGATGTAAAGAAATTGTCTTCAAAAATAAACGGCAACATATATTTTTATGCAGGTGGTGCAGAAAGCGAAACCATGGTGAGCGATATGCAAAACGTGATTGCGTTGTTAAAAAGCAACCAGAAAATAAAATTGAAAGTGCAAATTGTTCCGGATGGAAAACACAATGAAGCCAATTGGCGGAGAGAGTTCCCGGGATTTTATAAGTGGATATTTTAGTTTGTTGTGCAAAAAATAGCTTAAATGATTATAAAATTCTTTATAATATTTTGTTCTTTATCTATTCTTTCAAAAACATGTGTTTGTCAAGATAAAAAAGATACAGTGTATTTAAAGAATCTTCCTGTAAAGGATGGTATTATTATCCGTTACGAGTCTTTGTTTGGTGACCCCGGTAATGGCATGGACATTTATTCAACTCACGATTCTGTTTTTCACTTCGCTGAAGGTAAGGTATCAAGTATATTTACAATTGAAGGTGCCAAGGTTGTGCTAATAAAAAATCACGATGGATATTTTATTTCTTATACTGGTTTGAAAAACTCTTTTCTGAATAAAGGAGATTCGATTTCAGAAGGAACTTTCATTGGGGCTTTAGAAAAAAATGAAGAAGGCAATTTTGAGCTTCAGTTAATCATATTAAGCCCTAAATACCCTGATGACAACTCTGATTATACCATTAAAGTGTTGGAGAAATATCACTTAATAAAACAAATTACAAAACATCAAACCCGATAAGTAACTCCTTCCAGCGCCAGCTCCGTATTCTCAAAAACTTCCTTCGCTTCTCTTTCAAAATCATCTAATTTTTCATATTTGGAACTGAAATGCCCGATGATGAGTTTTTCTGCATTCGCTTTTTTGGCAATCGATGCAGCTTGTGTAGTGGTACAATGAAAACGTTTGATGGCGCGTTCTTCGAGGTCTTTTAGATATGTTGCTTCATGATATAGCAAAGAAACATTTTTTACTTTTTCTGCAATGCGCTCATCGTAAATCGTGTCTGCAGAATACGCGTAAGATTTTGGTTTTGCTCCTGCATCAGTCACCCATTCATTTTTGATAATCCTGTTGTCTTTTGTTGTATAATCTTCACCCCATTTTAATCTTTCAAAAAAAGATGAAGGCACTTCGTGTTCTCTCGCTTTTTCAGGATTGATTCTTCGCAAAGGTTTAATCTCGCTGAATTTGAATCCCCAGCATTCGATACGATGCTGCACTTTGAAGGTGCTAATCTCAAACTTATTTTCTTTGACGATAATTCCTTCCTCGCAAAGTGGATGGAAATGCAATGGATACGGAAGCTGTGTATCTGCGACTGAAAGTTGCATGTCAATCATTTCTTTCAGCATCGGTGGCGCATAGAGATGAATTTCCTGCAGTCTTCCTAATAATCCCATGCTGGTGAGCAATCCAATCAATCCAAAATAATGGTCGCCGTGAAGATGTGAAATAAAAATGTGGCTGATTTTGCTGCGCCTGATTTTATATTTTGCCATTTGTGATTGCGTGCCTTCGCCGCAATCAACGAGGAAATGATATTCATCCATAGTAACTACCTGCGCCGTTGGGTGACGGTCGAATGCGGGAAGCGCAGAGTTGTTGCCAAGTATAGTTACTGCGAGCATAAAAGTTTTTAAAGTACAATCCGGTTATAGACGGGCAACAAGGAGATTATGCTGCATCGGCTACGATTATTGTGTAAGATAATAATACAATTTTTAATTTGGAATGTACAGAGCCGAAACTTTAAACTGGGTGTATTCCAGGTTAATCATGAAGTTCCCGTCATTCCCACGAAAGTGGGAATCCCATAATACTTATCTTGAAAATTTGAGCATGGGATTCCCGCCTACGCGGGAATGACGGTAAAAACTTGAGTAATCGTTTGGTGGTTTAAGAATGGAAAATCAATACCGTTGAATCATCGACAAAATATCATGCAGATAACTTCTGCCAAACAAATTCAAATGGATTAACAGCGGATACAAATTGCATACATCCCAAATCTGGCGATGGTTTGTTGGTAATGTAAAATGATGGTGATAGGAATCATAGAAAGTTTTGTCAAAGCCGCCGAATAAGGTAGTCATCGCAAGGTCGATGTGGCGATTGCCGAAATAAATTGCAGGGTCAATCAAAACAGGAAAACTGTTTTCATCACACAAAAAATTGCCGCTCCACAAATCGCCATGAAGCAATGATGGATTTTCGTCGAGAAAAATTTCTGGTAAGAATTTATAAAGATTTTGAAATTGATGAACGTGCTTTTGTTCAAGCAGATTATTATCGACTGCTAATTTTATTTGCTGCTCTAATCTTTGTAGAATAAAAAAATCAACCCATTTTTTTGATAGACTATTTGATTGATGCAATGCGCCCATATAATTGTCTTCTTCCAATCCAAAATAATTGTTTGAAACATAATGAAGCTTAGCCAACTGTTCCCCAAATATTTCCCAGAATCTTTTTGTTTTTAATCCTTGTTCAATCCATTCAAGAATCAGGATTTGTTCGCTTTCTGTTTCTTCGCATGCAATAACAGAAGGTGTTTTAATGATATTTTGTTTTGCTAATAATTCCAATCCATTTTTCTCTTTAATCAAAAACGATGGAAATTTTTTGGCTGAATTTATTTTGCAGAAAAAATGCTGAGATTGATTGATGATTATTTTATAAGTCTCATTGATGCAACCACCGTTGACAGGAGCGAAGTAAATTGAATCGACAGAAATATTTAATTTCTGAGAAAGGAGATTTTGAATGCATACTTCATTAACACCTGAAGCCATAAAAAGTTCGAATATTTTTAGAGTAAAGCAAGACAACGAAATTACAGACCTGTCAGGTTTTAAAAACCTGACAGGTCTTGCCCGCTGATTAATTGAAATTATTGTGATGAAAATTGCGGAGAATGCCAAAGCTCAATAGTAGCACTACAGATGAAAGGATTGCGATCCGCCGCGGCGGACAAGCTGCAAGGATGTTGAAGAGCGAACAAATGCTGGTATCAAAATAGTTTCGAGTTTCCAGTTTGTAGTTTTCGGTTCTGTGGATGAACGAACGATTACAAACTCAATGAGCGATTTAGAATTGAGAACTCGAAACTCTAAACTCCAGACTGGAAACTATTCTCCCATCAACTCCCTTTCAATCTCTTCCATCTGAACAATATCGCCGGCTTCGCTTTCTGTTGGCGTCACGTTCATCAGCTCGAGCAATCCATCCTCATCTAAAAATTTTTCAACGTCTTCATTGAGCTCACAAATCACAAAAGATGCATTGCTCTCATAAAAACTTTGCTGCAATTTCACGAGCGCTTCAGCAGCAGCGTTATCCATGCTTTTTATGTCTTTTAAATTCAGCACCACGTTTTTAACGCCATTTTGTTGTTCGTTTACCAAACAATCTTTTAATTCTGCTGTCATATTAGCAGCAAAAACAGGTTCATTGATGGTAATGGCATGGAATTTTTCTCTGGTATCAATTTTGAACTTCATTGTACTCAAACGGTATTCACATACGTTAATAAGAAGACGGAAATAGAAATCAAAAATATTCGTTATTATTGTATAAAGCTCAATTACTTAAAAAATGGATAATAATTTTTCAGCCCAGGTTAAAGAAATTATATCGTTCAGCAGGGAAGAAGCGCTGAGATTAGGTAATGATTTTATCGGCACAGAACATTTGTTGCTTGGTTTGATTCGCGAGGGAGACAATACAGCAGTGCGCATTTTAAAAAGCTTTAATGTTGACTTGTACGAATTGCGGAAAGAAGTGGAACTGGCAGTGAAAGACAAAACCGGTAAAAATATTGCAAACATCAACAGCTTACCTCTTACGAAACAAGCGGAGAAAGTAATCCGTGTTACCGTGCTCGAAGCCAAAGCCCTGAAAAGTGCTACTGTTGAAACCGAGCACCTGATGCTCTCGATATTAAAGAACAAAGAAAATATTGCCACTCAGATTTTAAATCAGTTTGATGTGGACTACGATTTATTCAGGAATGAATTAGGTGTAGTGAAAAGCAATGATATCCGCAGCGATTATGCGGATGAGAATGAAGATGATTTTGATGAAGAGAAAAAATTCTCTCAGCAAAAGTCAAAAGCAGCAAGCGGCGCAAAAAGCAAAACGCCTGTGCTTGATAATTTCGGAAGAGATATCACTCGCCTCGCAGAAACAAATTCGCTCGACCCGATTGTGGGCAGAGAAACAGAAATTGAAAGAGTTTCTCAGATACTTTCACGCAGAAAGAAAAACAATCCGATATTAATAGGTGAGCCTGGTGTTGGTAAAACAGCCATCGTTGAAGGACTTGCTTTGCGCATTGTGCAAAGAAAAGTTTCACGTGTGCTGTTCGACAAACGCGTGATTTCACTTGACCTTGCAGCATTGGTTGCGGGAACAAAATATCGCGGTCAGTTTGAAGAAAGAATGAAAGCAATCATGAACGAACTTGAAAAGAACCGCGATGTGATTCTTTTCATTGATGAAATTCATACGATTGTTGGTGCAGGCGGAGCAAGCGGTTCATTGGATGCTTCAAACATTTTCAAACCGGCTCTGGCAAGAGGCGAACTGCAGTGCATCGGCGCTTCTACTTTGGACGAATACAGAATGTATATTGAAAAAGACGGAGCACTTGACCGTCGTTTTCAAAAAGTGATGATAGAACCGCCAACAGTTGATGAAACGATTCAGATTCTGAATAATATCAAATCTAAATACGAAGATTATCACAACGTCACTTATTCTGATGATGCGATTGATGCATGTGTGAAGCTCAGCGACCGTTACATGACTGATCGTTTGTTGCCGGACAAAGCAATAGACGTGCTCGATGAAGTTGGCGCAAGAGTGCATTTGAAAAATATCAATGTTCCTCAGAATATTGTTGAGCTCGAGAAGAAGATTGAAGATGTGAAGAATGAAAAAAATAAAGTTGTCAAGAGCCAGAAATTTGAAGAAGCAGCTTCTCTTCGCGATACAGAAAAAAGATTACAGGAAGAACTCGAAAGAGCAAAAGCAGAATGGGAAGAAGAAAGCAAGCACAAAAGATTTCCGATTGATGAAGAAAATATTGCCGAAGTGGTGAGCATGATGACAGGCATTCCGGTGAAGAGAATGGTGCAGGCAGAAAGTGAGAAACTTCGCAACATGGCAATTGACATGAAAGGAATGGTGGTTGGGCAAACTGAAGCGATTCAAAAAGTGGTGAAAGCCATTCAGCGTAATCGTGTCGGATTGAAAGACCCGAAAAAACCTGTGGGCACATTTATTTTCCTTGGACCAACCGGTGTTGGTAAAACAGAGTTAGCTCGTTCGCTCGCAAGATATATGTTCGATTCTGAAGATGCATTAATCCGCATTGACATGAGCGAATACATGGAAAAGTTTACCGTGAGCCGATTGATTGGTGCGCCTCCGGGATATGTGGGTTATGAAGAAGGTGGTCAGCTCACGGAAAAAGTTCGCCGTAAACCGTATGCAGTGATATTGCTGGATGAAATTGAAAAGGCACATCCTGATATTTACAATATTTTGTTGCAGGTGCTCGATGATGGTCAGTTGACAGATGGTCTTGGAAGAAAAATTGATTTCAAGAACACGCTCATCATCATGACTTCGAACATCGGTGCAAGACAGTTGAAAGATTTCGGTGATGGTGTTGGTTTTGCAACTGCGAATCGTCAGCAAAATTCTGATGAGAATAATAAAATGGTGATTGAAAAAGCGCTCAAGCGCACCTTCAGTCCTGAGTTTTTGAACAGGATTGATGACGTGATTATTTTCAATTCACTTACCAAAGAAAATATTTTCGAGATAATAGACATCCTGATGAAAGGTGTGCTAAAACGCTTGAATACTTTGGGCTTCACGTTAGAATTAACTCCTGAAGCAAAAGATTTTATTGCTGATAAAGGTTACGACCAGCAGTTCGGCGCAAGACCTTTGCACAGGGCAATCCAGAAATATCTCGAAGACCCGTTAGCAGAAGAAATCCTGAGCATGAACATCAAGAACGGTGATGTGCTGATTGGGGATTTGGACAAAGAGAATTCAAAAATAAAATTCTCTCTGAAAGAAAGAGAAGCACAGAAATCAGAAGCTTAAACCATTATTATAATCAGTAATGCCCCGCAATTGCGGGGCATTTTTATTTAATGAATTTCTGAAATTTTGAACCTTGAAAAAAATTAGAGAGTCGTCATTTCGAATCTCGTAGCGTGGATTTGTGAATTACATCGAGCAATGCGGGATGAGAAATCTAACTCCAAACTAAAGTGCCAGACAGGTTTCTCGCTTCGCCGATAATAACGAATAATAATACTTCCAAATGGCTTTGATCGAAATGACGATGATAATTTGCAAGTTGCAATTGGGTTATGTTTGCGCTTAAGTAAATCAATCTTTACTCTATGCAACGAGGCGGAACAGTTTATATCATGACCAACAAGAATAAAACAACCTTGTATATTGGTGTTACCAGTAATTTTTTAGCGCGAGTTCAACAACATCAAAATCATTTTTTAAAAGAAAGCTTTACAGATAAATATAATTTGGAGTATCTGGTTTATTATGAAAATTTTTCTTCTATTGAAGAAGCAATTGCCCGAGAAAAAGAAATTAAAAAATGGAGAAGAGAGAAAAAGGAGAAATTAATAAATAGCACAAACCCGGATTGGAAGGACCTTTGGCATGAAATAAAGAATTGGTAAATTCTGCATCACCATTTAGAATCCCGCAGAATAAAATTCTGAACAGTATGACGTAATGTGGGATAAAAAAATCTAACTTCAATTTCAAAATCAGTCAGATTTCTCGCTTCGCAGTTAATCGCTGACGCATAGAGCTCCCAAATGGCTTCGCTCGAAATGACGATGATAATTTGTAAGTTGCGGAGGTTTCAAAATATATTGAGCAATTCTATAAATTATAGTTCAGACATCCATGAAAGGCGAAAAGAAAATTATTATTACGATTGACGGATGGTCATCATGCGGCAAAAGCACGCTGGCAAAACAATTGGCGAAAGAACTGAATTATGTGTATATCGACAGCGGCGCTATGTACCGCGCCATCACTTTATATTTCCTGCGCAATCATATCGACTGGACAAAGCCAAAACAGGTGGATGAAGCATTGAAAAATATAGTACTTCAATTTGTGTACAATGAAAAAAGCAAGCAAAGTGAAATTCATTTGAACGAAGAGAATGTTGAATATGTCATTCGCGATTTGGTGATTGCAGAAAAAGTGAGCGATGTAGCTGCTATTAAATCGGTGCGAACATTTGCTGTTGACCAGCAAAGAAAAATGGGAGAGAAAAAAGGAATCGTGATGGATGGAAGAGATATCGGTACAACTGTTTTTCCAAAAGCGGAACTGAAAATTTTTATGACTGCGGATAATGCTGTTCGAGTCGAAAGACGATTTAAAGAACTCTACGAAAAAAATCCAAACGTTACTATTGAAGAAGTTCGAGATAATCTGGAAATGCGTGATTATATCGATTCCCATCGTGAAGTAAGTCCACTAAGACAAGCAGAAGATGCAATTGTTCTTGATAATTCCAACATCACAGAAAAACAGCAATTTGATTTGGCGATGAAATGGGTGAGGGAAAAACTGGAGAATAAGAAATGAGGAATGTGAAATTAAAAATGGGAAAGTATGGGAAACTGAAATTCATCAGCCAACTTCCTAATTCCTTATTTCTAATTTTTCATTCCTTATTGCAATAAAAAAGCTCACCGGAAGGTGAGCTTTCGAACTTTTATACGGTTCGATAATTATCTTAAGAACAACATTTCTCTGTATTTTGGAAGTATCCATTCGCTATCGTCAACCAACAATTCGAGCTTATCAGCATGGTAACGAATCTCATCAAAGAATGGTTCTTTAACCTGAGAATTGTAAGCAATCGCTTTAGTTCTTGTGTCAGAAATGGCATTTGATACTTTGCGTGCTTCAATCATTTTCTCAACCAGTTCACTGATTTTTCCAATATGCTCAGAAATTTTTTCAAGAATTTGTTTTTGATTAGCATATGAAGTTTCTTTCAATCCAACTTCCTTCAAACCAATAATGTTTTGAATCAAAGTGTTTTGATATTTGATTGATGGAGGCAAAATATGGCTCGTTGCCAATTCGCCCATAATGCGAGCTTCAATCTGAACTTTCTTTATATATTTTTCAAGCTCGATTTCATGTCTTGCTTCCAGTTCTGAATGAGAGTACACGCCGTTTTCTTCAAACAGTTTTTTAGCTTTTTCAGTAACCATCGCATCCAATGCAAGTGGTGTTGTGCGAACATTTGGCAATCCTCTTCTTTCAGCTTCATGATGCCATTCCTCACTGTAACCGTCGCCTTCAAATAATACTTTTTCGCTGCTCACAATATATTCACGGATTACGTGCATGATAGCGATTTCTTTTTTCTCGCCTTTGTCAATCAATGCATCAACATCAGATTTAAAGTTCTTCAATGTTTCAGCAAGAATTGTGTTTAACGCAGTCATTGCATTTGCGCAGTTTGCAGCAGAACCAACAGCACGGAATTCAAATTTATTTCCTGTAAAAGCAAATGGTGAAGTTCTGTTTCTATCTGTATTATCCAACAACAATTCAGGAATGCTCTTATGTAAATCGAGTTTCAAAATTGCTTCATCTTGTTCATCGAATTTATCACCTACTCTTTCTTTCACATCGCCCAGTACTTTAGTCAGATATTGTCCGATGAAAACAGAGATGATTGCAGGAGGGGCTTCGTTTGCTCCGAGACGGAAATCATTTCCTGCAGAAGCGATGGAAGCTCTCAAAATATCAGCATAATCATGAACGGCTTTGATGGTGTTCACAAAGAATGTGAGGAACATCAAATTTGTTTTTGGCGTTTTGCCTGGAGCAAGAAGGTTCACACCTGTATCTGTTGACATGCTCCAGTTATTATGCTTGCCATTACCATTGATTCCTGCAAATGGTTTTTCATGCAACAGAACGCGCAGCTTGTGGCGGCGTGAAACCCTGTCCATAATGTCCATTAATAATAAGTTGTGGTCAACTGCAACACTTACTTCTTCAAATATAGGAGCGCACTCGAACTGAGCAGGGGCAACTTCATTATGTCTTGTGCGCAATGGAATGCCAAGTTTATAAGATTCTTCTTCAAAATCGCGCATGAAAGCATAAGTTCTTTCAGGAATAGAACCGAAATAGTGGTCTTCCAATTGCTGGCCTTTTGCAGGTGAATGACCGAACACTGTTCTTCCGCTCATTACCAAATCAGGGCGAGCGTTGAAGAAGCCTTCATCAATCACAAAATATTCCTGTTCCCAACCGAGTGTTGCAGAAACTTTGGTAACGTTCTTATCGAAGTAGTGACAAACATCAACGGCAGATTTATCTAATGCACCAAGTGCTTTTAATAAAGGTGCCTTATAATCTAAAGATTCGCCAGTGTAAGAAACAAATATAGTAGGAATGCAAAG
Source organism: Puia sp. (assembly GCA_035295505.1). Lineage (GTDB taxonomy): Bacteria > Bacteroidota > Bacteroidia > Chitinophagales > Chitinophagaceae > Puia. Next base: position 7,279 of record DATGIX010000232.1, on the reverse strand, counting down.
CGTTTTTCCTGCACCGATTTCCATCACGAAAATAGGTGAAGACGGGTCCCATGCAGTGTAGCCGCGAGCTTCAAAAGTTGCTCTCAAACCACCGCTTGGAAAAGAAGATGCATCAGGTTCTTGTTGTATCAAAGCAGCACCGTCAAACTCTTCGATTGGAGTGCCATCACTTTTTAAAGTAAAAAAAGAATCGTGTTTTTCAGCAGCAGTTCCTGTGAGTGGTTGGAACCAGTGCGTGAAGTGAGTTACGCCTTTTGCTTCAGCCCATTGACGAAGACCGGCAGAAATTTGGTTTGCAACAGCCCTGTCAATTTTCTTTCCACCTTTCACAGAACTCAAAAGGCTTTTGTATGCTTCATCGCTCAAAAATGCACGTGCAGTTTTTAAGGTAAAAACATTTTCGTTGAAAATAGCAGTGATTTTAGCTGAACCAGCTACCTTTCCCTCAGCAGCCGTGTTTAGGTTGTCGATTGATTTGAATCTTAATGAAGACATGCTAATTAGTTTTTCGCGAAACTAACGGATTTCATCCTAAATAAAAAAAACAGTTCTTTTTTGTGGATAAGATGCTGAAAACTAAAAAAACAAGCGAAATGTTTAAGGAAATGACGGTTTTAGTGCGAATTGAGTAATAAATGAATAGATATATTAAGTATATTATTTATTTTAATAAGTCATTTTTTTGAAATAAACCGCTCAATCGATTGTAATCTGAAATAAAAGTCAGAGATAATAAAAGAAAAAGCTCGGCAATAGATTTGTAACGAACAATTGCACCAGGAAAAGGAACGATGTAGCCGATAAAAACAATTTGGCTAACCCCATAAAACACGAAAAACAAAAATAAAGGTTGATTCAAGATTTCTCTCCAATTTTTTTTTCGATAAAAAACAGCAATCAATAACAAAAGCCAAAACATAATAATGTCGATTGCCGTGAATATTTGCAAAGCGCCTTTTGCTTCCCAAACGAATGGTCTTAAAAAAGTGTTTGAAAAAGCTTGCGGCAACACTTTTGCAAAACTTGTTACAGAAGGCCGGAGGCTGTCAAGTTTGTAGCTGGTATTTCCGTGCAGCCTGAAAAATTCCTGCTGGCGTTTTATAACGGGCATGGATAGGTTATTTTCAGGTGAAATAAAAATGCCGGAAAAGAAAATAATTATGCATGCAGCATAAATAGCACCGAAATAATAAACCCCTTTTTCGGGTTTTTTCCAGCTTAGAGTGAGACTGAAAAATGCGGGCATGAACACAAATAGCATTTGAGCTCTCAATATGATACAGCCGATTAGCCCGATGAGAGCGATCAAAAAATACGCAGGCTTTTTTTGTTCATTAAACCATTTATTCGAATAATAAATGGTAGCAGAAAGAAGCAGTAAGATTAATCCTTCAGTTCTAATCCCGCTCAACCAAAATGTGGTAAGAGGCATAAAGAACAAAACGACAATCAATATTTTTTTGTTTGAGATTTTCTTTTCGATCAGTTTATATAGCAATAATAAACCAATAATAGTGATGGAATCAAAAAATAGCACATTGATATAATAATTGCCCCTGCTGAAAATATTAAAAAAGGAGAGCAGCTTTGTTGTAGAATAAAACTCCAGATCCCATATATAATATTGAATGCCCTGCCAAAAATTATTGGATGCGCTAAATGCTGAGTAAGGGAGAAAGTCTTTGGCAAAATCAACAGGATGATGAATCAATTTTTGATACTGTACTAAAGAATCAAAGTGGTTCATCCAGGTGTCGTCACCTTTATAGAACTTAAAAAAGATGTATCCGTAAGCGCAGCCCAGCAACACTTTGTAGGCATATATCAGCGTTAATGAACGGAAAGAAATATTGATTTTTTTTCTTTTAATGACTGCTGTCAATGCAAGCAAAAGAATGATGAAATAAAATATAAAAAGTATTGCTGACAGCATAAAATGTCTGAAATGAGAGTTTAAGGCATCAAATCTATAAATTTGGATTTAATATACCTGAATGAATAATAGCACGACAGAGAATGATAAGTTGATTGCCTTTGTGTCGAACAGCGCATGGTCGGTATATAATTTCAGGTTGGACGTTATTCGTCAGCTTCACCTAAACGGATATCGCATTCTGGTGATTGCTCCTGATGATGAATATTCTTCTTTATTAATGCAGGAAGGCTGTGAATATATTTCTATTGATTTCAATAACCGTTCAGAAAACCCGCTACTCGATTTAAATTTATACAACCAGCTTAAAAAAATTTACGCGCAGAAAAAACCTGCTGTCATTTTTCATTATGTCATTAAGCCGAATATTTATGGTTCTTTAGCGGCAGCAGCCTGCGACATCAGGTCTGTGGCGGTTATTACGGGATTAGGTTATTCTTTCGCGAAAAAAAACTGGCTTTATAAAATCGTAAAAAGCTTATATAAAAAGGCGCTCCGCAAAACAAGCGAGGTTTGGTTTTTGAACAATGAAGATGCAAAAGCTTTTATCAGCGAGAAAATCGTTGATATCAAAAGAATAAAAATACTTCCTGGGGAAGGAGTGAATACAAATTATTTCTCTCCTGATTTTAAAGAAAATGCTTCGAACGATAGACAGTTTACATTTTTGATGAGTACAAGATTATTAAAGAGCAAAGGTGTTGCCATCTATGCAGACGCGGCACGCATTGTGAAGAATAAGGGATATGAAGTGAATTTTGAATTGATTGGTTTTTTTGAAAAAAATCATCCTGATTCGGTTCCGGAAAATGATTTGAAAAAATGGGAAGATGAGGGCTTGGTAAAGTATCATGGCTTTGCAAAAGATGTTCGCCCATATCTTAAAAACGCGGACTGTTTCGTATTTCCTTCTTTTTATAATGAAGGCGTTCCCCGTTGCCTGATGGAAGCTGCGAGCATGGAATTGCCCATCATCACTTCATTAAATCGGGGCTGCAAAGAAGTCGTGCTGAATAATTCCAACGGATATGTATGTAACCTGAACGACCCATTTGACATTGCAGACAAAATGGAAAAGATGATTAATCTTTCAAATGAAGAAAGAGTTAGGATGGGCAAAAATGGTAGAGCTTTAGTAATGAAAAAATTCAATGTTGAAAGCGTGATTAAGGAATATGAGAGAACGTTGAAAAATATTTAAAACACAAATGACACGAATTTAGGCGAATTAAGAGAGTTACTTCGTGTAATTTGCCAAAATTCGTGTTCAGCTCAAAAAGATAACCCCGAAAATTTTGATTGTAAAAATTCAACCACACCAGATTTTCTGATTTGATTTTCCCATCGCCAGTTTTTTAAATCAGGAAATGAATAATCGAATCCAGAAACATATTCGAAGACAAAATTTGAGAAGTCTTCTTTTAGATAAAAGAAATTGCTTCCGTGTTCCTTTTGAAAATTTCGTACCCATTTATAATCTGTCGTAACAATCGGGATTCTCATTGCTGCATATTCCAATAACTTGGTAGAAGTTTGTTCATTGAATGGCTCTTCGTCAACTATAAAATTAATTGCAAACTTTGCTTTTGAAATTTGCGATGGCATTTCATTGTGAGCAATCGGCCCGATGAAATGAATATTATCAAACTGACTGAACTTGCTTTGGAGTTCATGATAATCTTTGCTAATTATCAATAATGATTTTTTCTCTACATTTCTTCTTGTAAAAATTTCTATCAGTTTGTCAATTTGCCTTCCTGCATTCACACTTCCTGCATACACAAAATCATATTCTTTTTTTATAGGACTATTTTCAAAATGTAGAAATGAATCTGAAATTCCCATGTCCCGAAACCCAAATGGAATGTCATCTTTAAAGCTGAATTTGTTTTTCACGTATTCATTCAGGAACAAGCGATAATCGGGCTTCGCATTCAATATTTTCTTTGACAAATTTTTCAGATGAATCAATGGCGGAACAGAAGCGGAAGTATATTCATGAATTTTGATAACACTGTTTTTTTTCTTGGTTTTGTCAGTTCCCATGAAATGCCATTCGACATCTGCATTTATAATATCATCGGTTTTGCAAACAATTGTTTCAATATTATAGGTGGGAAAAAAATTTTGGTAGGCATCAATTTCCGGCAAAAAAGCCTTGTGCGGGTGAATAAAAGCAATTCTCATCAGGTTGTTTTAACTGGTGATAAAATTATAAATAAGATTGATGTGGTGTTTGTAATTTTGCGCTTTCTTACACATTATGGAAATAACAGTACAAACAGCCGAACAGTTAAGATTAACAGCCGAAGAATTTGAACTCATCAAACAAAAGCTTGGAAGAACGCCCAATTTCACAGAGCTGTGTGCATTCAGTGCCATGTGGAGCGAGCATTGCAGCTATAAAAATTCTATCAAATGGCTAAAAACTTTGCCTCGCGAAGGAAGTAAAATGCTCGTGAAAGCCGGTGAAGAAAATGCCGGGCTGATGGACATCGGCGATGGCTATGGTGTTGTCTTCAAAATAGAATCACATAACCATCCTTCAGCAATTGAGCCTTTTCAGGGAGCAGCGACCGGAGTTGGCGGCATTCATCGCGATATTTTCACGATGGGCGCAAGACCAATCGCTTCATTAAATTCTTTGCGTTTTGGTAATCTTAAAGAAGCAAAAACACAACATCTTTTGTCTGGTGTTGTGCATGGAATCGGTCATTATGGAAATTGTTTTGGCGTGCCAACTGTTGGTGGTGAAATTTATTTTGAAGATTGTTATCACACCAATCCATTAGTGAATGCAATGAGCGTTGGCATTTTGAAAAACGGCGAAACGATTTCTGCAACAGCAAAAGGAACCGGCAATCCGGTGATGTTTGTTGGAAGCGCAACAGGCAAAGATGGGATCGGTGGCGCTTCATTTGCATCAGCAAATATTACCAAAGAAAGTACAGAAGAATTGCCTGCTGTTCAGGTCGGCGACCCGTTTCAGGAAAAGAAATTATTGGAAGCTTGTTTGGAAGTGATTAAAACCGGCGCTGTTGTTGGCATGCAGGATATGGGAGCTGCAGGAATTATTTGCTCTACTTCCGAGATGAGCGCAAAAGGTGAAGTTGGAATGAAGATTGATTTGGACAAAGTCCCTGCCCGGCAAACGAATATGAAAGCCTGGGAATTATTATTGAGCGAAAGCCAGGAGCGTATGTTGATGGTCGTTACTAAAGGCCGTGAAAATGAAGTGACAAAAATTTTCACCAAATGGGATTTGCCTTGCGCTGAAATTGGTGAAGTAACTGATGATGGCATGCTCCGTTTTTATATGCATGGAAATCTGGAAGCAGAAATCCCCGCTTATGAATTGGTGCTTGGTGGTGGCGCACCGCAATATGACAGAGAATATAAAGAACCTGAATATTTAAAGAATATAAAATCATTTGATGCTTCATCGATTGAAGTGCCTGATGATTTGAAAGCAACTGCTGAACAAATTATTTCAATACCTAATATTGCATCAAAAAAATGGGTGGCTGTTCAATATGACAGTACAGTCGGCGCAGCGAATTCTTCGACGAATGAACCGAGCGATGCTGCTATTGTGATTGCAAAAGGAACTAAAAAAGCATTGGCGATTACAACGGATTGCAACAGCCGGTATGTGTATGCAGACCCTTATAAAGGCGCGATGATTGCTGTTGCTGAAGCTGCAAGAAATATTGTTTGCAGCGGTGGACAACCGTTAGGCGTAACCAACTGTTTGAACTTTGGTAATCCATATAAGCCTGAAGTGTATTATCAATTTGTTCAAGCCATCAAGGGAATGGGAGATGCCTGCAGAAAATTTGATACGCCGGTGACTGGAGGTAATGTCAGTTTTTATAATCAGCATCCTGAAGGGGCTGTTTACCCTACGCCAACAATAGGTATGGTTGGTGTGCTCGAAAGCGTGAAAGATAAAATGACATTGGATTTCAAAGAAGAAAATAATTTGATTTTCCTGATTGGCAAAAGTACAGAAGACATCAATTCGTCAGAATATCTGCACAAGATTCAAGGTGTGGAATTTAGCCCTGCTCCACATTTTGATATTGATGAAGAATTTGCATTGCAGGAAAAAGTGAAAGAATTGATTAAAAGGAAATTGATTAAGTCAGCGCATGATGTGAGCGAAGGCGGCCTGTTTGTAACGCTTCTTGAATCTGCTTTCAAAAATAATCTTGGCTTTGATGTTGTTGCAAATGATTATAAAATAAGAAAAGATGCGTATTGGTTTGGCGAATCGCAAAGCAGGGTAGTGGTGAGCGTTGAAATTCTGAATGAAGATGAATTCAGAAAAGTGTTGGGCGATTTTCCTTATGAGGAAATAGGTTTTGTTACCGAAGGGTCAGTTGAAGTTGATGGTCAGGATTGGGGGAACATTTTGTCGTGGAAAGAAAAATATGACAATGCTATAGGAGATTTGCTTGGCGTTACCGAAGCGGAAAGTGCATTAGGTTCTTTATAAATTTTATACTTTGATCAGACGAGAATCAAAAATTGTTGTAACAGGTGCAGCCGGGTTCATCGGTAGTTGCCTTGTTGAATACTTGAATTATAAAGGCTATTATAATATTGTAATAGTTGATGATTTCAGTCGCGCCGACAAGCAGCCGAATTTCGAAAAGAAAAAATTTTCTGATAAAGTTGAAAGAGAATATTTCTTTGAATGGCTTTTCAGGAACCAGCCGCGCATTGATTTTATTTTTCATCTTGGAGCTAGAACTGATACAACTGAATTTGATTACGCGATTCATCAACGATTGAATGTTGAGTATTCAAAAAAAGTTTGGGAATATTGCACAGTTCATAGCATTCCTTTAATCTATGCATCTTCTGCGGCAACGTATGGCAACGGTGATTTGGGTTATGAAGACAGCCACAAAATCATTCCTTCACTGCATCCGCTAAATCCTTACGGCGTTTCAAAAAATGAGTTTGATAAATGGGTGCTTCATCAAAAAAATTATCCACCAACATGGATTGGGCTAAAATTCTTTAATGTTTACGGACCGAATGAATATCACAAAGGAAGAATGGCAAGCGTGATTTTTCATTCATTTAATCAAATACAAAAAAATGGTTTTGTAAAATTGTTCAAATCGCATAAGCCGGGTTATGAAGATGGAAAGCAGTTGCGTGATTTTGTGTATGTGAAAGATGTTGTGAAAATTTGTTTTTGGCTGATGCATCGACAGCCAACGTCAGGAATTTATAATTTAGGAACCGGCAAGGCAAGAACATTTGATGATTTGGTGAAATCAACTTTTGCTGCACTTGATTTGCCTTCGAAGATTGAATACATAGATATGCCGG
>DATGIX010000231.1:0-8290 GCA_035295505.1 Puia sp. | reverse complement strand
TGAAATATTTTTGCCGTAATATTTTGTGATCATTTGCAGGCAGGTTGGCCCGCAGTCCATAGAATCAGGTTGGCGGTAGAAAGGGAAAGACATGTATTTGTAATTAAAACATTGAAAGTTTATACACCATTGGATTACCATTGTAATAATCCAAAAATTCTCCTTGAAGCTTTATTTTTTTAGATCGAAACATTATGGATGTATTCTAACATGTAGGCCTGCCACATCAGATCTCCGCAAGCACAAAAACTTACAAAGAAGTGCAGCCGCCCACTCCTGGCGAGCCAACCACGCAACTATCCTCGCACCACATGCAGAAATTTTTTTGCAGTTGTGTATTTTGGGGACAAGGAGTCCATCCCCTTCACATGCGTCATTTGCTCTCTGTTGAGCTTATCTTTGAAGTTTGCAATGTTCATTTTTCTTGCTTTCATTTGCTAAATTTAAATTTGGCTTTGGTTTAAAAGATACAAAGCTCACATACCTAGGTTAATAATGTTTGCCCTAAATATTTCAGGTAACTTAGCTAAAAATCAAAGGAAGGAACATGTGCTCCTTCCTTTATTTATTATGCTTATTATGGCTGGGGAGCAGGTCTACAATCAACACCTGCACATGAATTAGACCCATAACAGTGGTTATCCGCCATGATTTGGCAAGAAGTCCAAGATGAATCGCAACTTGTAGTTACGACCTGCCCTGATGCATAAGTCCATGTACATGTTGAAGTTTGACCACCAACGACTAGTTTCATGTCGCTCCTGCTTAGAGGTTTACCTAAATTCATTTTCATTTTATAAAATTTAAATTGTTTAATGATGCCTACTCTTTTCTAAAGGTTTTCGGCTTTCCCTTTTTGTTTGCAAACAAGTTTTATAAAATATTTTTTAATTCTTCTACATTATAATTTTCTGGCAGGCGATGACCATTTACGAATATGGTTGGAGTATAGGTGATCTCTGATTCCTCGCACCATTTGCTCATGGCTTCAATTTTTGCAGCTTGCAGCTTCAGTTCTCCATTCATGGGGTATTTTGCGGCAAACTTTTCATAGTCTTTTTGTTCATCCAGGTACCAATCATCTAAAGATTGCCGGGTTTTTTCCTGAATGCCTTCGGAGGCAACAGCTAACAAATGTTTTGCAACTGCCGCACCCCGGTCATGTTCATTGTTTTTTGATGTGAAGATTACTTTCAATTGAACATCACTGTGGTGGTCTATAATTTCTTCAAGCTGCGGATGAGCCTGTGCACAAGGCCCGCAATAAGGGTTACAGACTTTTATAATTGTGTTTGAGGCTTTAGGGTTGCCAATGGATATTCCCAATTGCTGCCAGCCATCAGCAGCTTTTGGCTGTTGTTGCAGCAAACCATAAAAAATTTCCTGATTGTATTGAAGTCTTTTATATGCTGATGAATAAAGATCGGCGTCCTTAGATTTTACGAATATTGGTTTAATCCCATACCATGCAACAATCGGAAGAAGTAGGCAAAATACTACCCCCGACCCCTGAAGGGGGGATATAAGACCCAACGATGAAAAACTATTTGTATTCAGCCAAAAATTGGCGATGCTCCATATCAATTCTAGAAAAAGGATAGCCTGCACTGTTAGGCAGAGCGGGCACCATTGCTTTACCACTTTCCATTGGTAATAAATGCTGAATAAGATATATGGAGCTGCAAATGTGTTTGCTATAGCTATCCCAACAATTTTATCAGCAAAAGCTATTGAAGGAATTAGCAGCCACAATGTTGTCGCCGCAAAATAAAAGAAGCCGATTTCTCCCCAGCTAATTCCCACGATTTTTGCAGCTTTGCTTCCTAATACCGCATCACAATCTGTATGACCACCCGCACTGCACAAATTTTTTACAAACGCATTGCTTTTGTCTGTTTCATAAATCAGCAACATGATTGCTGTTGCTGTGCCAAGCAATTTTAATAGTGCAATGATGCTAAAGGAAAGGATGTGCTGATAATTGACATTTGCAATAAACACAATAATGATAAGCATCGCAATTGCTGTAAACCATGCTATCTTTTTAGCTTTTACTTTTTTTTCTTCTTTTAGTTTTTCACTGTAATTGGTTTCTCCGCTTTTTTCATCAGGTTCTGCGAGCCAAACAATGTTCTGATATCTTTTCATGAATTCATCTTTGGCAATAGTTTCTTCTTTTTTGCTTTTATATAAATAGTGTACTGAACCATTTTTCATTTCCGTTACCAGCACAAAATCTTTACCAACGCCTGGCATATAGGCAAAAGCAACAAACGGAGTTTCTAACTGATCGAAGCTTTCTTTATCTACTTCAAATGCGCTGTTGTTAATATTATACCTGCTGAATGTATCGCTAAGACTTAAAAGGCTTGGGTAATATGGGTTTTCCTCAATGCTTTTCTGAATGCTTGTCTTAGTAACCCTTACTTTTTGAAAACGCGAATAAAAAGCTGCAACATGTTTAAGGCTTGTGTTGAAAGTCTGAGCCATAAAAGGATGGTTTAAAAATTAATGGCTGCTAAATTTCACTAATTAAGAAATACGAAGTTCGTCGTGCATGGTTATACTTTATAACCTTTTCCTAATTTTTATTTTAGAAAAAAAAATCTGGAATTAACAATCTTATTCGAGATATATTTTTTTACGTCGCGTGGTTTTACGTAATTTCAATAACCATTAATATAAACCTTCCTTATATGCATTCAGGAGAAACCATTAAACTATTACGAACGCTAAAAGGATTTAGCCAGAGAGGTGTAGCCATCAAATTAGGAATTTCGCAACCCGCTTATTGTAAATTGGAAAAAAGAAAAAACGTGAATGATGCACAGCTTAAGAAAATTCTAACAATTATTGCATGTACAAAAGATGATCTCGAAGCTCTGAATAGGGTCACCCAGCAATGAATTGTTCACAGCAAACTCATGCAATTTTTTTTGTCAATTCCCTATTAAATTTTGCTTAGATTATTTAGCACTGCTTGTCTCGGGTTCGTAATCATAAGGAAGCATAATGGCAATCTTTTCCCACCATGCCCAAAAACCTGTGATTTTTAAATCGGTAGGCGGATAATAACTACCATCTTTATTGATAGCAATAGGTTTACTGTTGATAAGCGAAATTTCTGAAATGATGGAGTTGGGGAGCAATTTATCCTTTATATATTTCACATATTCAAATGGAGGATCGCTTTTTGTATAGGTCACCTGTAAAGCATTTTCAAAATTCAGATATGCCTGCGATCCTGAAAATGAAACTATGCCCGCGTTTTCAGATGGGGAATTTTTCGCAGAAGCATTTGATGTAGTCCTGATCATTTTAATATCAACTCCTTTATCGCTCACTTCATAAACAGTATCATACATTGCGGGAAGTAATTTTGTTTCAAAAGCATTATCATTTGTTATAAACACCAAATTAATTTTCCTGTTTGAATTTACGTCCACTATTTTGAAGCCTTCCTGAGCAGCGTTCTGTGCATAAAGGCTTCGCATAAAATGAAGCATTGAAATGGAATATACCTTCCATCTGTTTTCTTTAAATATCTGTTCTTCTTTTTTGCTTTTCGCCGCCATCTCTTTAAACAGAGGATAACCGGAATAGCTCAGCACATCATCAGAAAAATTATACTCAAATTTCGTGAGCTCATAAATAAGCTCGTATCCCAATGACCTGTTTTCAATCACTAATGGCTCATTAGCTGAAACTATTAAAGTACTGTCTTTATGTCTCATCCTGAACCTTAGTATTTCGTGGTTCTTTATCCTGCATGCTTTTGCATAATAAGAAGACCCGATAAAATGTTCTGTAAAAAAATCACCCCAATGGTCCCAACCTTTTTTTTCATCTGGTGTGATAACAATTTCCTTCAATCCTGCTGCTTTCGGATTAAGCTTGACTATTAACTCACCCGGCAATTTCCCTGACTGCAATTCGGCTACTGAAGATTCATACCCTATACATGACACTACTAAAGTGAACCTGCCACCCGGCACAACTTCAAAAAAAAACCTTCCTTTGTCGTTTGTTTTTGTGCCAATAGAAGTATTGCTTACAAAAACACTTGCCAATGCAACTGGAGTGCCTGTGCTTGCGTCAACAACTTTTCCCAACAATTCTGTCTGAGAATAGAGTGAAGTTTGAGCAAAACAGATAAAGAATAAAAAAAAGATTTTTTTGTACATACAGATTATGAAAGAAGATTCATTCTATAATTTTATTTATTCTTACAATCATTCCGTTCTTGTCCATCCCTTCAGCAATTATTCTTAAGCGTTTGCAAGAACTGTTATTTGTAAAACTGATAGTGGCTTTGTGCGAAACAGCATCAACATTCAAAGAAGGGTTCCAATATAAAGTAGTTGCATTGGCTGCATTAAAATCTGACACACTATTAAAACCTGTGACGTTTGATTTTTGAAAACTTATTTTTGAATCGGGTCTATCATTTTCTGTTCCGTTTTTCAAGTAAATAGCTATCGAACCATTTGGGCCATTGTTCGGGACCATCGGGTTCTTGCCAGGCTGAAACACTCTGACCATTGCGACATCTGCAATTCTTATATTTGACAATATTTGAATCATTTCATCATAACCATCAAGCCCAACATTCAACAAATTCTCATTCAGAAAAAAACTTGGTGAATTAAGTTTGAGCTGCTGCGGCCCTGTTAATCCTTGAATGAAAGAAGAAAATCGCCAGTAAATCAAATACTGCCCATCGGACATTGTAAATGTAACCCCGGCAATTTTTCCGTTTAAATAATCAAGCACATTGATGTCGAGGTTTTTTGTGATCGGATCATCTGTAAAATCCATAGTACTTGCCCATGCTTGCGAATTTGCAAAAATGCCGCTCGCATATTTTGACAACAGGCTGTCAACATGTGTTTTTGTTTTTGCGTGCACGGTCACGCTTTTCAAAACTGATCCGCGGCTGCTCGCAATAGAATCTGATTTGCGAGCAGCTTCTTCTATCAATTGCATTTTTTTAAAGTTCAATAAAAAAGGAGCAATAGCAAATTTTGTCTGACTGATTGAGTCAATGATATTTTTATAAAACTCGACTGTAATATTTTCTTTTGTGTGGCCTTCTGTTTTCTCTCCTGTTTGAACATACAGGTTCGCGGTATCATGAAAGCTCAGACCTGTTACTGTGAATTCCCCGAGTGAATCAGTTAGCACATTCAACAGTTTCGTTAATGAATCGCGCCTGTTTTTCAGGACAAGAAAAAGTGAACCGTTCTTTAAAGGGCTTTTTTTTTCATTGGTTAGCTCAAAAGCTTTACCTCGTAACGCGATAGACTGCTCCGGTAAATATTTTATTTCAGGATATTCATTTTGCATTATTTTCTTCCAGTCATAGCCAGCCCATTTGCTTGTGAGCAGCAAAAGGTCAAGCTGATGAGATGTTTCCGGCAGTGCATCTTTCAAACACCATTGAGGAAGGTTTACAAATTCATGAATGCCTGAAGGCAACAGTAGCCCAGTAAGTATTGTTCCTTCATTATCTGGATTAATAATTTTATCTGCATCTGTAATTGATACAGATAAAGCACCTTGAAAATTATCAGGCACACGAAAACTAAAATTACTTTTTTCATTAAGCTTATCTGATAATTGCTCAATAGTCACCTGATCATGAATTGAACTTGTATCATGAGCAAACACTAATCGCTCTGCAAGCATATTTCCTGAAAGATCCAGCACTGATAAATGCAAAACTCCTTCACCAAAATTATTCAAGAGCAAAGGGCATGGCGCTGACATTAGTGTATCAGCAGGGTCTCCAACAAGCAATTCATCAAAACGAAAACGCATTACTGAAAAACGGCTTTCCATTTGCGCACAAACAATAAGCTCTTTGTATTTTTCTTTTTCTATCCTGCTTCTTGAAATATTGAAAAAAATGCTGTCAGACGATGGGCTGTTCCGGGTTTCAACATGAAGCACTATCCCGCTTTTTTCTGCTGCAGGCAATGGTATTTTTTTTGTGATGCCATTTGCGGTTATAACTGCTGAATATTCTGTGGAAGGCCAACTGTGCATCACAAAACTCCCAAGTCCATTTATATCCGAACTGACCAAAGCAACAGTTTCGCCGTAGTTGTTAATTATTTTGCCGGATACTTTTAGCGGTGTGCCTGTGCTATCTTCGGCTTTAAAGGCTATCAGGCTTGTAAGCCCCTGAACAAGATGTCCGCTTTCCGGAAAAAACTGCACAGTAAAATCAGCATTGGCTTTTGGTACTTTCTTTTGTGCGGCTTCTTTTCCAATTAATATCTTTTTATAAAAAAACAGCGAACTGTTGAAATTGAGCATCCAAGCAGTATAAGCACGAATGTAATAGTTGCCCGAAGCCATTTTTTCAGGTACTAAAATTTCACCTGAAAAACCGCTTTCATTTATAGAAAGCATCAATTGTTTTATGATAAAACCCTGACTGTTGAAAAGTTCGACATAGACTATTTTGCTAATCAAAGAAGGCTTGGATTGATGGGCGACATAACCTTTCAGCCAAATATGCTCTCCTTGCAAATATTGCTGCTTATCAAACTGCACATAAACTTTTTCTTCCGGATAATTTCTGTAATAACTGTTTAGTATTTGCCTGATAGCTGAAACCGGATCAGTAGGAGGAGAGAAGGAAAAAAAGGAGAAGCAGAAAGCAGATGCCAGCAATAAAAATTTTATCTTCTTCATATTACTGATTGTTTTGGCAAAGTAGATATAAGAATATAAATCTATAAAAGTTACAGGATATCAAAGCAAAGAGCTTTTCTTTTCAGAAAACGCTGCAAAGAAGAGAAGTGGTAACGATGTTTATTCTTTTTAAGGCTTAGCTGTGGGGCACTTATATGAAGTGAGGTTAATGGAAAGCATCAGTTCTGCCATTACATAGCTGTCTTTTTGGTTGGAGTAACCGCGCTGGCGGCCTGCAACACCAATCGGCGTTCCATAAACATAAGAACGATCCTGGAGAATTCCAGCTAAAGAAGGTTGTCCATTCGGCAAAGCGGGGAAAGCAGCCGGGCCTGCGTATGTGGTGCTCACATCATCAATGTAATCTGTCGTGGTGAATCGATAAACAATTTCAAAACCAACATTCACCTTTGAATTAATGCTGTATTTGTAGCCTACGCCAATGGGAAAGCAAACAGCCAATGTGCTGTATGTTTTTCTGTTTGGATAAGCTGCTGAGCCCTGGCCTTCCGTTCCTAAGGGACGCAAATAAACCTTTTGGCCCTGATAATACGCATAAGGATCATAGTTAAAAATGCCTGCTCCAAGTGTTATATATGGTGTGTATCTTTTATATAAATCGCCGGGTATGTATTTAAAGAAATTGAAATCTCCCTGTAACGTGAATTCCCAGATATTGGTTTGAAAGCTAAGGTTACGCGTATGCATGAACTCATTGTAGCTATTGTAGATATCAGAATAGCCAAGCTGCGCAAAATGCCCGCTGAGCCTCACTCCTACATAGTCGCCATATTGCTTTTTTGCAAAAATGCCGAAAGCAACTTTAGGCCTGTTGAGCCTTAATTTGGGGTTAAGGTCGCCAAAATAATGAGCCGCTCCCAACGAAATCCCTAATTCACCTTCCTGAACTGTGCTTTGCTGCTGACAAAAAGCGCCAAAAGACAAAGAAAAAATAAGGGTCATTAACAAAGCGAGCTTCCTGATTATAGCCATACTGATAATTATGCTTTCCGTTAACGTAAGAAAAGGAATTTTCGTTTATACAAAATCTTAATTTCTGGTATCGAGGCCCCAAGAGAGCTTATTGCGCAGCGTTTGAAGGAAATTATTTTCGTTAAGGCGCACCAGGCTGATAGTGAAGGATTCGCGCCGGACGGCTAACTGAACATTTTTGTCAACAATTTCTTTTCTGGAATCGAGCGCACAGATGAACTGGTCGCTCCTGCCTTCAATTTCAAATGAAATGATGTTCGTATCCGGAACTACAATCGGTCGAACGTTTAAATTATGAGGCGCGACCGGAGTGATCACGAAGCTGGAAGAATCTGGGAAAATAATCGGGCCATTACAGCTCAACGAATACCCTGTAGACCCTGTTGGAGTTGAAACGATCAATCCGTCTGACCAATAAGTATTCAAAAATTCACCGTTGAGATAAGTATGAATCTTGATCATTGGCGAAGTATCCGTTTTGTGGATAGCAAATTCATTTAGTGCATAAGGTACTTTACCGAACATCGGCTTATTGGAATCAAGGTGGATCAATGTTCTTTTATCTATAACGAATGTGCGGTTAACAAGCGCAGAA
>DATGIX010000230.1:0-28861 GCA_035295505.1 Puia sp. | reverse complement strand
GCAATCATTTCATTTATGCCGGAGATGCTTTCGATTCCTCTCTTCATGTTTATGATCACAATTTAAAAAGCTTGTCGATTGCAAACATTCACTCGGTGCTTGTAGATATGGATTTTAATGCGCCTCTTATTTCTCCCGGAGATCGGAGCGGCATACTGACAGATATTGGGATGATGAATCCGAATGATTTTAAAAAGGGTAAAGCAGATAGCTTTTTTATTACAAGAAAAGGAGAGTTAACTCACCTGTCGAAAATAATTGACAGTCTCCCAAGACCGGTTCAAACAATTGCAGTTGATTTGGATAATAAAGGCAAAAAAGATTATATCGTTTGTGGCTTTGGAAACATCAATGGTGCATTATATAGAATAAAAAAGCAAAAAGACGGAACAACCGAAAGAGAAATATTGCGTGCTTTGCCCGGAGCGATCAAAGCTTATGTTGAAGATTTCAATCACGATGGACTTTTAGATATCATTTTGTTGATGGCACAGGCACAGGAAGGGATTTTCTTATTGACCAATAAAGGCAATGGCTCATTTGAAACTAAAGAGCTGCTGCGATTTCCGCCGATATATGGTTCAAGCTATTTTGAGATGCATGATTTTAATGGGGATGGTTTCAAAGATATTTTATATACCTGCGGTGATAACGGAGATTATACCAGAGGCGTGTTAAAGTATTATCATGGCATTTATATTTTTCTGAATGACGGGAAAAATAATTTTACTCAGAAATATTTTTTCCCCATGCATGGCTGTTATAAAGCCATTGCCAGAGATTTTGATAAAGATGGCGATCTTGATATCGCTGCCATTTCTTTTTTCCCTGACGAGAAAAATCAGCCACAGGAATCTTTTGTTTATCTTGAACAGAAAAAGCCCTTTCAATTTGCTCCATACACTATCAAAGAATTTGCGAATGGCAACTGGCTGACTATGGACGCGGGAGATGTGGATGGCGACGGTGATGATGATATCGTTCTTGGAAGCCTTGTTCCTCCTTATCAGTTCATGCAGGAAAAATGGCATAGAGAAGGATCTCATAAAGTGTCGATACAACTTCTGGAAAATAAAACGAAATAGATGAGCTGTTATTTAGAGCAAAAGCAAATGCTATACAATTTAACCTCCCCTAAATATTTTTTCCCTAAATTATTCTGGCATTGAATGTAAGACTGAAATAATCATATTTTGTTTTACATTTCATTATCTTTCCATTATGACTGCTAATCCCAAACTTTAAATTTATAAGAATGAAAAAACTGCTTTTGATTTTTTTGTTTGCTTTGACTTCTGTTTTATCAGCTTCCAAATTGTATGCTCAGGAAAGATATCAGGCGAATTGGGAATCCTTAAAAAAATATCAGATACCTGAATGGTTCCGCGATGCAAAGTTTGGCATCTTTATTCACTGGGGCGTTTATTCGGTGCCTGCTTTTGGATCTGAGTGGTATCCGCGTGAAATGTATAAAAAAGGAACAAAAGAATTTGAGCACCACGTGAAAACTTATGGGCCACAAAGCAAGTTTGGATATAAAGATTTCATTCCGATGTTCAAAGCAGAAAAATTTGATGCAGCAAAATGGGTTGATCTTTTTAAAAAGGCAGGTGCAAAATATGTAGTGCCTGTTGCTGAGCATCATGATGGTTTTTCAATGTATAAAACAGCGCTTTCAAGATGGAACGCCGCAGAAATGGGGCCACACAGAGATGTGCTTGGTGAACTTGCGGCGGAAATAAAAAAACAGGGATTGATTTTTGGATTGTCATCACATCGCATCGAGCATTGGTTTTTTATGAATGGTGGAAGAGAGTTTGAATCAGATGTGCTTGATCCTGCCAATGCAGATTTATATGGCCCAGCCAGATTGGAAACTGAAACGCCATCTCCTGAATATATGAATGACTGGTTGCTTCGGTGCACCGAATTGGTGAACAACTATAAGCCGCAATTATTCTGGTTCGATTGGTGGATCGAGCAACCGGCGATGGATCCTTATCGAAAATCATTTGCATCATTTTTTTATAATAAAGGATTGGAGTGGGACAAAGGCGTGGTGCTGAATTACAAAAATATTTCTTTTCCTGATGAAGCTGCTGTGCTTGACCTGGAAAGAGGAAAGCTTGGAGGCATCAGAAAATTGGCATGGCAAACAGATGATGCAATCGGCAACGATTCCTGGGGATACGCCGCAGGCAATACTTTTAAATCTGCTCAATATGTGATTACGAATCTGATCGACATCGTGAGCAAGAACGGGAATTTATTATTAAATATCGGGCCACGTTCTGATGGAACAATCACAGATGAAGAAACGCAAACTTTATTAGGCACAGGCAAATGGCTTGACGTGAACGGAGAAGCAATTTACGGAACAAGGCCATGGAAAATTTATGGCGAAGGACCGACTGAATCTGCCAGCGGAAGTTTTGTTGATCAGAAAAAACCATTCACGGCAAAGGACATACGCTTTACAACCAAGGGAGAAATATTATACGCCATAGCAATGGGCTTGCCTTCAACAAACACAGAAATAAAAGCATTGGGGCAGAAAGCCGGTAACGGAACAATTGCATCAATAGATATGATCGGAAGCAATGAAAAAGTTTCATGGGCACAGGGGGCAGATGCACTGGTTATTAAGCCATCAAAAAATTATCCATCTGAGAACGCGGTAGCATATAAAATAAATTTTAAGAAATAGAAACGTGCGAAGTTGTTATGAAAGCATTGATCTGTACAAAACCAGGCTCATTTGAATATCATGAAATAGATGCTCCGGTTATGCGAGCCGGTCATGCGATTATCAAAATTAAACGTATAGGCATTTGCGGAACTGACCTGCATGCTTATGAAGGAACACAGCCATATTTCAATTACCCAAGAATATTAGGGCATGAATTAGCTGCAGATCTTGTTGACGCAGATGGAGCGGATGGATTTGTTCCCGGGGAATCTTTGACTTTTATTCCATACTTCAGTTGCGGGAAATGCGTCGCCTGCAGAAATGGAAAAACGAACTGCTGTGCTCAGCTAAAAGTTTCGGGCGTGCATATTGATGGAGGCATGGTAGAATATCTTTCGGTTCCTTCTGATTCACTGATCAAGAGTCGGGGGCTGAGCTACGAAGAGCTTGCGCTGATTGAGCCATTTACCATTGGTGCACATGGCATCCGCAGGGCTCAGGTTTTGCAAAATGAATTTGTGCTGGTAACAGGTGCAGGTCCTATCGGATTAGCTACGATAGAATTTGCACGCATCGCAGGGGCGCATGTGATTGCATTGGATGTGAATGATGCAAGATTGGAATTCTGCAAGACTCATATCAATGTGCCATTCACGATTAATGCATCGAAAGAAGATGTGGTTTCCAGATTGAAAGAAATAACAAACGGCGATATGCCAACTGTAGTTATTGACGCAACAGGAAACCGGAAGGCGATCAATAATGCGTTTCAATATATGGCGCATGGTGGAAGATATGTTCTTATCGGTTTGCAACGCGAAGAAATTATAGTGAACCATCCTGAATTTCATAAAAGAGAAGCAACGTTGATGAGTAGCCGAAACGGGACAAAAGCAGATTTTGAATTCGTGATAAGCAATATGAGCAGAGGATTGATAAACCCTGCAGCATATATCACTCATCGCGTGAAATTCGGAGAAGTGAAAGATGAGTTCCCCAAATGGCTAAACCCATCATCAGGATTGATCAAAGCAATGGTTGAAATGGATTGATCACGCCTGATGGCTGTTTGCGCCGGCAAATTGCATCATATCTTCTTTGGTGAATTTTACCAATTCAATAATGCTTGCCGAATGTCTCAAAAAAGGAGGAACAATCTGAAGGGCTTCCTCTTTGCTGTTAAAATCATTAATGAACCAGGATTTGTGCACGCCGGATTTGCAGCCCCAATGTGCATTTGCGAGTAAATGAGAACCGGATTCCACAAATAATTTAATGACCTGTTTGCATTCAACAACATTTTCTGAATGAGGAATTTCAATTAAATAAGTTGGCATATTGTTAGATTTAGAAGATGGATTATTTTATTTTAAATCGAACCAACGCGATTTGCGGCTTGCTCCGAAATGCTCTTTATCTGCAATGATAGCATCAGAAGCATCGTGATGAACTCCAAAAGGCTTCGGCCCTGAAAAGAAATCAACATCCACACGTGCCACTTCACCTTTCCCAAATTCAATATAACAAGAACCAGCACCTGTATATGGCGTATTGTTTTCTTTTCCTCTGAATGTTGCAATGATAGAAGCTGCTGCAATTTTTGCTGCACCTTCTGCAAATACACCGGCTTTTGGCGTTCCCACGCTGGTAACATCGCCGATTGCATACACATTGGAAAATTTTGTCAGCAGATTAGCTCTGTCAACAGGTATCCAACCATTCTCCGTCATGCCGCTTTGCAGCACAACATCTGGTGCAACATGTTTTGGAATACCAAGGAAAAGATCGAATGGCATTTCAGTCCCGTCATCAAGAATGGCAGTTTTTTTAGATACATCCAGAGATGCCACTTTATGTTGAGGTATAAATTGAATATTTCTTTCTTCAAAAGCTTTGATCAATGCTTTCGATGAATCGGGAGAAGGAGGGATAGGAGAACCGAAAGGCATCACCATGCTGATGGTACATGCATCGCGAACACCTGCGGTGACGAGATAATCATGCAACATTAAGGCAGCTTCGCTTGGTGCCGGCGGGCATTTGAATGGTGCGCCACACACTCCGACAATCGCATGTCCTTTTGTGAAAGCAGGAATCACTTCTCTCAATTTTACTGCGCCTTCAA
Source organism: Puia sp. (assembly GCA_035295505.1). Lineage (GTDB taxonomy): Bacteria > Bacteroidota > Bacteroidia > Chitinophagales > Chitinophagaceae > Puia. The sequence goes on along the minus strand of DATGIX010000230.1, from coordinate 24,047 downwards.
ATGAATAATATTCGTTGAATGAAGAAAGCCCCGGTGTTGCAGCAATATCGTAATCAGCACCGAGCGCCACCACCAACACGTCAGCTTCGTAACTGTTGTTTTCAGTCGTTACTATTTTTTTTTCGGGATCAATAGCAGTAATGGTTTCTTTGCGGAACTGAACACCCGGTTTAGTAGTGCTGCTATAAGGAATTTTAACTGCATCAGCCGGTTTGCGGCCGAACATGATATCGAGCTTCGAGAAGCCAAAATAAAAAGAATCATTTTGGTCTATCAATGTGAGGTCAAGCTGATCACCGATGGTTTCGGAAAGTATGGAACTTAATTCCAATCCTCCAAAGCCGGCACCTAATACTACTACGCGTAATTTCATTTTGTTATTTTTTGGCGGATGATCAACAATGAACAATGAGTCATTGTCGATCGATCATTCATTTAAAGTTGAGGTCTGTTGAAGTCGGATAAGTAAGAACCAGGTTTAATTTTGGAGTTTATTCACAAGAGAATAAATATCGCTTGAAGATAATTATTATTTAGTTATCGTAACATTTCTTCACGTCAAATATTATGAGATTATCAGGTTTACTTATGTTGCTTGAACTTTTTTAATAGACGATCTTGCCATTTCAATCTTTTTATTCTCCCGTTTAATAAAAATAATTCCTATTCAAAAATTTCCCTAAATTGAGGAGCATTGAAACGCATTGCTACCATACTGCTGCTTGGGATGCTCCTGTTCAATTGGATTGGGTACAGGTTTTTCACTTCATATCTGGAAGAGAAATCAGATGCACGCCTTGAAGCACAATTAGACAATAATAATTACGACGAAAGCCAGTTAATATCCATCAAAGTTCCTGTTTCACATCTTGCATATTATAACAGTTCAGCAAAATTTGAAAGAGTAGACGGTCAGATTGAAATCAACGGGGTAAAATATAAATACGTAAAAAGCAGGTTGTATAATGACTCGCTGGAGCTGCTTTGCATTCCAAATATTGCTTCCATGCAATTACAAAATGTAAAAAGTGATTTCTTTAAAATAGCCAACGATCTTCAAAACAATTCACAGAATAAAAAAGGCAATTCTCATTCGATTCACAAAGATTTCTCTGTTTCGGTTTACTCGAGTAATGAGATTTCTTATGAAAATGAACTATCATTTTCTATCTTGAAAAGAATCAGCAATTACAATTTTTATTTTCCTTCTCCTTTTATTTCAAAGCCGAAACAGCCACCACAAATTTCCTGATTTAAATTTTAGGAAAGCATAACCATGCTTTGTTGCCAATGCAATAATTTTTGTTATTGCAAAAATTGTTTGTGTAAATCGATGCACAAATTTTTCATCTCAATAATATCACATGCCTTATATTCCTCTTGAAGAGCATTTGCCTGGCATCACAGGCTTGCTTGAATACAGAAAAGATTCTGCAGCGCCAATCCGTGAGCTCACTCAAACATTATTGCGAGGGCCTTCTACTTTAACGGAAGGCGAACGCGAATTGATTGCAACAGTTGTATCATCACGCAACGAGTGTAAATTTTGCACGGCAGCACATACAGCAGCAGCAAATGTTTTATTGGAAGAAAATGAAACTTCAGAAAAAGTAAAACAAAATATTTCTACTGCTCCGGTAACCGAGAAGATGAAAGCATTATTAACCATCGCATCGCAGGTTCAGCAAAGCGGAAAAAATGTAACTGCTGAATCCATTCAAAAAGCAAAAGATGAAGGTGCTACTGATATTGAAATTCACGACACGGTTTTAATAGCAGCTCTTTTTTGTTTGTATAACAGATATGTTGACGGTCTTGCCACAGTAACTCCGGCGCAACCTGAATTTTATAAAGGTTTGGGAGAAAGATTGAAACAGCATGGATATAACCGTTTGCCTCAGGGCTACGACCATTTAAAAAAACAGCCATCATGAAAAGCCCGGAACAAAATAAGCTCACATCTTATCACGCATTACTGTTTGCCATTTGTTTTTTAAGTGTTGCATTCGGCGGAATTGTTTCTTCATTAATGAGCATCTATCTTCCTGCCGTAACAAAAGAACTGGCAATTGATCAAAACAACAATAGTAATGCCGGAGCATATATCAATGCTGCGTTTGTTTTTGGCTGGGCAATCGGTGGGTTCACGTGGGGAGTAATAGGCGACAAAATCGGAAGGAAAAGATCTGTATTGTTTTCTATTGCATATTATGGATTGTTCACCTTGCTTACCGGCTATATGAATAGCTGGACGGCCATTGCGTTATGCCGTTTTGCGAGTGGTTTCGGAATGGGTGGCGTGCTGGTCACAACAACAACTATCATGATTGAAGAATGGAATGAAAAATCAAAAGCAGTCATCATGGGATTTCTTTCCATCTCAATGCCCATCGGAATTTTTTCTGCAGGATGGATAGCAAGCCTTTCAAACAGTTGGCGGCAGGGTTTTTTAATTGGCATTGTTCCGATAGCAATAGCGATTGCGTCTGTTTGGTTGTTGAAGGAATCTGAAAAATGGAAATCAAGTATTGATAAGACAGGCAATAAAGAAAAAAATACATCGACAGCTTTTTCTTCTGCTTATAAAAAAAATTTAGTGACGGGCTCTGTTATTTTCGGTTCAATGCTGATTGGTTTATGGGCGATTTTTTCATGGTTGCCTACATGGCTCTACAGCATCATCACTACCGGAGATGCAAATAGTAAAGTTGGTATTGTGATGATGATTTTTGGCGCCGGCGGAATAACAGGTGGCGTTTTATCAGGTTGGATATTGAATAGTATTGGCTCAAGAAAATCAATGTTGCTTTGTTTTCTGGCATGCGCAGTATGTAGCTTTTTGCTTTTCAAAACAAACAGCACATTCAGTAATGTGGTGTTTGCGGAAGTTGCAGGCATCGCATTCTTTTTCGGAGCGAGTCAGGGAGTATTGTCTGTTTATATACCTGAATTATTTCCCGTACATATTCGTGCAACTGCAACAGGTTTTTGTTTCAATATCGGAAGAATACTCACTGCAACAGCTGTACTATTTGTGGGATTATTGCAATCATTTTTAGGCGGATATGGAAATGCATTATTCATTTTTTCATTTGTGTTTGTTGCGGGATTGATTGTAACCATCTTTTCATCAAAAGAACAAGAATCGTTTTCGGAAGAAGTGAATCAGTTGAAGCGTGATGTCATTAACGCTGACGCGTAACCGAAAAAACTAATACCTAATATCTAACACCTAAAATCTTTCATCGAATGGCATATATCAACGTACCAGAAGGCGTTCCTGGAATAAGAAGCCTGGTCATGTTCAGACCAGAAACAGGAAAGCCTTTATATGAGCTCGCACAGATTTTATTGCGCGGCGAATCGACATTAGCAGAAGCTGAAAGAGAATTGATAGCAGCCTATGTTTCTTCCCGAAACAATTGCATGTTCTGCATGAGCAGCCACGCTGCAGCGTCGAGATGCTTATATGGCGATGAAAAAAATATTGTTAATGAGGTTCTGAATGACATGCAACATGCACGCATCAGCGATAAGATGAAAGCATTACTGAACATCGCAGGAAAAGTTCAGATACTCGGAAAAGAAGTGAAGGAAGAAGATGTTGACGCTGCCAGAAAATTAGGCGCGTCGGATAGGGAAATTCACGACACTGTTTTGATTGCTGCAACATTCTGCATGTTCAACAGATATGTTGATGGGCTCGCAAGTTGGACGCCAACAGAGCCGGAAGTGTATGAAGAAATGGGAAAGCGGATGGCGAAAGGTTATGTGATGCCGAAAACGGAAATTAATAATTAAGAATTGATAATTAATAATGCAGAGAATGTGCGGATTTGAAAATGTGCAGATGTGCGAATCATAAGAAAGGTTTCGGCTACTACCACTTTTCAGAACGGCGATATTGATGAGGGAATAATTAATAATGAATGTGCGAATCACAGAAATCGTACATCGTAAATCTAAAATCTTAAATCAACATGGCACATATCAATCTTCCAAATTTACCAGGCATTCGCGGGCCGATGGCTTTTCGTCCGGAAACAGCGAAGCCATTAAATGAGCTTGCAGAAATTTTACTAAGGGATGATAACAACACATTGTCACGCGGTGAAAGAGAATTAATCGGAGCGTATGTTTCATCGCTCAACGATTGTTTTTTTTGCCAGAATATTCATGGCGCTCTTGCCGGGCATTACCTCGATTATGATATCGCGGCTATCGATGCAATAAAAAAAGATTATCAATCGACAGACATTTCAGAAAAACTAAAATCATTATTAGCAATTGCAGGCAGCGTTCAAAAAGGAGGCAGGAATGTTACTGCGCAACAAATTGAAGATGCGAAAAATCTTGGAGCAACTGACAGAGAAATTCATGACACGGTTTTGATTGCTGCTGCATTCTGCATGTATAATCGATATGTAGATGGCCTCGCTACATGGGCGCCTGAAGACAGGCAATTTTATGTGGAGAGAGCACCGCAAAGAGCAGAAGAAGGATACATTGGATTTGATGTATATAATTGCGGAGTAAAGAAAGGTTGAGAATGAAAATATTTAATAACATTTTAAAATTTGTTTTATGAAAATTCAAACAGAACCGGTTGGAAGCATACCACGCCCCATTGAATTGATTTTGGGAATGCAGGCGCATGCAGCAGGACAACTTGATGATAAAGGATTGCAGCAACTATTTGATGCTGCACTAACGGATACCATTAACCGATTTGTGGTAACAGGCTCTCCCGTGATTACAGATGGTGAGCAAACCAAACCCAGCTTTGCAACTTATCCGATCGCTGGATTAAAAAACCTTGACCCGAATGGAGTAGTAATCCCTTTTGCAGATGGGCATACGAGGCAACTGCCGAAAATTACAAGTGGCCCTTTTCATTATTCAAACTATGCAAACAGTTATGTTGAAAAAGCAAAACAGTTGACATCATTACCGGTTAAGCAAGCTGTTATCGCTGTATCGGCAATCAGTTTATTATATCCGCAGGAAGGGATCAATGGATATTCTCAGGAACAATTCATTCATGACTTATTGAATGAAGCAGAAGCCGATATCAGGAAAAGCTTGAACAGTGGCGCATACAATGTGCAGATTGATTTCACTGAAGCAAGGTTGGCTTTAAAACTTGACCCAAGCGGAGGCTTATTAAAAATGTTTATTGATTTGAATAATCAGGTTATTAATCGCTTCTCGGAAGAAGAAAGAAAAAAAATTGGAGTTCATTCTTGTCCTGGTGGCGACCATGATTCAACACATAGTGCAGATATTCCTTACAGTAATCTGCTCCCATTATTATTTCAATTGAATGCAGGAAACTTTTATTTAGAATATGCCGGAGAAAAAGATAAGCAATCAGTGCTGTCATCCATCAAAGAAAATCTAAAACCTTCGCAAACTGTTTTTATAGGTGTAACTGACGTGCTTAATCCACGAATAGAAACTGCTGATGAAATTCGCGAAACGATTTTGGAAGCAGCATCTGTTATACCAATTAGTCAATTAGGCACAACAGATGATTGCGGATTTTCCCCATTTGCAGACGACGTTTCCACTGCAAGAGATATTGCATTCGCAAAAATTAAATCACGGGTAGATGGAACCAAATTAGCAGAAGCAGCGCTTTCTAAGACATCAGTGTTTGTTTGATAGAAGATAATGGATACGGGATGCGACATGTGGGATACGAGATAGGAGATACGAAATGTTGAGATTTTATTTTGCATACCGAAACTCATCTCCCGAATCTAGTATCCTTTATCCGGCATTGATTCAAAAACTAATAAGCAAACTATGATTCTCAGAAATCTTACATCGTAATTCTAAAATTGTAAATTTTTTTTATGCCACACATCAAAGTTGACAACAGTTTAGCAGGAATAAGAGGGTTGATGAATTTTCGCCCTGAAACAGCAGAGCCAATGGGAGAATTAGCGAATATCTTATTAAAAGACACAGATGGATTAAGTCCTGCAGACAGAGAGCTTATTGCCACGCATGTTTCTTATCTCAATGATTGTTTTTATTGCCACAATTCTCACGGAGAAATTGCCTGTATTTATTTAGATGGGAATCGTGAATTGGTTGACCAGGTTAGAAAAGATTATCAGCACGCTGATATTTCTGATAAATTGAAAGCATTACTGCAAGTCGCTGCCAAAGTTCAAAAAGGAGGCACACACGTAACGACTGATGATATTGAAAATGCACGCAAGCATGGAGCAACAGATAAAGACATTCACGACACGGTTTTGATTGCCGCTGCATTTTGCATGTTCAACAGATATGTGGATGGATTGGCAGCCAACACACCAACAGATTTGAGCACTTATCCGGCGAGAGCAAAGCAAGTTGCAGAGCGTGGATATGGGAAACATATTTTCTCAACTATTCAACCTGTTGCTGAAAAAGTATAGCCATTGAAAAAAACAGCTTGCATATTATTATTGGGAATATTATTCTTTAATTGGGTTGGATATCGCCTGTTCACTTCTTATCTGGAGAAAAGAATTTCTTTTCAAATGGAAGCGCGGTTGGATAGTAATAATTACACAGCAGAAGAATTGATTTCAGTGAAAGCTCCGGCGACGCTTTTGCCTTATTACAATGGTTCGAAATTATTTGAACGTGTGGATGGGCAGGTTAAAATAAATGGTGTTATATGTAATTATGTAAAGCGAAGATTATATAACGACACAATTGAGTTCATGTGCATCCCAAATAATTCATTGACAAAATTGATAAAAGCCGGTGATGATTATTTTAAACTTGTCAATGATATTCAGCATTCCGGTCAAAATAAAAAAACAAATCACCAGTCGGGGTTATCAAAAATTTTTCTGGCGGATTGTTACAACGATCAGCATCTTTTTAATCTGAAATACTTCCGGTTTATTTTTTTAAGAAAACCTTCTTCCTGTCATTTTTACAAAACGCTCAATTTTTCTTCTGTTATTGAAAACCCTCCGGAACAAGCTTGAGCATATTGTCTATTGATGAAAACAATAGTCGTTTTCATAGCTGCTCACTCTGAGACAGCAATATATTTTTAAAGGCTTATTAAATCCAAAACTTTTACAATGGGAAAATTATTCTTTCGAATGACAGTGCTGCTATGCATGATAGCACTGCCTTGCTTAGTTTTTTCACAGACCAAAACAATAACCGGAAAAATCACAGATGCAAATGGCAATCCGGTTGTTGGCGCGAGCATTACAGCAAAGCATTCTCCACATGGAACTATGACAGATGCGGATGGTAAATTCAAATTAAATGTTTTATCAAATGCAGTTTTGATTATCAGTTCAGCCGGCTTTAAATCACAAACAATCAATGCTGATGCGCTCTCAGCAGATGCATCGATAAAGTTAGAAGAAGATGTTGCGCATTTAGATGAAGTGGTTGTGACAGGATTAGCTACTTCTGTAAAAAGAAGAAACCTCGCAAATGCTGTGGCAACAATATCGTCCAAAGAATTAAATAGTGTGGCGCCCGCACAAACTTTTGATGCAGCATTGGAAGGGAAAATTACAGGCGCATACATCAATGCAAATTCAGGAGCCCCGGGTGGTGGCATTTCTGTAAAACTTCGTGGCGTTACTTCTGTGTATGGCAATACGCAGCCGTTGTATGTGTTGGATGGAGTTTTTGTTGATAATACTCCAACTTCTGCCGGATTGAATGTGGTTACATCGGCGCTTGCAAACGGAGCCATCACGTCAAATGCAAACGGCGGCACTCAGGATAATCCTTCAAGCCGCATTGCAGATTTGCGTCCTGAAGACATAGAGAACATTGAAATTTTAAAAGGAGCTTCAGCAGCGGCAATATATGGATCAAAAGCTGCTGGAGGTGTTGTTATCATCACAACAAAAAAAGGGAAGGAAGGAAAAACAAAAGTCACGGTTTCGCAAGATCTTGGTGAAATCAAAGTGAGAAAATTATTAGGCGTGAGAACTTATACTGATGCAAATCTTGCTAAAGATCCTGCTGCGAGCCCTGCGTTTGTTCAGGCGTTCAAAGATGCAGAAACATCAGGTGCTAAATTTTATGATTATGAAAAAGAAGTGTATGGAAACAAAGGCTTCGCGAGAAACACAGTAGTAAGTGTCAGCGGCGCGAATGAAAAAACTGCATTTTATTTTTCGGCTGCACAAAAAGATGAAGGTGGCATAGTTAAAAACACCGGTTATCGCAATAGCAGCATTCGATTAAATATTGATCATCGGATTACCGATAATATTAAAATAGGCATCAGCACAAACTATATCAATTCATCTGCAGACAGAGGATTGTTTGGTAATGACAATGCAGGCATCACGACAGGTATTGCACTTGCTTTCACGCCGAGCTTTGCAGAGTTGCATGCCGGTGCAGATGGAAATTATCCTAATAACCCATTCTTTTCAGCAAATCCTTTGCAGACAATTGCATTAATGCGCAACAATGAATCAGTGAACCGTTTTATCACTGGTATCAGCCTCGACGCTACTTTGCAAAAAAGCAACAAGAGCAATACAAAAATTATAGGAAGAGGCGGATTTGATTTTTATAATCTGGAAACAAATGCACTTTTCCCCGGTACACTACAATTTCAGGCGGTTAATAAAGGAACATCTATTCAAGGGTTCACAAAAAACCTGAACACAAATTATATTCTTTCATTAGTCAATACATTCACAGCTTCAGATAAATTCACGCTCACAAGTTCTGCGGGTATTACACAGGAAACGGGCGATTACAACAACTTGTTGAATGTTGCAACACAGCTTATCTCAGGTCAGTCAAACGTTGATCAGGCCGGTGCTTTGAATGCGCAACAATTGAGAACGAAATATCAGAACAATGGAATTTTTATTCAGGAAGAAGCAAACGTCAATGATATTGTTACATTGACAGGCGGCGTTCGCTTCGACAGGTCATCAAATAACGGAGATGTTTCAAAATATTATTTATACCCTAAAGCAGGCTTATCGCTCAACCTCACAAAAATGGGATTCATGAACGACCATTTTTTTGACAACCTGAAACTGAGAGCAGCTTATGGTCAGGCAAATAATGTTCCGGCTTATGGAAGCAAATTCACGCCAATGGTTATCTCAAATATTACAGGAAACCCAGGCGTGATTGTCGGTACACAGGAAGGACAGGCAGATATCAAACCGGAAAGACAAGCAGAATTTGAAACAGGTATTGATTTCAGTGTGCTGAAAGGAAGGCTTGGATTTGTGATCACATACTATAATAAAACAATCAGTGATTTCCTGATGCTGCAGAACCTTGCTGCCTCCTCAGGGTTTTCACAAAAATGGGTGAACGCCGGAAATCTTCGCAACCGCGGACTCGAACTTGGATTGAATGCGAGGCCTGTGCAATCAAAAAATATTACATGGAATACCACTGTTAATTTTTGGTTCAACAGATCATTGGTTACAAAACTCACCATACCATCCATTCCTCAGGGATCATTCGGATATGTTCTTGGTTCATTTCAAATTCAACAAGGGAAATCTGCTACGCAAATCCTCGGTCTTAATGGAACAGGTGTAGGAAAATTGGGAGATGCAGAACCAACATTCCAAATGAACACATACAATGAAGTCACATTTTTCAATAAACTAAGCCTTCGCTTTTTATTGCATTGGAAAAAAGGCGGACAGAATATCAACCTCACAAGTCTTGAAAGTGATTTTGGCGGAACAACAAAAGATTATGATAAAGTCACCAACAAAGCAGGTTTGCCTGATGGGTTTTACAGGATCACGCAAGTGGGCGTGAGTGCGCAGGAATTTGTAGAAACTTCCAGCTATCTGCGCTTGCGCGAAATTGGTTTGTATTATTCATTCACAAAACTTCCTGTGAGCCACATCAGAGGAATTCGTGTTGGCGTGTCGCTCAACAATTTTTTGACGATCACAAAATACAAAGCGTATGATCCTGAAGTATCAAATTTCGGCACCGGATTTTCAAGCGGTGTAGATGTTGATCCTTACCCGGCAACCAAACGCGCAGATTTTCATATTTCAATTGATTTCTAAACACCAAAAAAAATTAGTATGAAAAAATATATAAACACGAATATTGTTCTGCTCCTAAGTCTTCTCTTGTTTTTTTATTCATGTAAAAAAGATTATGGCAATCTGAACAATGCAACAGTTGAAGAATTTTTAAACAATGCAACAGAAAGTGAGCTGAACAACCTGGTGAGCGGAACAGAATCCGGCATGAGGAATTTTATTTCACTTTATTTAGATGATGTGGTGACAATTGGTCGCGAAGGCTACCATTTTTCAGGATCGGAACCAAGGTATGTGCTCGATTTGCTCGGAGCGAATGATGCCACATTAAGCAACAGCAATTTTTACATTACCAATCCATGGGCTGCGAGATACAGGGTAGTGAAAAACTGCAATGTGCTAATTGAAGCGGCTAATAATTCAAAGCAAATTACTGCCGATCAAAAGAACGGTTATATTGGCTTTGCGCGAACCATTAAAGCATATCAGCTTTTGATGAACCTGAACCTCACCGATTCAAATGGGATACGCGTTGACGTTAGTGACCCGGATAATTTAGGGCCGTTCTTAGATTATGATAATTCGTTAGCTGCAATTGCTTCATTATTGGATTCGGCGAAAACTGATTTCAGCAGCGCATCTGTTGCATTTCCGCTGGCTGGTTTTGCGGGATTAAATGATGCAGCGGGATTGACTCAATTCAATCGCGCACTTGCAGCGAGAGTCGCTGTGTATCGTCAAAAATGGAGTGATGCATTAACTGCGCTGAATGAATCTTTTTTCGGGCTGGATAAAGATTTTAACCTGGGTGCTTATCATGAATTCAGCACTGGTTCAGGAGATCAACTGAACACTTTTTATTTGCCACAAAATCAAACGGGTGAAATAAGGCTTGCTCATCCTTCTTATGCTGCAGACATTGAATCAAATGATGACAGGATTGGCAAAGCTACTTTGAGAAATGCTCCGGCCTCTTTGAATGGGCTAACGAGCGACAGAGATATTTGGGTATATACTTCCAGCACTGCACAAATACCGATCATCAGGAATGAAGAACTCATTTTGATTTATGCCGAAGCAAATATTCAGAACAATGACCTGACGGATGCAGTTACCGCATTGAACATTATCAGGAATGCACATAAATTGCCTGACTATAGCGGGACTGTTTCTCAATCGGCGCTGATTACTGAAATGCTGAACCAGAGAAGATATTCTTTGTTCTGCGAAGGCCATCGATGGATAGACATGCGCAGGTATAATCTTTTAAGCACATTGCCAATCGACAGACCCGGCGATGATGTTTGGAGTGAATTTCCTTTGCCTGTTACAGAACAATAACGTCTGGCTTAATAACACCTCACTCGGTGCCAGAGGTGTTATTAAGTTAATATGAACTGGGCTAATAAGAAAAAATTAATTTATATTCAACTAATTTCATTCTGATGAGAATCCAGAGTAAATACAGAAAATATATAAATGTCATTTTCATTCTAGGTCCGATGACGATGATTATGGCGTTCGTAGGCGTTGCCAGAAACTATGGTCTGCATGAAGGAAGCCTATTGAAAATAATAAAGACATGGTTAACCATGTTCCCGATTGCTTTCACATGTGGGTTGATTATTATTCCGGCAGCAAATAAATTAACAAGCAAAATTAATTTCACAGAAAAAGATTGCATTCATGAAGAAAGAACTGATGAAGTTCTTCATGGAATAAAAAATGGTAATTAAGTAATAGCTTCTATCCGGGAGTTATTTATATATATATGAATCAAAAAAGAAAAATACCAATCCTCTATTTTATTTTTTTGGCAATCGTCTTGGTGAGCTGGTTGTTGTATACAAGAGGTATTGATATTAGTGCGCTTTATTCACGCCGTTGGCCATCCGCACTTACAATGATCTTTGGTTCTTTTATTGCGGGTTCAAGCCCGGAGGGGAGTGCTGCTATTTCATACCCGATTTTCACGCTGCTGCTGAATATTCCTCCTGCAGTTGCAAGAAATTTTTCTTTCGCAATCCAGAGCATCGGAATGACTTCAGCAACTCTGCTTATTCTTGGGCTGCACATAAAAGTAGAATGGAATTATATAAAATTTGTGACGCTTGGAGGCATTTTCGGTTTAGTATTCGGCACTTATCAGATTGTTCCTTTAGTGTCGCCGATCATGGCCAAATTATTTTTTGTTTCACTATGGCTTAGCTTTGGTATTGCACTTTGGATTGAAAACGGACGACCGGCAAGGCAGGTTTTTGATGAGATCAGGAATTTTAATTCAGGAGATATTGCCAGATTGATTGCATTCGGATTTATTGGTGGGATTATTTCTTCTCTCTTCGGTACGGGCATTAATATTTTCACCTATTGCATCATGACCATTTATTACGGAGTATCAGAAAAAGTAGCAACACCGTCATCTGTTATTATCATGACGATTGAAACAATTCTGGGTTTTTTTCTGCACGCGCAAATTATAAAAGATTTTCAGCCCGCAGCTTTTGAAATGTGGCTGGCATGCGTGCCGATTGTTGCCTTATTTGCACCACTTGGAGCTTTTGTCGTGAGTAAGCTTCCGAGAAAACGGATCGCACAATTTCTATACATCATTTTATTTGTTCAGTTTTTCGGGGCAATGTGGGTAATAAGGCCAACAGGTATGAAACTTATTATGTGCTTTATTGTGTTTGCCGCAGGGCTTGGCATTTTCAATTATCTGGCTAAGGTTCGAAAGATGGCTACATAGCGATCATCTTTTAGAAAAGGAAAATTCGATATCAATTTATTATTCACTTTAAAACAAATCAACTATGGCTGAAAGCGATGAACTGGTTTTAAAAAATCAAGATGCTATTCTTGACAACCAAAAAACAATAAAAGATAATCAAGGGTCGATTGTTGAAAATCAAAAAGCACTGAAGGAAAATCAGGTCTCCATCCTTGGCAATCAAAAAGCATTGAAAGGCAATCAGGGGACTATCGTAAAAAATCAAGGCGAAATTAAAACGAACCAATCGTCTATTTTAAAAAACCAGGTTGCTATTAAAAACAATCAGGCATCTATTTTAAAAAATCAACAAACGATCATCAAAAATCAATCTACTATTCTGCAGAATCAAAAGGCTTTAAAAGCAATTCTGAAAAATCAGGAAACTATTTTAAAACTGTTAAAGAAAAAATAGCTCAGGCTGATTGCAGGAAAAGTTGCAGAACACAAATTAAATTTTAAGCCGAAGCCAGTTGATGCTTCGGTTTTTTTATCTCAGATCATTGATTTGACATATTAAAAATGGTTCACATTAAAGTATATCACACTCTGTAGCTAAAATTAACTCCGCAGTTTTTGATTTCTTCATATATTAGTAGCTAATGCATCATCAATGAGAAAATCAAAACTACTACACGTATTATTAGCGCTCACTGTATTTCATACTCTTGTTAGCGCACAAACTGAATCTTCTTTTTTTAATAGTATCAAATGGCGGATGATTGGCCCGCACCGCGGTGGCCGAACGGTTGGCGCAGTCGGCGTTCCGCAACAACCAGGTGTTTTTTATATCGGCGTGAATAATGGTGGCGTCTGGAAAACGACTGATTATGGAAGAACATGGTTCCCGATTTTTGATAGTCAGCCAACAGGATCAATCGGTGACGTTGCAGTTGCGCCTTCCAATCCAAATGTGTTATACGTTGGCAGTGGTGAAGGTTTGCAGAGACCGGATTTGTCCGTTGGAAACGGAATGTATAAATCAACAGATGCCGGAAAAACCTGGGAACATTTAGGGTTGGATGATGGCCAGCAAATTGGTGGCATTGCCATCGATCCCACTAATGAGAACAGAGTTTTTGTTGCAGTGCTTGGTCACCCTTATGGCCCGAACACAACACGCGGAGTATATCGTACCACAGACGGCGGTAAGACATGGGACAAGGTTTTGTACAAAGATGAAAACACAGGTGCGATACAGGTTTCCATGAATCCTAAAAACCCCAATATTGTTTATGCAGATTTATGGGCAGGCAGGCAAGGCCCCTGGGAAAATGGCGCATGGAATGGCCCTGAAAGTGGTTTATATAAATCTTCTGACGGCGGCACCACATGGGTGAAATTAAAAAATGGTTTGCCGACTGTTGAGCAAGGTTTAGGGCGCATTGGTTTTTGTATTGCGCCAAGCAATCCGAACAGAATGTATGCAACTGTTGATGCAGGAGATTATGGGGGCATGTATCGCAGCGACGATGCAGGAGAAAACTGGAAGAGCATCAGCAATGATGGAAGATATTGGGGAAGAGGAAGTGATTTCGCAGAAGTGAAAGCAGATCCCAAAAATGAAGACATTGTTTTTACTGCAAATGTGGTTGTCTGGAAATCTGTGAATGGTGGCGACACATGGAAAGATTTTCGTGGCGCTCCCGGTGGTGATGATTATCACCGCATCTGGATCAATCCTGATAACTCAGATAATATTTTAATTGCAGCAGATCAGGGAGCAATTGTTACAGTGAATGGAGGGCAAACATTTTCTTCATGGTACAATCAGCCTACTGCACAATTTTATCATGTGAGCACTGATAATGCATTTCCATATAATGTGTATGGCGGCCAGCAGGAGAGTGGATCTGTTGGCATTGCTTCACGAGGTAATGATGGACAGATTACTTTTCGTGAATGGCATCCTGTTGGCGTGGAAGAATACGGATATGTTGCTGCAGACCCGCTTGACCCAAATATTATTTATGGTGGAAAAATCACTAAGTATGATAAGCGGACCGGACAGGTTCAGAATATTTCACCCGAATCAGTTCGTTCAGGCAAATATCGTTTTGTGAGAACTGCACCTGTTTTATTTTCTCCCATTGATCCTAAAACATTATTCTTTGCAGGCAATGTATTGTTCAAAACAAATAACGGCGGCCATTCATGGCAGGTGATAAGCCCCGACTTAACAAGAGAATCCTGGGACATACCTTCAAGTGTTGGTGTTTATACAACAGATGATATGAAAAAAATGAATCGCAGAGGTGTGATCTATACTGTTGCGCCCTCTTCAAAAAACATAAACACCATTTGGTGCGGAACTGATGATGGTTACATACAGCTGACAAAAGATGGTGGGAAGACCTGGAAAAATGTTACGCCATCTTCTATTACCTCATGGAGCAAAATTTCAATTATCGAAGCAAGTCATTTTAATGAAGGAACAGCTTATGCTGCTGTTAACAGAATTCGTTGCGATGATATGCATCCTCACATTTACAAAACAAATGATGAAGGAAAAACATGGAAAGAAATTGTAAACGGTTTACCCGATGATCCTATTAACAGTGTCAAAGAAGATCCATTAACCAAAGGCTTGTTGTTTGCAGGTTCTGAAAGAGCAGTATATGTTTCCTTTGATGATGGTGAACACTGGCAATCGCTGCAACTGAACATGCCATGCACTGCTATCCGTGATTTGGTGATTAAAGATGATGACATTGTTGTTGGAACGCATGGCCGCTCTTTTTGGATATTGGATGATATCACATCCTTGCGCCAGTTAACAAATAATTCGGTTACTAAAAGCAATGCTGTTTTATTTAAACCACAAACTGCAATAAGAGTAAGATGGAATATGAATTCAGACACACCGTTGCCACAGGAAGAACCTGCCGGAGAAAATCCGCCTGACGGTGCTGTTATTGATTATTATCTGAAAGAAAAATCGAATGATGTGATTACGCTTGAAATAAAAGATTCTGCAAATAAAGTAATCAGAAAATTCAGGAGCGATGATCAGCCTTATAGCATTCCGCCGGTTAATATTCCATTGTACTGGATAAGGCCTCAGCAGATTCTTTCTGCAGAAGCAGGCTCACACCGTTTCTTGTGGGATTTGCATTATGCGCCGTTGCATGTGCCAGCCAGTTATCCGATTGCAGCAGTCTATGGAAACACAGTGCCTGTTGCAACTTCACCTTGGGCCATGCCTGGAAAATATGTTGCAGTATTAACTGTGAATGGCAAATCTTTCAGTCAATCTTTCTCTGTGAAAATGGATCCTCGTGTGAAAACTTCCATGAAAGATTTGAAACTGCAACATGACCTCGCAGTAACATGTTATCAGGGAAGAATAAAAGCAGCATCATATATTGATAAGATAACAGCTGATAAAAAAAATGCATCAAAAGAAGTGCTGCAACAATTGTCAACGTTTGAAGGAAAGAATGAAGGAAGGAGAAGCCGCGCAAGCGAAGAGAATTTCAATTCGGTGATGAGCACATTTGATAATCTGTTAGGATATCTGGAGGGATCAGACGCTGCACCTACTCAACAGCTAATGGATGGAGTGAATAAATTAAATGCATCATTTCTATCTCTTGAAAAGAAATGGGCTGATTTTGAATCGAAAAATTTTAAATAGTGAATGGTCAATAGTGAATAGTCAATGAAAAAATCTTGTTTTTCCATTGACTATTCACCAATCACTACTGACTACTCACAACTCACTCTTGCATTTTTCAAAAATCAATTTTTAATATCAATCGGAATCAGCAATTTGAAACTGATATTCCTTCCCATATTATAAACTCCCACACGAACCGGGTTGGTTGCAAGGTTAGCCGGATAATATTTGAACCTGCTCATATAATCCATATATGCAGTATTGAAAAGATTATTGATACTGATATAAAGCGAGAATAATTTATTTCCATTATTCCCGATCACATCGGTTCCGGCGCCAAGATTGATCAACGTGTATGATTTTGTCGGAGCAAGGCTTGCTGCAAGTTCATAATCAGACAACGCATCGTAAATCGCCGTAGCATTATAAATATGTTTCTGCTCAAAGCTGTGTACCACGCCAAACGTGAAATAGGTATTTGAAAATGATTTGCATGCTTTGCCGAAATTGATGGTAAGCTCAGACTGTAACTTTGAAGGTGGAATGAATGGCGGGTACTTCGTTGAATCAGGCTGATTTTTCAGGTATGCATTGACGGTACTAAATGCTGTGTACCAATCCAGCCATTTCACTGATTGAGGATGAATATCCAAAACGAATTCGCCACCGATTAGCTGTGCCTTGCCTTGTGTGTATTTAAAAACAGGTGCATCACCAAAACCAGGCGTGGTGTTATTTACTGAATCTCCGCCATTAACACTTTTGAGCGCATTCGGATAAATATAGTTGCTGATAGTGTTGCTGAAAAAATTAATCTCTGCATTTACGTCTGCATTGCTGAAACCCGGAGAAAGATCAAATTCAACATTTGTTTCAGGTTTTAAATTTGGGTCACCGATTTCATACACGACCGTGCCGTCATGAATTCCGTTTGATCCTGTTTCTGCAACATTCGCTGCACGGAAGCCTCGTGCAACATTTGCTTTCACATAAAAAGATGGTGTGATTTGATATGCTGCACCAAGGCTCGCTGATACTCCATTGAAATCAGAATTGTAAGCAACAAACTGATGAATAGCGTTGGGATCATTTGGTGGCAACTGGTTTCCATCAGCATCTATATAATCATCATGGCCTTTGAATTTGCGCGTGTCATAACGAATGCCTCCGCTTATATTCAGGTTGCCGATTTTTTTTGTTGCGATAGCAAATGCGCCGATATTAAATAAGTTGTATTCAGGTATGAGCAACAGTGTTCCTTTATTTTTAGAATTTTGGTAAATACCATTCACGCCTATGGAAAGATTGAAATCATTCCAGTTAGGCGAAATATATCTGAGATCATAATTCACTGAATTCAGGTAATAATAAATATTGGAAACATTCGGCATTGTCGGATCATTGTTCTCCTGACGTCGGTTTTGCTGCCATGCAAATGTTCCCGTAATGCGGCCATCTCCGACAGCAATACTATTATCCCAAACCAATTTCTGATGATGGATTGCCTGGTTAATCACAAGCGGCGTATATGATTTCAGTTCCTGATTTGTCGGCGTAATAAATATTGGGTCTCCATTATCATCTAACGATTGTCTTTGTAAAATTCCTGTTGCTGAATCACGTGTGCCATCTACAATTCCTGTGCGCAAATCGAAATAGCTGTAATGCAATTTTGAAAATCCCCAGGATTTGTGAATGCCAATCGTTCCATCAAAATTGAAATTGCTGAATTGCGAGTTCAAAACATAGCCATCATTTTTATTTTGATAAGCATGTGCCATCGTGTTATCAATCCTTGCGCTCCATGAAATGCCGTTATTATTGCCGGCAATATGTGCAGCATTATTGATTAAGCCGTTATTGGTTTGGTAATTCAAAAGCACATCACCTTTGATTTGTCCTTCGGGCAATGTTTGTTCGGCAATAAGATTGATAACCCCACTGATGGCATCTGAGCCATAAGCAAGCGATGCCGGCCCTTTTAATATCTCAACTCTGCTCACTGCATTCTGATCTACTTCAATTCCAAACTCATCACCCCATTGCTGGCCTTGCTGTGGAACACCATCAGCAACCGTAACTACTCTGTTATAACCAAGACCGCGGATAACAGGTTTTGCAATGCTTTGACCGTCTGTGATGGCAGATACACCCGGAATCCTAGTGATGGCATCAATAATATTTGTAGAAGAATTTTGAAGCAGATCTTTGTTGGTCATCACCGCAATTGGTATTGGGTTCTTTTGATTATCTGTTGCTGACAGAACTCCTGTCACTACCACATCTTTTAATTCAGAAGTGGAAGCATTTAATAAATAATCTTTCTTTACGGTGCCTTTCACAGATATTTTTTCTAACTGTGATGCATATCCAATAATGCTCACTTCAACGATATATGAGCCTGATGGTATATTCTTGATATGGTAAGATCCGTCTGCTCCGGATGCTGTGCCAGTTTTCAGATCAGGAATATAAACAGACACACCTCGCAAAGGCTCATTGGTTTTTGCGTCTGATATTTTTCCGTTTAACTCGTTTTGTGCGCAAAGTGTAGTTGATAATAAAAGAAAATATATGGTATATATGAACGCATATTTTTTAGACATACTAAAAAGCAGTTTTTATCAATAAAAAATGAATCAATATTCCTGATAGGAAATTTTAATGTAGCAAGATCAATTACTATATAATGATCTCTTTCATGCATTAAATGCATGGTCAGAATGTGAGATCAGGATGTTAGGCGATCAACCCTTTTGTTGCAAATGGTGATTTTGGAGGTGGTGTGGTTACCTCAATGTTAAAACGATTAGCATAATATTCATTCTCAACAGTCGGAGCGGATGAAGTAAAGCTGATGTGATTGATTTTTTGGGTACCCGTTAAAATGTATTGGTAGTCGGATAAAGAAATTGTTTTTTTTGAATGCGGGATTTTAAGAGTAGTGGCGCAAAAAAAACCATTTTCATCTTTGAAATAATTGCAGTTGTCCGCAAGCAATTGTTCTTCATCATTATCATGTAAGATATAAACGTAGGCAGTGTCATTTTCATTCTTTCTTTCTACGACATCATATAATTGGTGCCGGTACCATACTTCATCATCTTCATCTTTGTCTAATTTATTGGCGGCAACTTTTAAAACGCCGGGTGCATGCTCATCAAACTTTAATGAGTTTTGGAGTGCCTCAAATTTTACACGCACCATCGAAAGGGTGAAATAGCTATAATAGCCTATGCTGTTGCATAAAATAATGATTAATAAAAATGAAATGGTTCTTTTCAATCGACAAATTTTGTGACTCTTCTGTTTAAATATACTACAAAAACTACAGATCGCATGTTACATATATTGCAGAGATGAAAACGTAACGCAGGTTACACTTCTCTTTTTGTTTTTAAATAATATTTATATCGTAAAACTGATGCAACAGTCAGTGAAATGCCGCACAATTCTGAAATCAGTTTTTCTCCATCAAAAAAATCGGGCGATTGGTCTTTCAAATGCTGATCCATGAAAATGCCATGCACCACGAAGAGTAACGCTGTGCCATAAGAAATAAGATGAATGTTTTTCCATGTGCGGAAGCTCATCATTCTTTTAAGTTTTTTTTGTGTGGTGATGATTACGATGATCAGTGCAAACATAGAAAGCGTTCCTAATGCAACGAATATTTTTTGATTTGGTGCGTTCAGCGGAAAAATGATATCAACAAAAGTAAATTTCGTGGATGGTGCTAAAAGCAAAAGAAGAGGATGAATAAAAACAAGAATCAAAGCTACATAAGCGGTCCAGTTGTGAAGGTTGTTAACATCCGTCTCTCGAATCCGTTGTGGAAGCTTTTGCCAATACCTGTTTTTTTTATATGCAGTTGCAAGCAACATGCCCAATAGAAAATTAAATGTAAGCACGACAGTTGCCACAATGCCTGCATCATTAGAGAGCTCGAGTAAATCAGCATCTTTCATGCGGGCAAATATAAGTATTCAAAAGCCTTTTGAGCGAGATGCATTTTCATATTATATTATTCTCAAATGAAAGCATATGAAAAGTTTGCAGATTGTTATTGTGAAAGGGCTTACATTTGATTCATCAAGCCCGCTTGATGATCTCTCCGGATCGACCTGCAAAAAACCAAAAATTAACAAGTCAGACTACCATGAGAAAGATTATTTTTTTCATTCCGCTTGCTATTGCAGCGCTGTTTTCATTTTCACAGAAAAAAAGGACAGTTTCTACAACGACTACCACTGATAAAATCAGTGATTCAGTTTTTTTCTCCAAAGTAAAATATCGTGAAGTAGGCCCGTTTCGTGGCGGACGAAGCGGTGCAGTAGCTGGATCTTACAGAGATAAAAACACATTTTATTTTGGTGCAACCGGCGGCGGTGTCTGGAAAACAACAGACGGCGGAAACAACTGGAAAAATATTTCTGATAAATATTTTGGTGGAAGCATCGGTGCAGTTGCAGTTGCTCCAAGCGATGAAACTGTTTTATATGTTGGTGAAGGCGAGAGCACCATGCGGGGCAATGTGAGCGAAGGGTTGGGTGGTATGTGGAGAAGCGATGACGGCGGCAGAAGCTGGAAAAATATTGGATTAAAAGATACGAGGCATATTGTCAAGATCGTCATTCATCCTAAAGACCCAAATACGGTATGGGTTGCCGTTATGGGACATTTGTTTGGCCCTAATGAAGAACGCGGTGTTTATAAAACAACAGATGGTGGCAAGAGTTGGAAAAAAGTTTTGTATGTAAACAATCAAACAGGATGTGATGATCTTACTATGGAGCCAAATAATCCTTCTGTTTTATATGCAGGTTTGTGGCATGTGATCAGAACACCATATAGCATGGAAAGTGGCGGCGATGGAAGTGGGCTCTGGAAAAGTAAAGACGGCGGTGAAACATGGACAAACCTCAGCACAAAAAAAGGATTGCCGAAAGGAGTATGGGGGATAGTAGGTGTTGGTGTTGCACCTAGCAATACTGATAAAGTGTATACAATTATTGAGAACGCAGCGGGTGGTTTGTTTGCTAGCGAAGACGGCGGTGAAACATGGGAGCAGCGTTCAAATGATAACAATATCCGTCAGCGTGCATGGTATTATTCGAGAGTGTTTGTTGATCCGAAAAATGAAAACCTGGTTTACAGTACGAATGTAAGTTTCATGCGAAGCCGAGATGGCGGCAAAACATTTCAGTCAGTGAACACAACTCCTCACGGTGATCATCACGATTTATGGATTGATCCTGCGGATGGCAACCGCATGATCATTGCTGATGATGGTGGCGCACAAGTGAGCTTTGACGGAGCTGAAAATTTCAGCAATTATTACAACCAGCCAACGGGGCAATTTTATCGTGTTACTACAGATAATTCTTTTCCTTATCGCATACTTGGTGCGCAACAGGATAACTCTACTGTAAGAATAAAAAGCAGGACTTATGGAGAAGCAATAACTCAAGACGACTGGCAGCCCACTGCTGGTGCAGAGAGTGGATACGTGCTGGCGAGCCCTTTAAATCCTGATGTTGTGTATGGAGGAAATTACGGTGGCTTTTTATCAAGATTAGATCATAAAACAGGAGAGAACCGCGCTATCAATGTGTGGCCGGATAATCCGATGGGCGCTGGAGCAGATGTTCAGAAATATCGCTTCCAATGGAATTTTCCGATCTTCATTTCTCCGCATAACCCTAAACGTTTGTACACTGCCGGCAACCAATTATTCGTTACAGAAAATGACGGACAAACATGGGAAACGATCAGCCCCGATCTGACGACAAATGATAAATCCAAGCAAGCATCAAGTGGTGGGCCAATAACAAAAGACAACACATCAGTAGAATATTATTGCACGATTTTCACCGCAATGGAATCGCCGTTGGAAAAAGATTTGCTGATGACGGGAAGTGATGACGGCGTGTTGAGCATTAGTAAAGATGCCGGTGCTCATTGGGAAAACATTACGCCAAAAGATTGTCCGAAATGGATCATGTGGAATTCTATTGAAGCAGATCCTTTTCAGAAAGGTGAGTTTTATGTTGTAGGCACAAAATATAAATCGGATGATTACACTCCTTACATCTACAGAACAACAGACTACGGGAAAAGCTGGTCGCTCATAACAAATGGTATCGACAAAATGCATTTTGCGAGAGTAGCGAGAGCTGATAAAAAATTGCCGGGCTTGTTATATGCCGGGACAGAGTTCGGAATGTATATCAGTTATGATTATGGAGCCAACTGGCAAAAATTCCAACTGAATCTTCCCATGGTGCCGATCACTGATCTTACTATTAAAGAAAATGATCTTATAGTTGCCACACAAGGCCGTGGCTTTTGGGTGATTGATGATTTGAGCCTTTTGCAGCAAAAAAACAAAAGCATTCTCGATAAAAAATTATTTGTGTTTGCTGTGAATGAAAGCTACAGAATGGAAGGTGGCGACAACAGGCGCAGGCATCATGTGCCCGCGAATGCAGGAATGAATCCGCCCAATGGAACTGTATTTAATTATTGGCTGAATGATGCAAATGATTCTTCGAAAGTGAGCATAACAGTATATGATAAAAACGGAGTGCTTATTAAAACATTTTCCAAAGATGCAAAGGAGGAACATGATAAATTGGAATTTAAGAAAGGCATGAACCAGTTTGTGTGGGATATGCTTTATCCGCCTGCAGAAAAATTGGATGGGCTTATTTTATGGAATGGAAATGTGGATGGCCCTAAAGTTGCGCCCGGCAAATACAAAGCACGCTTTAGATATGATAATGATTCTACGGATGTTTCTTTTGTGATAAAAGGCGATCCGAATTATGCCATGACAGAAGCCGATTATGATGCACAGGTTGGAGTGCTGTTGCAGATCAGAGACAAATTCAGTGAAATTCAAAAAGCCATCAAAAACATTCGTGCGATCAGGGCTCAGATGAATGATTTCACTTCAAGAATGGACACTGCTAATAATAAAGACATTAAGCAGATGACTGACACCATAAATAAACAAATCACACAAATTGAAGAAGCATTATATCAAACTAAATCAAAGAGCGGACAGGATGTTTTGAATTTTCCGATACGGCTTAATGATAAGATTGCTGGTTTGTATGATGTGGCTGCAAGCGGCTATAATCCTCCGTCAAAACAAATAAAGGAATCGTTAGCTGATCTTTCTTCGCAGGCTGATGTGCAGTTGAACAAATTGAAAAAAATTATGACAGAGCATTTGTCGGCGCTCAACAAACGGATCAACGAAAAACAGCTTCCGGTAATTGGCTTGAAAAAAGATAATTAATGGAAAGTTGATAATGTATTTAGTCTGTAGTTCGTACAGAGAATTTCTTAATCTGAAATCTTATAAATGCAAATGCTAAAATTCAAACACTTCCTTATCGCATTCGCAATATCGTCGCCGTTGTGTTTGTCCATTCAGGCACAAAAAAATTTGCTCGCACTATCGAAGCAAGATCATGTGCTGGTTGTGATGGATGCAAAAACATTTCAGGTGAAAGCAAGAATTCCCGTTGGCAATGATCCACACGAAGTGATTGCTTCTTCAGACGGGACAACTGCGTACGTTTCGATCACTTATAATGGAACTACCCCACATGAAATT
>DATGIX010000229.1:0-26300 GCA_035295505.1 Puia sp. | reverse complement strand
AAAAAATAATGGTGTTCAAATCGGGTCATCAGGTGCCAAGAACTGAATTCGTGAAAGAAACGCTGATCTGGTTTGATAAATATCTTGGTGAAGTGAAATAAGATTTCAACATGATGATTTAAGTTTAATCTCTTGGCGATTTTATGAAAAGTCATTGGATGATAAAGCAATAGGATTATTGATAGAGAAGAAAACAATTAAGTGATCAGAAGGATAGCATTCACTCATCAAAATAATTTATGCAGGAAAACCTAAAACGAGATATCGGCGCATTCAGCCTTGCATGCACGGTAGTGAATATGATGATCGGCACAGGTATTTTTGTTTTGCCTGCGTTGGCGGCGGAAAAGCTGGGCGCGGCAGCCATCATTTGTTTTTTTATTTGCGGCTTGCTCATCTTCCTGATCGCATTATGTTTTGCTGAAGTGGGCAGTAAAGTGAAATTGAGCGGCGGAGCATACACTTACATCGAAATGGCTTTCGGCCCGTTTGTAGGTTTTGTGTCGAATAATTTATTCTGGTTCGGCTCCTGCGTGTTAGGCGATGCCGGCATCGCAAGCGCACTCGCAAAAACACTCGCCGCCTATATCCCTTTTCTTAACACAGCATTCGGCCAAATTATTTTCTATATTTTTTTATTTGGGATACTAACGCTTATCAATATACGTGGAGCAAAATATGGAGCAAGGTTCAGTGTCATTACAGCATTTCTCAAATTAGCTCCGATTGTGCTGATTATTATATTAGGCATGGATCATATCGTCAGAGAGAATCTTGCATGGAAGCAAGTGGTTACTTTGCATAATATTGGAAGTGGCACACTGATTCTTTTTTATGCATTTGTTGGTATAGAAACTGCGGTGAACAATGGCGGTGAATTTAAAAACCCGGCCAAGACAGTCCCCAGAGGAATTTTCTCGGGCATTTTGTTTGTGCTGCTCATATACATTTGTATTCAGCTTGTTTCTCAGGGAATTTTAGGCGATCGGTTATTAGCCGTGAAAGATGCGCCTCTTGCTGCGGTAGCCAATCAGCTATTTGGTGCAGCAGGCATCACGCTTGTGATTGCAGGCTTTGCAATGTCCACACTTGGCACGCTCAATGGTGAAATACTGGGGAACACCCGTATATTATTTGCCGGGGCAAGGGATGGTTTAATGCCGAAATTTCTTGCGAAAGTCCACCCGAAATTTCGCACACCACATGTTTCCATCATCGTATATTCTGCATTGGGTTTTTTATTTGCTGCCATTGGAGCTTATAAACAATTGCTGGTTTTATCCAGCGCATCAACATTACTAATTTATCTCGGCGTGGTGCTGGCAACAATAAAGCTCAGGAGAAAAAATTCTGATGCTTCAGAAAAATCATTTGTGATCCCTGGTGGTATTACTGTTCCGGTAATAGCTGTTGTGATTATTCTCTGGATATTATCAAGTTTATCGAAGGAAGAAATAGCCGGCATCAGTATATTTCTGGCAGTTCTTTCGATAATTTTTTTATGTATAAAATTGGTTAAAGGAAGAAATAAAAGCCTTGGCATTAAGGATTAACTACAATTCAAAACCATAGACTGTTTAAGGAAGTACATCATAACCTGCATGTAGAAAAGAAAAACTTCAAAGAATATTTATTGTGATTCTAAATCGTCATCATAAATAAAAGCGGCACTAAAATATTTTCGAGTATGCAACAGCCATCATTAGTCAGCAAAAACAGAATTACATCCATCGATTTTCTTCGTGGATCAATAATGATCATCATGGCGCTTGACCATGTTCGTGATTATCTTTTCTCCGGATCATTTTTATTTGATCCACTTGATCTGGAGAAAACAAATGTTCCGATATTTTTCACACGTTGGATCACGCATTTTTGTGCGCCGATATTCATGTTGCTTGCCGGCACTTCTGCGTATATCATGGGGCAAAAAAAAACCAAGAAAGAATTGTCCGTTTTTCTTTTAAAGCGTGGTTTATGGTTGATATTTCTTGAAATGACTGTTGTCAACTTCGGGTGGAATTTTAATATCAATTTTCCAATGTTTTTATTTATCACCATCTGGACATTAGGCATGTGCATGATCGTGCTGGCTGGGTTGATTCATCTTCCTAAAAAACTCATACTTGCCTTTTGCATACTGCTCATTGCAGGCCATAATCTTTTCGACAATACACATGTTGAAGGAAATACATTGCCAGCATTTGGCTGGGCGCTGTTGCATGATCAAGTGCCTTTTTTTTGGCATAAAGAAATTTTTCTGGTAGGCTATCCATTGGTGCCATGGATAGGCGTAATGCCGCTTGGATATTTATTGGGAGAATGGTATGCAAGCGGATACGACGTTGCGAAACGTAGAAAAAGTTTGATGATTACCGGAGTCGCTGCGATTATTTTATTTATTGTGCTCCGTTACATAAATGTGTATGGCGATCCGGTTAAATGGAGCGAACAAAAAAATGCATTGTTCACCTTTCTTTCTTTTTTGAACGTAAATAAATATCCGCCTTCTTTGTTATATCTTTTGCTCACATTGGGTTCGGCACTAATCTTTCTTTCTGTTACTGAAAATTTGAAAAGCACAGTTGTAAAAGTAGTATCAGTATATGGCCGTGTGCCTATGTTCTATTATCTGGTCCATATTTATGTTATTCATTTGATAGCTATGATTGCTTCTGCATTCACTTCCGGGCAGGATTGGAAAATCTGGATATTAAATGAGCCAATATGGTTCACGCAAGGACTGAAAGGTTATGGTTTTTCATTGACCGTTGCTTATTTAGTCTGGATTGGAGTAGTGGTTGCATTATATCCTTTGTGCAAACGATATGATGTTTACAAACAAAGCCACAAAGAAAAATGGTGGCTGAGCTATTTGTAGTAAATAGATATTAATACTGATTTCTTTTCCTCAAATGAAAAATAAAGCTGCGATTTTATGAATGAGAAATTAAATGGGCAAATCAATCATCTTGAGATGAAATATTTCTTCCCTTTAAATTTTTTTCATCGGCTGTTTTTTCCAGTATGTCAAACTTCTCCAGCACCATTCGAGCGGTCCGAACCTGAAATATCGAAGCCAGATATTGCTCCATATAATTTCTATCACCCAAACTGCCCCGACTACATAGTAAGCCTGATAGCGCTGCAATTTTCCATACATGCCGAAGCCAATGCCATAAAAAAATATGCCGCATAAAGCAGATTGCATCAGATAATTCGTGAACGCCATTTGCCCGACAGGCCTTAATAATTTAAATAGCCAGTTAAATATTCCTGATTTATACAAAAGGATGATCAATCCGAAAACACCAAGCGAACGAAACACTCTTGCTATTTCATATAATTCAAATTTTTGATTTTTGTTGATATCATAAAAATTGAATTGATAATGAAGCAAGGGTTTTAATCTCAGATATGATAATGTTAATCCAATGCTTAAGCCAATGATGAACAGAAGCCAGTATGTTTTTGTTGGTGCTTCGCCTGTCAATATCCCCATTTTAAAAAAGGCCATTCCGAAGAACATGAAAACAAGAATGTCCCAGATATAGTAGTAGCTTCCGATAAATTCAAATCTCGCACTGCTGTTGCTGATGTTTGTGTAGATAGTTCCATAATCTCCTCTTATTTGCCTCATATTTTTTTCCATTTCTTTTCTCATCGATTCAACGCTCAGGTTTTCTTTATAACCGGTGAGTGCGCCAAGATCTTCTTTTTGCTGCTCATTCAGTTTTGTTTTTGTCGTGTCTATTTTTGCAATGGCTTCACCTTTTGAAATAATATTTTTTTGCCTGTAAAGACCTACATTTTCTCTGGCGGTCATTAGCACTAAGCTGATCACAGCAGCGATCAATAATTTTTTTGGCGGCAGCCTTCTGAATGCGAATAAAATAGTTCCACAGACTGCATAATCAAAAAGTATATCGCCATTCCACAAGAGAATAAATGCATCGAACAATCCGAACACCAGCAGCCACAATTGCCTGCGCATGAAATATTCTGCAGCCGTCATTCCATCTACTCTTTTTTCCAGTCTTGTGAGAAATAAGATGACGCCGGCGCCAAACAACATGGAAAAAATGGCTCTCTGTGTCCCATCAAAAAAGAAATTGATGGCATACCAAACCTTTGCGTTGATAGTTCCCAGTTCTTTCATCACAGCGAGATTATCAGCAGCAGGATCAGGCAATGCGAAGTATGGGATGTTCATTAACAAAATTCCTAACAATGCAATGCCTCTCAACATGTCAATGATTACAATTCTTTCGCTTTGGCTGACGGGCGCAGCAACGGATGTTGGCGAAATCGGATTGGATTCCATATGTAGTAGTAATTTAATAATGAAGTGGCGGAGAGGAAATACAGTTTGTATTTCAAGGGCGAGAAATGTTATTAAATATAAGTTTTATATCCTGAGAAAAAAAGTAAATTTTATCAATAAAGCAACGGATAATGCAATTTGTATGTCAACTGAAAAAAATAATTTTAATGAAAGCCCTGTTTTGTTTTGTAATCATTATTGTTAGCGGATTATTCTCCTGCAAAAAATCATCTTCTGATGCCTCTATTGTTAATCAATGGCAATTAGTGCAGGAAAATTGGTCCATAGGGGCTGGTAGCGGAGTGACTAAGCCGTCAGCCGATTCATCAGTTTTATTAATATTGCATTCCAATTATACTTATTCGTCGTTGCTCAACGGAAATATTATATGCCAGGGAACGTATTCCGTAAGCACAAATGCATCTGATTCAGAAAAGGATCTGCAGTTGAATAATTTTAAAACGACAGGTATTTTCTCATTGTTCACTCTTTACCAGATTGGTCAAAATGGTCAGGTCATTTCTACATCTGATGCATTTTCCTTCAATATCAGTAATGGTACATTAACACTTTCAGGTCCTCTCACTCCCGGCGGAAACATCTCTTATACTTTTGTAAAAATATAGATAAGGTAGGTGATTGTTCTAGATGAAAATTGCGGAGAATGCTGAAGCCAAATAGTAGCACTACCGATGAATCCCGCCGCAGCGGGACGACACAAGGATAATCAATCGGAGTTGCTGAAGCTCGTATCATAAAAAAATCTATGCCAATGATTCGTGTTGCGGATTTCTTTTATGCATTAACTTTAAGCATCAAAACATCTGCACATGAAACGCTTCTTATTTTTCGTTATCATTATTTTTTCTTCACGATTCATTTTTTCGCAACAAACACAAAAGCCGCAATTGTATGGTAAGAACTGGATGGCGATAACCGGGAAAACTTATGGCGCTGAAGCAGGATCGCAAATTTTTAATAAAGGTGGTAACGCAGTTGATGCAGCATGCGCGATGCTTGCTTCTGTTTGCACGATGTGGACTACATTGAGCTGGGGCGGAGAAACACAGGCAATTATTTACAATCCCCACACCGGAAAAATAATTTCAATAGATGCACTTGGCTGGGCACCGACTGGAGCAACGCCTGAATTTTTTAAAAATAAAGGAATGAATTTTCCTCCGGAATATGGACCGCTTGCTGCAGTAACTCCGGGCACACCAGGTGGCTTATGTTACATGCTGGCAGAGTATGGAACGATGAGCCTGAAAGATGTGTTGGCACCTGCGATGCAGCAAGCAGCAGGTTATGCCATTGATGCACCATTGTGCAACGTGATAGAAGCTAATA
Organism: Puia sp.; assembly: GCA_035295505.1. Lineage (GTDB taxonomy): Bacteria > Bacteroidota > Bacteroidia > Chitinophagales > Chitinophagaceae > Puia. The sequence goes on along the minus strand of DATGIX010000229.1, from coordinate 20,626 downwards.
AAAAAAGAATTAAAGATTGGCCATATAGTAAAGCTGTTTTTCTAACACACCTTGGAGAAAAAAGAGAAGCGCCTGAACAGGGCGAAGTTTTTGTGCAGAAAGATTTATTGGAAACATTAACAAAAATGGTAGAAGCTGAGCAAGATGCGCTGAACAAAAAGAAAACGCGCAAGGAAGCGATCTATGCAGCTTATGATCGGTTTTACAAAGGCGATATCGCGAAAGAATTTGTTCGTGGTTGTCAGGAGCAAGGCGGCTTGATAACGATGGAAGATCTTGCATCATGGAAACCCGTTGAAGAAGAACCGCTTCATGTAAATTATAAAGGCATTGAAGTGTATAAATTACAGCAATGGTCACAAGGTCCGGCCATGCTGCAGGCACTGAACATTCTGGAAAATTTTGATTTGAAAAGTATGGGCTATAATAGTTCGAGATATATCAACACTGTTTATCAATCTATGAGCCTGGCATTTGCCGATAGAGATTTTTATTATGGTGATCCTTATTTTCCGCCGGACGAACCAATCAAAGGATTGTTGAGCAAGGAATATGCGAAAGAAAGAGCAAAGCTAATCATGAATGATAAGAACAATGCGAATATTGTTCCCGGCGACCCTTATCCTTTCGAGGGGAAAACAAACCCTTATTTGAATATGTTGCAGCAGCGGGGCGCTGCCAATTCTGTTGCAATGATTGATGATAATTATATGGATCGCCTGTGGCGCGGCACCACTTCGATTGAAGCGGCTGATAAAGAAGGATGGGTTGTATCAGTAACACCAAGCGGAGGCTGGACACCGGCTTGTATTGCAGGCCACACGGGCGTTGGGATGAGTCAGCGCATGCAAAGTTTTGTGCTCGATTCAACGCTCAATCCTTTTAATGTAGTTCATCCTCATAAAAAGCCTCGCGTCACGCTTACTCCATCTCTCGCGATGAAAGACGGAAAGCCATTTCTTGCTTTTGCTGTGCAAGGTGGCGACACACAGGATCAGAATTTATTGCAGTTCTTTTTGAATATCGTTGAATTTGGCATGACCGTTCAGGAAGCAACGGAAGCACAAAACATTAATACTGATCAGCTCTGGCTCTCGCTCGGTGGAGAAAAAATTGATGACAGAAAACCGCATCCGGGGCATATTCTGATCAACAACGGAACGCCGGAATATGTGCGGAGCGAGTTGCGCAAAATGGGATATACATTGACGTTAAGAGACAGAACGAGCGGTCCGATCAATGCTATTTATTTTGATACCAAGCACGGAACATTCTGGGGCGGCAGCAGCAATTATGGAGTAGATTATGGAATCGGGTGGTGAGGGGAGATGCAGGATTTTGGACGCGAGATACAGATTCGGAAAGGTTGCTTACTATATATTGTTGTTTGTATAGAGCTTTTCTAAAGGTTAATCGTGTTTTATCAATTAATTTTCATTTGAAGCTTTGGGAAATTAATAGGCGATTCCCATCATCGACTTCATTTTAGCTGTTTCATGCACCTAAGTTTCTTTATTATTCTCTCATCTCGAATATAGCATCTATTACCCGCATCTCTCATCCATTTCTCCCCTAACTTTCTTTAGTTTTACTGCAACATTCAGGAAAGTCGCCTGTCTAATCCATCATTGAGCAATAGAATTGAAAATAATTTACCCGACCAGCAATTGGTGAATGAGGTATTGCATGGAAACAGCAATGCCTTTTCTGCAATTATAAAAAGCACGGAGACATTGGTTGCTCAAATTGTTTTTAAAATGATCAGTAATGCTGAAGACAGGAAAGATATTGTTCAGGATATTTACCTGAAAGCATATAAAAATCTTTCAGGTTTCAAATTTCAATCAAAGCTTTCAACCTGGATCGCCCAGATTTCTTATAATACCTGCCTGAATTACCTCGAAAAGAGAAAACTGATTTTCCCTGACAAGCTTGAGGATAATAACGATGCGAATGAAGAGTCTTTGGATATTGTTAACCGAAGTGCTGTTGGAGCATCAGCAAATGTTGTTGAAAAAGCTATTTCCCGAAAAGAGCTTTCAAAAATTTTGTCGACAGAAATAGAAATGCTCTCGCCTGTTTTTAAAACATTGATCACTTTGTATCACAACGAAGAATTGAGCTATGAAGAGATTGGCACAATCACTCAACTGCCGCCCGGAACAGTAAAAAGTTATTTGTTCAGGGCGAGAAAATCTTTGAAAGAAAGCATATTGAATAAATATAAAAAGGAGGAATTATGACAGATAAACATCTTTCAGATGCTGATATACAGCAATATGTTTTGGATAAATCCAATTGTGATGCTGAAATCATTGCACATGTGCATAGCTGTGAATATTGCGATGCGAAAACAGAAACATATCAGCTTCTTTTTTCTGAAATAAAACAAGAGCCCAAGCCTGTTTTTGATTTTGATGTTTCGGAGTTAATAATTGCTCAATTGCCTTCAGAAAAGGCACAGGTTTCAAAACGATATCCTGTAGGCTATCTGATTGCATGCTTCTTGGCTGTGGCTGTTTTGATCACAGGATATTTGAATAAAACGCTCTTGCATGTTCTTTTTAAGAAGTATGTGCTTAATATTTCTTTAGGAATTTCAAAACTTTCATTGTATCTGGTCGTCACGACAGCTTTGGCAATTTTGATTTTCCAAAGCGTTGATTTGTATAAAAAATATCAACAGAAAGCAGATGACTTAAATTTTTATTGAACTGTTTGCAACATAAAATCACCATGCCTGTCTCATTCATCATAACAACGAAAAAAATAAAAATGAAAAAAGCAATAGTTATATTTTCGGCGCTTCTCGTTTCCATAACGGCAACTGCACAAACAAATTTCCAATCTATGTACGACAGAGAATTCAATTTTGATGTGCTGCACATCACCGGCACTTTGATTGGCATTTATCTCGTTACCTCTTTCTTATTAACGCTTGTGCGGCTTTTTCTCGAAAGCAGGGTTAAACATAAAATGATCGACAAAGGCGTTTCCGAAACTGTTGTTGAGCAATTTCTTCATCCCACTACCAAAGACAGCAGGAGCGCAGCTATGAAGTGGTTCATTGTTTCATCGTGCGTAGGATTGGGTTTGGCGGCAATCAATCTTTCATTGCCTTTAGGGATTCATTCTTTGGCAATCATGGCTTTCAGCATTTCATTAGGCTTTCTGGGGTATTACTTTTTTATGAAGAAAAACAATCAATAAAATCTCAACCTGATAAATCATTTTAAAGATGAAACAACTGCAATTTATAACTGTTTTTTGCGTGATAATAGTTGCTATGTCCTGCCACAGAGGCAACAGCATTATGATCAGTAATGGCAACGATAACCTGACCATCAATTATTCTGGCGACATTAAATTCAATGATGAAGAAACCACTATCGCGAGCATTTCGCGCAACGGATTCCTGAAATATCAAAAGAACGACAAAAAACTGTTTGCAGAAAATGATTTGCAGGGAGGAATAAAATATGAAATGTATAATGATGGCAATAAATTAGATCCCGGCAGCGAGCAGGGAAAATTATTTTTAGCGGATGTTGTAAAATCAATGGTAGATGTAGGCTTTGATGCTAAGGGGAGAATGGAGAGGATTTATAAGAAAGGCGGAAGTCGCGCTGTGCTCAATGAAGTTGGCAATCTGAAAGATGACTATATCATAAGCATGTATATTGAATTTTTGTTCGCGGCTGACAGCGTTTCGCAAAATGACATGAAAGAGATCGCGAAAAAAATAGGCAACAAAATCGGTTCGGATTATGAGAAAGGAAAATTGCTTGGAAAATTTCCTGTTGAATATTTAAAAGATTCTTTAATTGCTCATGCATGGTTTGAGTCTGTGAAAAGCATTGGCAGCGATTACGAAAAATCGAATGCATTAATTTATATATCAAGACAACCTATCATGAACGAACAGCTTAATCAGACTATAGATGTAGCAAATACAATCGGATCTGATTTTGACAAAGCAAATGTGCTGAAAGAATTAATTTTCAAAAGAACTTTTTCTGAAGAGAATTTTGACAAAGCTTTGGATGCGGTAAGTTATATCAATTCTGATTATGAGAAAGCAAATTTGCTGAAGGCGCTGATTGAAAAAGAAAAGGTTTCTGCAGATCATTTCAACAAGTTGATTGATGTTGTTGAACATATAGGATCAGATTATGACAAATCAAACCTGATTAAAGAACTTGTTGAAAAAGGAATTCCGGACGGCGGAAGCCTTGATAAATTATTAAGTGCCGTGATACACACGGGGTCCGAATTTGATAAAGCCAATTTGTTGAAAAATATTACCGTAAAGAATGTTTCGTCAAACAGTCAGTGGATAAGTGTGATCAATGCAGCGGCTGATATTTCATCAGATAACGACAAAAGCAATTTGCTGATCGCGCTTGCTCCGAGTATACCGAAAACTGATTCGGTGAAAATGGCATACATGAAAGTAGCGAGAACAATCAATAACGAATCAGATTTGGGCAGAGCGGTGAAGGCGTTGGAGTGAAATACAAGATGTGAGATCCGGGGTACGAGATATTGTAGGCTTGATAATAAAAATGAAGTAATGGCAACTTATGTGAAACCCAATCCTGGAACCAGAATCTCGCATCCCGGATCTCGAATCTTCGTTTCAAATCTCTCTCCAAATTGGTCTCGTCAAACATGTCGGCCCACCGCCGCCTTTCACGCTAATCTCCTCTCCGGAATATTCGATCACTTTGCAGCCTGCTTTTTCAAGCAGTGATTTTGTTTTCGGGTTTCCTGCAACCATCAGGCATTGACGTGGTGCAAGTGAAAGCACATTGCATCCCATGGAGTCAAATTCATCATCCGGCACTTCAATCAATTCATAATTCCTTTTCAATAATAAACTTCTGAATGCGATTGGCATTAACGGAGAATAAACGACGGCAAGGTTTTTATCAACCGGGCTGAAGATGGACATCAGATGAAAAACATCCGATTGCCCTTTGTAATGTGGTAATGATGTGATGACTAACTCAACACCTATTGGTTTTAATAATTCACGAAGTTGCTCAATACCATTTTCATTGGTGCGATAGGTATGGCCGACAGCCAATGTGTTTTCATTGAGCCATGCAACATCCCCACCTTCCACTGTTCCGGGAAATTGAATAACACCTAAAACTGGAATGTTATTTTTTTCAAATGCTTTTTGTTCTGCAAGGGGTTCATTGCTTCGCGCAGGTTTGCCCATATTGCAAATAATCATTCCCTTGTTGGTTGCGATGGCAGCATCGCGGCAATAAATGGAATCCATCGTCACACTATTTTCTTCCGGCAAATGAAAAATTGTTTCACTGCTTTTTTGCAGGATGGATTCGAAGCTTTCGTATTCAGCAATTGATTTATTAAAATCGGGCTTGCCAAGATAATTTAATTTCTTCCAGTCTTTTTCAAGACTGGAATCGCTCACAAATGCGTCTGCGGCTTTTTTGATGAAGAGCGATTTTAATTTTCCATATTCTGAGTGAGCTGTTATTGCCATAATAAAAATTGAAACACGAATTAAGGCGAATTACATGAATTAATAATAAAATAGAAAAGAAATAAAGAGGAAGTTACATTTTAGATTGCTGTTGCACGTTGCCGAATAGAATTTCAACTGTACAAGAGCCCGCCGCGGCGGGAGAATGCTCAATAGTAGCAATCAGCTAAGGACATCATAAAAACAGTGTTTATAGCAGAATGTTTAATAGCCATTAGCAAACTTCCCCGTTGCTTTACGATATGCATTTCGTAAATCTACGAAATGCAGTGTGGATAAGGGTTTCATTATGCACAATCACACTAAAGGCATTATAATTTCGTTCTCTAACTGATTTATTCTCATTAGGCGAGCACCAAAATTCAGCCATTATGAACCAAGAATACCCTTTTTGCACTTTCCTTGTTGATGACGATCCTTTCTGTCTGCAGCTTTATCATTATCATTTAAAAAACCTGGGGCTTAAAGACATTTATCTTTTTGATAATGGACGCGATTGCCTGAACAGCCTCGTGCTGCAACCCGATTTGATTTTGCTTGATCACTACATGAAGCCGATGAACGGATTTGATGTGCTCACAGAAATCAAAAAATATAACCCTGATATTTTTGTCGTATTTATTTCCGGGCAGGAAGAAATTCATGTGCCGATCATTGCGATGGAAAATGGTGCTTTTGACTATCTCGTTAAAAACGATGTGACGGAAGATAAACTGCAACTGATCATCGATAAAATCCAGTCGATTAAAAGAACACCCCATTAAAAAAATTTCTTTCAGTTATTTTCTCCATAAAAACCCGATTTTTTGTTAAGCAAACTCGGTAGGAAAGTTTCAATAAACAGAATTTCTTATATTGAATCATGAAAAGAACCTTCCTATTACTGCTTATTATCTCATTTTTTTATTTATCATTATCGGCGCAAAGCTTTAAGCCTGATCATGACACTACTTATTACAAATCATATAAAGGTGTCATTATTGGTCGTGCTTACATTTCCCGGAAATATTCGGTTCTGAAATTGGTGCCTCCGTCCGATCTGAAAAATATGAGCTATCACGCAAACACCACGCTGAGCCTTGGTTTGGGCATCACTTACAAATCGCTTTCATTCAGTTATTCCCGCGGCCTTGATTTTTTAAAATCAGAAAGCAAAAAAGGGAAAACAAGCTTCACCGATCTTCAGCTAAGACTATACAAAAGAAAATGGACGATTGATGCGGTGGCGAGTTTCAGCAGGGGATATTATCTCACTCCACAAGGAGTTGGCACCATGGATGGAAACGGTTATTATATAAGAAGAGATGTGGGGACACAGATTGTCGGGCTTGGTATTTATCGTGTGCTGAATGATAAAAGATTTTCTTATGGTGCAGCGCTCTCGCAAAACGCATGGCAGAAAAAATCAGCAGGCTCATTTTTGTTGGGAGCAGAAGCATGCTATGTTGCTGCAAATGGTGATAGCGCTTTTATCCCAAACCTGGTGGATTCGACTTATGGGAAAGAAAATATCAGGAAACTGCATTTGTTTGAAATCGGGCCAAGTATCGGGTATGCATACACGTTAGTGATTAGCCAGAACATTTTCCTCATGGGTTCTTTCAATGTGGGACTTAACTACAGCTATTCTCGTGAAATAGGAGATAGCAAAGGCACCAAGGTTGGTGTTTGGGGAGATTATATTTTCAGGCTTGCAACAGGGTACAACACCACTAAATGGAACCTGAGCCTCGCATGGCTTGGCGCAAGGATCAACACAGAAGGAAAAACCTCTGCTTATAAATATCTTTTTAATGCGGGTGGTTATCGCCTTGTGTATGCAAGGCGCTTTGCAATCGGTCATGAGATGAAAAAAATATTGAACTGATATTATAAAATGGATACAAGAAGTGCATATAATAGCTGGTCTTCACAATACGACACCAACGAAAATAAAACAAGAGACCTCGAAGCAATCGCGCTTCGTGAATGCCTGAAAAATATTTCTTTTTCAAATTGCCTTGAAATTGGTTGCGGCACCGGAAAGAATACGTCATGGCTTGTTGAAAAAGCAGTTCACATTACTGCTGTTGATTTGTCGGAAGAAATGCTGGCGAAAGCAAAACAAAAAATTAATTCGGATAAAGTTGAATTCAAGCAAGCTGATATAACAAAAGCCTGGTCGTTCACAGGTAAAAAATATGATTTGATAACTTTCAGCCTGGTGCTTGAGCATATCGAAAACCTCGATTATATTTTTGAACAGGCTGCCAGATCGTTAATCGACGGAGGATATGTTTATATCGGGGAACTTCATCCTTTCAAACAATATTCGGGCTCGAAAGCGAGGTTTGAAACGGATGGAAAACTACAGATTGTAGAATGCTTCACCCACCATATTTCTGATTTTGTTCAGTCGGCAAAAAAATGTGGATTGAACCTTATTGATCTTGATGAGTATTTCGATGATGAGGGAAAAATCTCGATCCCAAGAATTCTTGCTATCATCCTTCAGAAGGTTTGATTATTCTTTGCAATCCTGATGACAGGAAATGAGTATTTGATTTTTACACGCACAAGCTCAGTTCTCTTCGTTAATTTTGCAACGCTTATGAACACTCCTGCAAAAAAAAGATTCTACCTCATTCTTATTCTCGGGCTTCTCTCAGCGATCGGTCCTTTTTCAATTGACATGTACCTGCCTGCATTCCCGGACATTGCCAAAGGATTGAATTCAACGGTTGCAAAAGTGACACTTTCTTTATCGAGTTTTTTCATCGGCATTTCTGCCGGACAATTATTATATGGCCCGCTGCTCGAAAGGTTCGGGAGAAAAAAACCATTGTACTTTGGACTGTGCGCTTATCTCGTTGCATCCGTTGGTTGTGCATTAGCAGCATCAGTTGATGCATTAATCGTCTTGAGATTATTGCAAGCACTCGGCGGGTGCGTTGGTATGGTTGCTGCCCGTGCGATGGTGAGGGATTTATTTGAAGTGAAAGAAAATGCAAAAATATTTTCATTATTAATGTTGGTCGTTGCCGTGTCGCCGATTATTGCGCCTACATTGGGCGGATATGTGACTGCAATGATTGGTTGGCGTTTTGTTTTTGTAATGCTGATTATTGTAGCGATAATAATATTGATAGGAATTTATTTATTGTTGCCCGAAAGCAAAAAGCCCGATCCGAATTTTTCTTTGAAGCCAAGACCGATTCTTAAAAATTTCGCAGGCGTGATTAAGCATCCGCAATTTTATACGTATGCATTCACAGGTGCGATTGCAGCATCAGGATTGTATGCCTATATCGGCGGCTCACCTTATGTGTTCATGGAATTATTTAAAGTGAGCGAAAAACAATACGGATGGATATTTGCGCTGATTGCAATGGGGCTCATCGGTTCAAGCCAATTGAACAGCGTGATGTTGAAAAATTATACCAGTGAACAAATCATTCGTGTTGCATTAATCTGCCAGAGCATCACAGGCATCACACTTTTTCTCATCACGCTTTTCGGATGGAGCGAATTGTTCAGCACCATTTTTCTCATTTTTATTTTTCTCTGTTGCCAGGGTTTTACATTTCCTAATTCATCAGCACTTTCATTAGCGCCGTTCGGTCATAATGCAGGAAGCGCTTCCGCATTAATGGGCGCAATACAGATGAGCATCGGCGCATTTACATCTGCATTAGTAAGCATGTTCCAAAATCACACAGCATTGCCAATGACCGGCGTGATGGCTTGTTGTGCCATCACTGCATTTTCTGTTTTCACTTTTGGAAGAAGAATTATTACGCAGCGTGCAAGCATTGAAGAAGTGGAGGAGGAAGATGTGGAGATGATAAGCACTTTATAAAATTCATCGGCATTTTATTCAGGGTTTAATTTTATGTAACCAGCGATAGTAATTCTATTAAGCTCCGGTTGTGTCACTCACTTGTACGGAGGGAATTCTGCTGAGCTTGTCGAAGCATGAGCGCTTCACAAGCGGCGGGTGAATGAAATTTTTAGCGGGAATAATTTTGAGATTAATAAACGAGTTGCACGTCATTGCGAGGAACGAAGCAATCTGAATTTTTAATTGTGATAAGTTGCATTTTGTGACGCAGCTAACTTAATTTTCAAATGGTATTCACATCCCAAAATAAATTCGTTAATTTTAAACAGTGAAATTTTCTGCCGCCATATTGCTCATTGTGTTTGCTGTTTTCACCAGCGAGAAAATGGTGCTTCCAGCCAACTGCATGAGCAATCAGAAAGTTTCAAAATGCATGATGTGCAGCAAGGCGAAAAATATGAAAGGCACGTGTGGAGGTATGAAAAATAAATCAGGCAAAAAAGAAAGCGCAACGCCTCAATGTCTGGATTGCCCTTTGTGCGTCATCATGGTTCATCAGCCAATCAATCATTTTCAGGCAAATGCTTTCACTGTAAAACGCGAATATAATATTGCTGCATCTGAAAGCCTTTCGGATTATTTTCATCAGCAATGGAAGCCGCCGAATGCTCCTTCTTTTTTCCGATTAACTTAATTTATTCATCATAAAAATTTTTTATGAAAACTTTCATGCGAATAGCATTGATTGGTCTATTGGCTATCAGCAGCACAGCTTATGCCGGAGGCGGCAAGCATAAAGCAAAAGCCAAGGCGCAACAACAATGCCCGTCAAACTGCGATAAATCAGTGTGCAAAAAGAAAACCTGTCCGGAAGGTCAGGCAGATTGCGCAAAGATGCATTGCATCAAAAAAAGTTAATGCTTCATAGCATAACTAAAATAGCCCCCGAACCGGGGGCTATTTATTTTTTAATTAATTTCAAATCATATGAAACCTACACCAACACTTTACGAATGGGCAGGCGATATGCAAACCTTCGAAACATTGTTCAAAAATTTTTATGATAAGGTTTTGAAAGATGATTTATTAGGCGATGTGTTCAGGAATATGTCAGCCGAACATGTGAAGCATGTATCGCATTTTGTGGCAGAAGTTTTCGGCGGGGAAAAATTATACACGACTGAAGACAACGGCAGTCACGCAAAAATGATTGGGAAGCATATCGGAAAAATGCTCACAGAAGAAAAACGTCAGCGCTGGGTTCATTTGTTATTACAAACTGCAGATGAAACCGGGTTAAAGAGCGATCCTGAATTCCGTTCCGCATTTGTCGGCTATCTCGAATGGGGAAGTCGTATTGCTGTTATTAATTCGCAGCTCACAGAAAACCCGATGCAACATACCGAGCCCATGCCCAAATGGGGCTGGGGTGAAACCGGCGGACCATATATGCCGGATGAGAAATGATAACATCATCTGAAAATAAAACCTAAGCAATATTCAATTGTGAGCAGACACCAGCATTCGCATAAGCCAACTTATTTTCCGTGAGCTTTGTACTGTAGCTGAATGAATATTTGCTGAAATATTTTCTAATGCCCGGCTTTAGCCTCAAAGGAAAATTCAGTGGCGTTGCGAATGCGAAACCATTTACGAAATAAGAATGTAAAGGAATTTAGTGTGTAATAGGAACAAACAAAAATAGATTTGATTCTTGAAGAAGGCACGAACCGAGACAAGAGAGTTGTTGGCGGGGACGCCAACAACGGCGGATAGGGCCACAGAAAATGCTCGTTGATAACTTATCCATGCTAAGCAGAAAAATTTTCTTTCGCTGAATCTAAAAACATAAATTAGCTAAATGCTAATGATGTAATGAAAGAAAAGAATCTTGAATTAGAAAGGCTTGTATTCTTCAGCGATGCCATCGTTGCCATCGCCATCACTTTATTAGTCTTCGACCTTAAATTGAATCACATCACTGACGGTCATATCACATTTGCAGATCTGGCAAATTCCTGGCAAAAATTTGCTGCATTCATCCTTTCATTTTTCATCATTGCTATATTCTGGAAAATCCATCATGAGTTTTATACGCATATCCGGCAAATCAACGGTACATTATTATGGATCAATATCGGCTGGCTGATGTTTATCGTAACGATACCATTCAGCACTTCACTAATAAGTGCTCATTTTTTTGATAAGCCGGCCATCTTCACTTATTCATTAAATGTGCTTATCGTCACCATTTTTCAAAATACGATCTGGGATTATGTTGCAGCACGGCCGGAGTTCTTAAAAGAAAATGAAAACAAAGACCTGATCACCGATTTCAGAATTGCATGCAATCTTGCTATGGCAAATGCACTGATAGCATGTGCCTTGTCATTCATCAGCCCTGTTGCAGCATTTATTATTTTGGTTACAAGATTGCCATTGTTCACTTTGTCAGCAAAAAATTTCAAGAGAAGAACGTTTTTAAAAATGTTGTCAAGAAGAAGAAAAAAATCAGCTCATGAAAATGAAAACCTTAAATAATTATATTCCCAGTGGTGCGATAAATTAAGTCTCATTAATTTATTTCCTTACATTCGGTTACTCATTCATCTTTCATTATTGTTCGCCAATGACCATCTTCGTTGTTCTGTTTTGTATTGTGTTATTAGTGCTGCTCATCACCTGGGGAAAAATCAATTCATTCATTGCATTTTTAATTGTTTCATTATTGGCAGGCTGGATGCTTGGTGTTCCGCCAAATAAGATTGTGCATTCCGTTCAGCAAGGTGTTGGTGACACACTTGGTTCGCTGGTGATCGTTATTTGCCTCGGCGCAATGCTGGGTAAATTAGTTGCTGAAAGCGGAGCTGCGCAAGTGATAGCTGAAGCGCTCAAAAAAATCTTTGGAGAAAGATATATTCAATGGCCTTTAATGATAACGGGTTTCATTGTTGGTCTTCCCATGTTTTTCGATGTCAGTTTTGTGCTGATGGTGCCATTGGTTTTTTCTGTTGTATACAAATACAAATTGCCTGCCGTTTACATTGGCATACCGTTGATGGCTGCTATTTCAGTGACGCATGGTTTCCTGCCACCGCATCCTGCGCCTGTTGCATTGGTTGCACAGTTTCATGCAAACATGGGGCTCACATTATTGTATGGGATTATTATTGCTATTCCGACAATTATCATTGCAGGGCCTGTTTTTGCAAAGACTTTGAAAAATATAAAGTCAACTCCTCTGCAGACATTTCTTCCTGAAGATATTCCTGAAGAAAAGTTGCCCGGGTTTTTTAATAGTTTTTTCACGGCGCTCATGCCGGTAGTGCTGATCTTGTTTTTTACTGCAATAACGCTTATGCATATCCAAAACCAACAAACTTTGGATATAATTTCTTTTATCAGCAACCCGAATGTGGTAATGCTTGTTTCATTAGCAGTTGCTACTTACACATTAGGATTGCGACAGGGCAGGGGCATGAAAGAAATTATGGAGCATTATGGCAACTCAGTAAAAGATATTTCCATGATTCTTTTGATCATTGCCGGAGCGGGCGCATTAAAGCAGGTTTTTATTGACAGCGGTGTCAGTAAAGGTATCGCAGAACATTTGCAGAGCTTATCGATAAGCCCGCTGATTTTGGGATGGCTTGTCGCAGCGATTATCCGTGTTTGTGTAGGATCAGCTACGGTTGCCGGTTTGACAACAGCGAGTATGATTGCACCACTGATTATATCAACACATGCTAATCCGAACCTCATGGTCTTATCTGTCGGCGCGGGCAGCTTAATGTTTTCTCACGTGAATGATGGTGGCTTTTGGTTGTTCAAAGAATATTTTAACATTACCGTGAAAGAAACATTTTTATCATGGTCGTTAATGGAAAGTATTGTTTCAGTGATGGGATTGGCAGGAGCTTTAATTTTGAATTCTATTTTATAAAACTAACACTATGTCAGCAGAACAAAACCTAATCAATCTTGGATTGGAATTGCCACAGGCGCCAACACCTAAAGGAGTTTATAAACCTGTGCTCATTGACGGCAAACATTGTTTCATTTCCGGGCAAGGGCCATACCTTGCTGATGGAAGTCTGATTACCGGAAAATTGGGAAAAGAATTAGACCCGGATGCGGGAAAAAACGCAGCACGGCAAGTTGGTCTCACTATACTTGCTACACTAAAACAAGAGCTCGGTTCTCTGGATAAAATAAAAAGAGTGATCAAAGTTCTGGGAATGGTGAATGCGACTCCTGATTTTGAAAAGCATCCTTATGTGATCAATGGTTGCAGCGAGCTGTTTGCAAAAGTTTGGGGCGAGGATAATGGCATTGGCGTAAGAAGCGCTGTGGGCATGGGTTCGCTGCCCAATAATATTTCGGTAGAGATAGAAGCATTGTTCGAATTAGTTTAGTGAGTAGTCAATAGTGGGTAGTGAATATTAGTCATCGATATTTGTTATTCACGATTCACTATTGACCATTCACTATTCACTAAAAAACATTTTATGCCTGAACAAATAAATCAATGGTATCAGATTAGCAACATTAATGAAGTCGATTCACCTGCACTTGTGATTTATCCGCAGAGAGTGAAAGCGAATGTTCATACGGCTGTTTCCATGGTGGGCGATGTGCAACGGTTACGGCCACACGTAAAGACAAATAAATGCATGGAAGCAGTTGTGCTAATGATGGATGAGGGTATCTATAAATTCAAATGTGCCACTATTGCGGAAGCAGAAATGATGGGTATGTGTCATGCAAAAGATGTGCTGCTCGCATATCAGCCGGTTGGCCCGAAGCTGCAGCGTTTTATTTCGGTGATCAAAAAATATCGCGATACAAAATATTCATGTCTTGCAGATAATTATCCTGCAGCAATAGAAATGTCTGCTGCGTTTGCTGTGAATGATCTGGTTGTTCCGGTTTATCTGGATATTAATGTCGGGCAAAACCGGACAGGCATTTTGCCGGAACATGCAGTTGAATTATATCTGCAATGTGCAAAGCTAAAAGGAATAAAGCCTGTTGGTCTTCATGCCTATGATGGTCATATCCGTGATGTTGATTTTGAGGCGCGCAAACAAAAATGCGATGAATGTTTTGAAAAGGTGTTGAAGGTGAAAAACGAAATTATTAATAAAGATCTGGAAGAGCCGATTATTATTGCCGGCGGCTCACCGACATTTTCCATTCATTGCAAAAGAGAAAATATGGAATGTAGTCCGGGTACTTTTATTTATTGGGATAAAGGATATACCGATTTATGTCCTGAGCAAAATTTTTTGACTGCAGCATTAGTAATAGCAAGAGTAATATCATTGCCTTCTGAAACAACACTATGTTTGGACTTAGGCCACAAATCTGTTGCTGCGGAAAATGAAATTACTAAGAGGGTTTATTTTTTGAATGCACATGAATTAAAAGCAACCGGGCAAAGCGAAGAACATTTGGTAGTAGAAGCAGGAGCAGGGCATCGTTATAAAGTGGGCGATGTATTGTATGGACTGCCAGTTCATATTTGTCCGACTATTGCATTGTATGAAAGAGCGCTGACTGTGAACGACCATTTGGCAAATGGAGAATGGAGAACGATTGCGAGAGACAGGAAGATAAATTTATAGTGAATAGTCAATGGTGAATAGTGAATGATTGTCGCAAAGTAGATAAGAGTAGTTTTATTCATAAACCTTAAACTTGATAAAAATGTTTTTAAACCTTAATCATCAAAAATTAGAAATATCCAAACATTCAAGAATTTTTGTTTTAGAATGCTATAAAATAACAAACCTTTTTCCTTCTGACGAAAGATTTATTCTTGTTTCACAGATAAGGCGAGCTGCTCTATCTGTTCATTTAAATATTGCTGAAGGGGCATCCAGGAAATCAGATGCAGAAAGGAAAAGGTTTTATGAGATTGCAAGAGGTTCTGTGATTGAAATTGATGCTGCATTTGATATTGCATATGAGCTTGGATATTTTGAAAGAGCCAACACAGAGATTTTATGTATAACATTATTAAACTGTTTTAAAATGTTATCAGGATTAATGAAAAGCAGTACCTAACAATCAGCATTTATTCACTATTCACCATTGACTATTAACACAAATGTTTTCCATCGACGCACACATCGACCTCAGCATGAATGCTATGGAATGGAACCGGGACTTACGGTTATCCATAACCGAAATTCGTGAACTAGAAAAAGGTATGACTGATAAACCGGACAGGGGCAAGGGAACTGTTTGTTTACCTGAATTAAGAAAAGGAAATATTGGTTTGGTGGTTGCAACTCAAATTGCAAGATATGTGGCACCTGATAATCCATTGCCCGGATGGCATTCGCCCGAACAGGCGTGGGCGCAAACGCAGGCACAGCTTGCATGGTATAAAGAGATGGAAGATGCTGGAGAAATGATTCAGATTAATAATCTTGATTCATTGGAAAATCATTTGAAATATTGGAATGATGGAAAAGGTAATAGCAAAAAAAAGATTGGTTATATATTAAGTCTTGAAGGTGCTGATTCAATTGTTTCTGTAGAATATTTAGAAAGAGCATATCAGTATGGATTGCGGGCAGTCGGGCCTGCGCATTATGGCCCAGGGCGATATGCAAACGGAACAGATGCCATAGGAAAAATGAAACAAAATGGATTAGACCTTCTAAAAAAAATGGAAGAGCTGAATATTATTCTAGATGCAACACATTTATGTGATGATGCGTTCTGGCAGGCGCTCGATTATTTTAACGGACATGTTTGGGCGAGCCATAATAATTGCAGGGCATTAGTAAATCATAACCGCCAGTTCAGTGATGAAATGATAAAAGCATTAATAGAAAGAGGTGCAGTGATTGGCGCTGCGATGGATGCATGGATGATTGTGCCGCACTGGGTTCGTGGAAAATCAACTCCACAAAATATGAATTGCAATCTGGAAAAAGTGATTGATCACATTGATCATATTTGCCAGATTGCAGGAAATGCTTTGCATGTTGGCATTGGCTCCGATTTGGATGGCGCGTTTGGAAAAGAACAATCACCTTATGATATTGAAACAATTGCTAACCTGCAAAAAATCCCATCACTATTTAAAAAGCGCGGCTACTCTGATCAGGATGTAGAGAACCTTATGCATGGCAACTGGCTCAGGTTTCTAAAAAAAGCATGGAGCAAAAATCAGTAGATTTGTTTTGGATTATCTCCTTCATGTTTTTTTAATATCTGATGTGCTGCAGCAATTTTCAGCTTCTTGTTTTTTTCTACCAAATGTCTTGATATCATTCCTTCTAAATAATGATGTGCAGGAACCAGCAAAGCTGCTATCAGCACGAGCGCTAAAAGCATCAGCAATGGAGAGTCTCCGGTGATACTGATAAGCGAAGGCTCCAATAAAAGATTAATAAATTCAAAAGTGATGAGCAACCCGATCACGCCAAGCACTTCAATTGTTTTCGCTCCTGCTATCACACTATGGCTGAAAAGTAAAAATAAAATAATGAATGTGATAATGCCGATGGCAATGCCTGCGTATTGAATGTTATGCTTTGCTTTTTCATTCGCTTCTGCAATTTTGTGGTTCTCTTCCTGTTGGTGCAATTGTTCAGTAAAGGTCATATCCTGCAGTTGATTCAGGTTTTGCTGATTGTAAACCGTGTCGCGATAAGCTACTTCCATATCAGAATAATAATAAGCGCTGTCTTGTTTGTTTAATTGATGGAATGAATTGCGCAGAACGCCGGCTGCGCTGATGATGCCGGCTTTATAATCGTTAAGTTTTGCTGCATGCATGCTTTTTAATGCCAATGCATTTGCTTCATTGTATCTTTTTGCATGATAGAGAAAATTGGAGTAGAGAAAAGAATTGTCAGCAATGTATTTCAATAGCTGCAATGAATCTGAATAAGCGATGCTCTTATGATAATAGCTCTCTGCAAGGTCATTATCGTGCAGTTTTTCATACACAGAGCCAAAGTCGCCAAGTATGCTGGCTTCTGAGCTTTCATCTTTTACTGAAAGGTTTTCAGCCTTGGCGAGCTGAACATATTTTAATGCTGAATCAGGTTGGTCCATGCCTAAAAAGGCTTCGCAAATGTTCACGTGCGTCCCCACAATATAATCAGGATGTTTTCGCATCACTTCAGGCAAAGTGCACAAAGGCTCCGATCTTCTTAAGTAATTCAATGCCTGAGGATAATTTTTTGTTTCAATATAAATCAGAGAAATGTTGCTGGTGAACACGGCCATGTTCACCAGGTTATTATCTTTCTCAGCAATATGCAATGCTTTGAGGTAAAATTCAAGCGCTGGTTTGTAATCACTTTTGATCTCAAAAAAAATGCCCAGCGTATTATAAGAAATTTGCAATAGGGTATCATTTTTTAATTGCTCTGCTATTGTTAGCTCCTCTTTTGCAATATCACCAATGCCTTTCGCATCTGTTAAGCCAATATAAAAATACATGGCTTTGATAAGCGCGTTGAATTTATCCCGCTGGTTTTTTGACTCCGTTATTTTTTACCGAAGCGAATCCGGCAAAGGCTTTTGCGCTATGCCATTAAGTGCTGCTGAAAAAAAGATTGCTATAATAATTGATTTGGGAAACGGTCTAAGCTGCTTAATCATTTTGATTGCAATTGGGGTTGTTTAAAGTTACGCCAGAAAAGGATTTTGGTTTATTATTTATGCGAATGCAATAATGCATATTGCTTATTTATTTTTTTTAATTATGCAACAAGTGCAAGGAATATTTTAAATAAAAATTTCTGGCACAATTATTTCGACTACTGAATCATCAAATTCGTATCTATGAAATTACCCTTCCTTTCCCATCGTTGGATTTTTTTTGTTTGTGGGATATTGATGATAGGATGTAAAAAAGATTCGACTTCAGGCTCAGCTCATAATCCGCCTCAGCAAGGCGATTCATGCACTGCTGTCATTGCTGATGCAGAGAGCATCGAAATTTTTCCGTCAGATAATTCATGGAACACGGACATTTCTTTAGAGCCTGTTGATCCTAACAGCGATCAGATCATTGCAAACTTCTCTTCTTCAGGATTGCATGCAGATTTTGGCAGCGGGCTTTGGGATAATGCCCCAATCGGAATTCCCTTTGTTGTGGTTTGTGGAAATCAGGCGAAAATATCAGTCACTTTTCGTGCAAATGCTTATGATGGAAATTATGGTGATGAGAGCGATGCCGGCCCTTACGCTATTCCGTTGAATGCTGCGATTGAAGGAAATGGTAACGGTGATGCACATGTGATTTCTGTTGACAAGGATAATGGCATTTTATATGAATTATACAATGCAAGCGTGAATGGTGATCACTGGGAAGCATCATCAGGAGCAATTTTTAATCTGAAATCAGATGCATTAAGGACTGATGGATGGACTTCGGCAGATGCCGCAGGATTGCCGATCTTTCCAGGTCTTGTGCGATATGAAGAAGTGCTGAAAGGAACAATTGACCATCCCATTCGTTTTACATTGAGCAGCTCAAATGTGAAGCCTGCTTATATTTCACCGGCGAGACACAAAGTGAACAGTTCTGGCGGTCAATATTCTCTACCATTTGGAGCAAAAATCAGATTGAAACAGAATTTTGATATTAGTGGATATTCAGCAAGGCTTCAGATCATTTTAACTGCGATGAAAAAATACGGATTGATATTGGCTGATATCGGCAGCAATATGTATATCAGTGGCGCACCTGATGAAAGATGGGATAATGACGAGCTACATCAATTGGGGAATATAAAAGCGTCGGCGTTTGAAGTGGTGAAGTTTGAATAGGATACGAGATACGAGCCTCAAGATAAATTAACTTCCTATCTCGTGTCTCGTATCCCGCATCATTTATCTTCCTACATGTTTGAGTGCAGATAATCCTTCAGATTAGTAATTGTTTCTTCGTGAGTGCGGATGGTTTCTTTAACAAGATCATTAATTGATACAATGCCGATTAGTTTTGCATTGTCAAAGACAGGCAAATAACGAATGTTCTTGTCGGACATTAGCTGCATGCAAAAATCAACGGTGTCATAAGGGCTCACTCTTGGCAAATCATCAGACATGATTTCGGAAACTTTCGTGTCAGTGGAGGATTTGTGGTTCAAAATAACTTTTCTGGAATAATCTCTCTCAGTCATAATGCCAAGGTATTCATCATCTCTCATAACCATCACGGAACCGATATTTTTATCAGCCATAATTTTCAGCGCTTCAAGAACCGTGGTGTCCGGGCCAACGGTGATAGAACCAGCTCTGCTGCCTTTGTGTGCGAGAATGTCTGCTACTTTTTTCATTTATCAAGTTTTGGTGAACAATCGTGTAATACTAATTTACAAAATTTCCAAATCAATATAAATTATTATTATTTGGAAGATACGCATCTGCGCATTTATTTTGCACCCGGAGAGATGTCAGAGCGGTTTAATGAGGCGGTCTTGAAAACCGTTGACTGTAACAGGTCCGGGGGTTCGAATCCCTCTCTCTCCGCTTGTAAATTTTAAGCCCCTTTTTGGGGCTTTTTCATGAGGTTATTTTTGGTAAGTAGCCAAATTAGGTAATGATTTTGAAGGTATTTGGGCTGTTTTTGCATTTCCAATAAATGCAGGTTTATCTGTTATTCGATGAATTGAGTACTTAATTGAAGAATTTTCCTATACAAAGGTGAAAGAAGTTTGCGTTTTCAAAATTTGACTTGCAAAATAAAATAAATACATCAGGACTTTTTCTGTCTATTTTCAGAAAGAAAACGGGCGCCCTTCTTTGATCATTTCTTTTCGGATGCCTTCCATGATGTCTTCTAAATAATATTTAAGTTTATCGTTGGCATTTTTTTTCTGTTCATCATTTATGAGTTCGCTGTTATCCTGTGTACGATCGGAAGCTGAACTTTCATTCATTTTTTTTACTGCTTTGATACCTGCATAATGAATAACATTGCTGATATTAGCTCCACTTAGTTGATATTTTTTTACGTCTTGGTGTATTTTTCCATAATCAATTTTATCTGTAAATACTTTTTCCCAAATTTCTTCACGTTCTTCTTCCGTTGGCATGGAAAACTTAACAATATCATCGAAGCGCCTGATAAACGCGTCATCAATATTGGTCTTCATATTTGTTGACAAGATAATAAGCCCATCAAATTCTTCAATGCGCTGTAACAAATACGATACTTCCTGGTTTGCGTATTTATCATGCGCGTCACGCACTCCTGTGCGTTTGCCAAAAATTGCATCAGCTTCATCAAAAAATAATATCCAGTTTTT
>DATGIX010000228.1:0-6338 GCA_035295505.1 Puia sp. | reverse complement strand
TGCACATTGATGCTGTCACTGATAGTGCCACAGGAATTCACAACTCTGCTGTATAATTTATAATTGCCGCTTTGGCTAAAACGCACTGATATAGTGCTATCACTGGTCTGTTGTATGACTGACCCACTTTCAGGAACAATACTCCAACTTACAGCGCTATGACATAAAATATTTTTTTTTGCCGTGAAAACAGAATTGGGAATATTACAATAAATGCTGTCGCCAATTATTTTGACCGAATCACAAATACTGGTGGTGGAGCAAGTTCTGGAAGCGTTTACAACAGCGGTTTGCGAAGTAATTTGCCCTGCTGAGAGAGATAATAGGTAACTGCTAATCTTTATCTGATTCGGGAAAGAATCAAAAATATAAGTTTGAAGTGAGAGATGAGAATTGTAAGGAGATTGGCAGCTATCCAATGTGCCGTCATAGTTAATTTTAGAAACCATATATTGACCCAAAGGCACACCTGTGCCAACAGCTGTACCATTATCATTGGATGCCACAAAAAAACCGTCAGCGTTTTGTTTTAAATCGGTAGGGCCTAATCCTATCGAGGGCGCTCCCTTTACCCAAACCATTGAATCATATTTGTCGATCTTAAAAAAAAGCTGTTGGAAATATTCACCATAGGTGCCTAATATAGAAGCGTCATTTTGCAGCAAAAAAATGTAATTATAATCGGTATTGCTGTTATCTGTGTTTACAATTCTTTTTGCCGTCAAAAGATTCAAGCTGGTATCTAAACGCATATAAAAATATCTGCCTGAATCACGATTCACATTTCCATTTCCAAAAACTCCGGCCCCGAGCAAATGATCTCCATTAATTAACAAACTGAATAAATTGCTGTATGATTGCTGTGCTTTAAAATATTTTAATTTTTTTATTGACCCATCGTTTGCGTCAATTTCGCTGATAAACGTATTCAGGTCAAATTGATAATCCATGTCAGTTCCCCCACCACCAATAAAAATGCTGTTTCCACTTGCCACCATGTTAGTAAGAAAAGTGGTATAAAAGGAAATGGTCTGGCTCCACTTAACTGTAGTGAGGTTCTTATCAAGGCGTGCAATCACTCCCGGTTCATTGCCATCGTATGGCGCGTTATAAAGAACCACTTTATCACCATCCGGAAGAATGATAGCATCTTTAAATGAAAGATCTTTGGTACCTGATAAGATGTTTGCAGATAAAATATTTCCGGCCGTATCAAGTTTCACCAGATAATTATTAGCGATGACGGAAAACAAATTTCCATCCATATCAACGATGGTTTTATGAGGGCCTAGATTTCCAGGAAATCCGGGAGGAAAATAACTTTTGCTCCATATTGTGTCGCCATAATTATTCAGTTTGCTCATGATTAACCCCATGTTATTTGATCCGACATCAACTAGCACAGAATTATCCGGCAAAATGGTAAGCTGTGGGGAAAAATTCACTCCATAGTTCAGAAATCCATTCAAGTAATATTTGGTATGACAATTCTGGCTGATAGCCGATGAGCAAATGAGTAAGCTCCAAAGAAAAAGAAGACCCCTATAAAATGGCTTATATTTTTTTACGTAGATAGTAGTCAACACTCGGGTTTAATAATTGAACGTAAGATAGCAAATAGCGCATTTAACACAAATATGGAAGTCATTAAATTGAAAAAATAAAACCTTGGCTAATTGTCCACCTTCAACATAATAAGCAGCGTTGTCAGCATCGCAAATTTGTTATTAATCATAAAACTTATAAAATCATTTCGCAACTGTATCAAAACCGTGCATCTCATGTGCATTAACGAACAATTTCGTTGATGTCAGCAGAAATATGCTATTGTAAATCAATCTTATCCTTTACGGCATATTATTAGTGATGAAAATGAAAATCGCTAAAGGTTCCGTCATCACTCATTTCTTCAACCAACAAACTATGTTCAGAAATTATTTGACCGTCGCCGTCAGAAATTTAAAGCGCAACAAAATTCTTTCTATCATTAATGTTCTTGGTCTTGCCATCGGCATCAGTGCCTCATTAGTCATTTTCCTTATCGTAAAATATAATTACAGCTTCGATCATTTTGAGCCAAATGCTAACAGAATACACAGAGTGGTCAGCGATTATTCAGAGCAGGGCAGCGAAGGGCACACA
The DNA here is from genome assembly GCA_035295505.1 of Puia sp. GTDB lineage: Bacteria > Bacteroidota > Bacteroidia > Chitinophagales > Chitinophagaceae > Puia. The sequence continues at coordinate 4,196 of DATGIX010000228.1, read as the reverse complement.
CGCGGCACACAGGCACCTTTGGTTGATGCAGTGAAAAAAGAATTGACTGGCATTGAGCTGACAGTTGCTTTTCGTTATTACAACCCTGGCAGACAAACAGTGAAACGCAATACTGAAAATAAATCTGTCAAATTCCCGGCGCAGAGAAAAATAATATTTGCAGATGCTGCTTACTTTGATATGCTTCCTTTCAAATGGTTAGCCGGTTCGCCTGCTGTATCGTTGCAAAAATCAGGACAGGTGGTGCTTGATGAGAGCCGTGCGAAATTATATTTTCCCAACATGTCTTATGATCAGATCATCGGAAGCACGATCACTTACGATGATACAGTAGCTGCTCAGGTTTCAGGCATCGTGCAAGACCTGGACAAACAAGGCAATACTGATTTTAGTTTTAAAGAATTTATCTCGCTTGCTACTATACTGAACAGTGAAAGGCTTCGCAAACAATTTTACTGGGATGACTGGGGATCTACAACCAGTGATCAACAGTTGTTCGTTCGATTGTCGAAAAAAACAAACCCCGCTGTAGTAAATTCAAATTTGCATCAGCTCGCCGAAAAACATTTAGGCGATGATGAGCGAAAAAATAATTTTACATGGAACTATGCATTGCAGCCTTTGAATGATGTTCATTTCAATAGTAAGTATGGTATTTTGGATAACCCTGTTTCCAACAAACCGATGCTTTATGGCATGATTGCCATTGCAATATTTTTATTAGCGCTGGCTTGCATTAATTTCATTAATCTTTCAACTGCACAAGCAACCGTTCGTGCAAAAGAAATCGGCATACGCAAAACCATGGGCGGTTCGCGCATGCAATTGGTGTTTCAGTTTTTGAGCGAGACATTTACCGTTACTGTTTTTGCAAGTATTTTGTCGTTAGTATTACTTCCTCTTTTGCTAAAGGCATTTGCAGATTATATGCCACGCGGTTTTCATTTTTCAATCGCTGATCCTTCAGTAACCATTTTTCTTATAGTGCTCACTTTTATTGTGAGCCTACTTGCAGGCACTTACCCATCGCTTGTACTCTCTTCATGGAATGCTGCTGCAGTTCTGAAGAATCAGGCAAGCACCGGAACTGCGAAAACACGCAAAGCATGGATGCGTCAAACGCTTACCGTATCGCAGTTTGTGATCGCGCAGTTTTTTATTATGGGAACATTTCTGGTTGCGAAACAGATCCGCTACATGTTGAATACTGACCTTGGCTTTCGCAAAGAGGCCGTGATGAGCTTTTCAACTCCTGATCATGACACATCTGCTATCCGCAGAAAAACATTATTGAATGAAGTAAAGAAATTACCTGCTGTTGAAATGGCAAGCCTCGGCAGCGATGTAGCAAATTCTGGTGGGTGGTGGCATTCTTCCATCGATTATAAGGATGGAAAGAAAGAGCTGCATAATAACATTGAAATAAAAGCAGGAGATGATGATTATTTAAAATTGTTCCATATTCCTCTTCTTGCAGGAAGAGAATTGTTATCTGCGGACACTATCCGTGAAGTAGTGATCAATGAGACTTATATGCGGTTGCTCGGTTTTCAAAACCCAAATGATGTGATTGGCAAAACAGTTTTCTGGGATAATAAAAATGTGCCGATCGTTGGAGTGATGAAAAATTTTCATGCGCATTCATTAGATAACGTAATAGAACCGATGGCGTTTATTCATTTAACAGAACAAACCAAAACGGTAGTAGTGGCATTGCAACCTATGGCAAAAGACAAATGGAAAGAGACGATTGCACAAATGGAAAAGTCCTTCAAGAATCTTTATCCTGAAGCCGAGTTCAATTACAATTTTCAGGATGAAAGTATTATTGAATCTTATAGTTCACAGGAAAATATGGAGCACCTGATGGAATGGGCAACGGGCCTAACCATTTTTATCAGCTGTCTCGGGTTGCTTGGCTTGGTGATGTATACCACCAACCAACGCACCAAAGAAATCGGCGTGCGCAAAGTGCTTGGCGCTTCCATAACCAATATCGTTTCCATTCTTTCAAAAGATTTTTTAATGCTAGTAGGTATTGCTTTTGCGATTGCCACTCCGCTTGCATGGTGGGCAACACATTCATGGCTGCAGAATTTTGCTTTCCAAACAAGCATGAGTTGGTGGATGTTCCCGTTATGCGGAATTGCTATGCTATTAATTGCTTTGATAACTCTCAGCTTTCAAACATTCAAAGCAGCTTCTGCAAACCCGGTGAAGAGCTTGAGGACAGAGTGAGCTGAAATATTTTTTGTTCTATCTCGATGGCAATAACAATACAGAGCAAAGTTTATAGCAGAATGCTATCAATTTTTTCAATAAGCCTGCTTGCTATTGTCATCTTTGAATACCCATATGTATTTAAAGATGAGGGAACTCCAATAACCTGAATTACCAATCTTTTTTTCGGCAACGTTTTTGTCAATAAAATTATAAGCAAAATCATAATGCCTATTAACACAATCGTAATAAGAAAAGTCTTTATCAAATTCAGGAAGCCAATAATTTTTTTTGCATGAAAGAAGACTTGACTTTTGTAATATCATCTCTCACGAAACGTTGGTGGAAAGCTTGCATCCTGAGCTAAATCCAGTTCAAGCAAAGTTTGGCCGTCATCTGCTTCGGCACCCACGGTAAATGCACCGTACACTTTTGTAAGTTTTAATACTGCCTTGTTGTTAAGTGCTGAAATAATCGGGTCAGGATTGTAAAATGTATTATGCAAATGAAATTTCACAACACCAATAAGTGGCGTTCTATCATCAGTGCTTGCAACTGTTATCTCTAATTCATAATAGCCTGGGGAATTTGAAGGAACAACTGTTGCACTCAGCTTTCTTCCATTCCTTTCAGCAAGACCGCCCCATTTGTTTTTTTGTGGATCGTTAGTATATGATTCAGATCCTATATTGGTGGTTTTCAATTCTTCTGTTTTTATAATATCTTTCTCTGTTGCTTTAGTTATTCCACCAGTGCCGACGGATGCTGCTTGAATATCATTGGTCTGTTTAATCAAAGCATCAACTTTTTGTGGAAGATCTTTTAAGGTTACATTTACACCAGTCGCTCCAATACTTATATTTTGCAACCTTGGCAGCAATACTACCAACAGAATTACTCCCAATGCAAGCGTGAAATATAATAGAGATTCTGTATAGCCATCTTTCACAGCAGTATAATTTGGTGCAAAATTAGGCTTGCCTTTTAATGTGGAATCGTTGATCGATTTTTCCATATAGTAAATCGATTTTTGATATATCTCATTAGACTGATCGATTAAACGTATGCCTGCAAATATTAATCCTGCAACTATGATAGCTGCAAAAAAATAAACGAGTTTTGAATTATTGTTTGCTTCAGCTGGCATTTTTAGATTTTGATGAAGAACCTTTTAATAAATTACTTAAACCTGTGAAATTGGTAGTGACATTTAAGAATCCAAATAGATTGTGATTTTTTGTATCATACTTTATTTGAATAGGGATCCATATGTCATCAAGTATACGAATGCGGAGTGTGCCATTGATTGTATTGGTAATCTGATTTTCGTTGGCATACAACCCTTTCCAAATATTAATATAGCTTCCGCTTACTTTGAATTCTAAATAAGATTTATGATTTTTTTTCCCATTTATAACAAGATTAATCCCTGGTTCAAATGTGAACACTTGCCGATTAAGGTTTTTTCCTGTGCTTAAGGTATCATCTACATAATTGATCGAAGCTTTAATATCCAACTCAAGGTTAAATGTTTTGGACTTACTGTAGAGCCCTGTTAATAGCTCTGATGAGACTTGTACACTTTTGCTTAAAGCCCCGCTGCTATATGAAGTGTCAGCAATAGAAGCAGTCCATAAAGTTTTTTTCTTGAATGCATCAATTAGAGAATCATAATCTTTATGCTGTTGGTTAGCGATTACAATCGTTGAATCCTTATCAACAAGTTTTTTTAAGTATTTTATAGAAGGATCAGCATGCTCAATATCACTAAAAACCCATTTTTTAAAGTTTTTATTTATTTTGTAAAATTTAAGCAACGTATCGGTGGTCAAATTTTGAATTTCCTGAATAATCGTTTTCCGATATCCTTCTAATGTATCTTCGTAAAAATTATAAAATTGCCTTACGCTTATTGAGTCGACAGATGTTTCACTAGATATGTTTTTAATTAATGAACCTATTTTATTGTTTGTTAT
>DATGIX010000227.1:0-7736 GCA_035295505.1 Puia sp. | reverse complement strand
ATGGAGACCCTGCTATTAAACTGAATTCGGAGGCGTTGCCAGACTATGCTGTTGAAGCATCCAACGTTGTCATTTCTCCTTCTTTCATTTCGGTGGCAGATACAAATTTTATTGTTAATGCACATTATTTCAATCTTGGCAGATCAGTTCCTGATTCAATCACAATTGTTGTGAGCAGGCAGTATCCTGATGGCACAAGCACTATTCTATTAAAGAAAAAAATCCCCGGAATACGTTCTGAAGATTCTTTGACATTATCAGTTCCTATTTTGCCATCTCGTGATAAAGGGCAGAACTATATTTCAATAACAGTGAATGCTGACAACAGCGTTGCTGAAGTAACAACTGCAAATAATTCAACTAAAGTTGGCGTCTATATTTATGTGGATGAGGCAAGGCCAATTTACCCTTATGACTATGCCATTGTAAATGTGCCTACTCAAAAACTGTTTGCATCAACTGCAGATCCTCTTGCTCCATCTCTTCAATATGTAATGGAGATTGATACAACGGAACTGTTTAATTCATCATTGAAAGTTTCTAAGAATTTGACTCAATCAGGAGGTGTTTTGCAGTTCGACCCCGGAATTACTTATAAAGACAGTACTGTTTATTACTGGCGCGTATCATTAGTCCCTACATCAGGCAATCTATATCATTGGGATGTATCATCATTCATATATTTAAGTAATAGCACAGCCGGTTTTAATCAATCACATTATTACCAACATCAGGAATCAATAAAACAAACAATGGTTTTAGATTCTGCGAGCAGGGCATGGGCATTCACAAATATCAATAACACACTTGGCATTCACAGTGGAGTTTTCCCTACTGCAGCAAGCCAGGCAAGTGATTTTCTTATTGCAATAAATGGCAATACAGATTCAATTAATAGTGTGTGCGGTTATGGTTTTGTATTCAATGTATTTGATCAAAATACCTTTAGGCCATGGTATAACGGTCCTTCTTCATCTCTTCCAGGTAAATATGGTTCACGAAATGTTTGTGGCCCTGAGAGAACATATAATTTCCAATATAGGACTGACACTGCTTCCAGAAGGGCAGCGGTCAATTTCATGGACTTAATACCAGATGGAGATTATGTTGTTGTGAGAAATGTGTCAGGCTCAGATCCGTCTACAAGCGTTTTTGCTAATCAGTTGGCAGGAGATACTTCTTATTTAGGAAGCGGTAATTCTCTTTACAATAGATTATTGCAGCAAGGCTTTACCGGAATTGATTCATTTAATAAGCCAAGAGCATGGATATTTATTTATCAGAAAAACAGACAGTTGACATTTCAACCTGAGTTTGTTTTCAGCGATAGCATTTATGACAGGATCCAGCTTACAAACAGTAACGCAATAACTCACGATAGTATTGGATCTGTTATTTCACCAAAATTTGGGCCGGCAAAAAAATGGAGCCAATTGCATTTTCGCGGAAAGAGCCTTGAAGTGCCATCAACTGATTCTGTAAATATTCAATTAATCGGAATTGATACTTCAGGAAATGCAACGCCACTTTATACAGTTGGGCTTTCTGTGCAGGATTATGATATTTCATCAATCAACCCTGTTCAATATCCTTACCTGCAACTACAAATGACTGCGAGAGACGATGTGAACCTGACTCCATATCAATTGCAATACTGGAGAATTAATTATGAGCCTATCCCTGAAGGTGCGCTGGCTCCAAATTTATATTTCACATCTAAAGACACATTGCAGCCCGGTGAACCACTACAGTTTGCTGTTGCTTTCAAAAACATTAGTGCTTCAGCGTTTGATAGTATGCGCGTTAATATGACCATATTGGATCATAATAATGTTACTCATGTCATTCAGTTGCCAAGGAAAAAACCGCTCATTAGTGGAGATACATTGATCGTTTCTTATCAATTGGACACAAAAAATTATCCGGGGCTAAATACCCTTTTCCTTGATGTGAACCCTAATAATGATCAGCCTGAGCAATTCCATTTCAACAACTTTATGTACAAGAATTTCTATGTTGGGACGGATAAAACAAATCCTTTGATGGATGTGACTTTTGATGGTGTGCATATATTAAACCAGGATATTGTTTCTGCAAAACCACATATCGTGATCAAGCTCACGGATGAATCAAAATATTTGTTGCTTACCGACACTTCTCTTGCGAAAGTGCAGGTGAGGTATCCTGACGGATCATTACATAGCTATAATTTTAATACAGATACGTTAAGGTTCACTCCTGCAACAAGTGGTTCAAATAACTCGGCAACAATTGATTTTTATCCTGCATTCACCACACAAATCAATGAAGAAGGAGATCAATACACATTGATTGTAACAGGCAAGGATGCGAGCGGCAACTCAGCAGGTGCAGTTCAATACCAGATATCATTTACTGTCATCACCAAACCTATGATATCGAATATGCTGAACTATCCCAATCCATTCACAACGTCGACAGCATTTGTGTTCACCATAACAGGAAGCGAAGTGCCACAGAACATTAAGATTCAGATTATGACAATTACAGGAAAGATTGTGAGAGAAATTACAGAAGATCAGTTAGGCCCTTTGCATATCGGAAGAAACATTACAGAATTTAAATGGAACGGAACGGATATGTATGGCCAAAAGCTTGCCATTGGAGTATATCTATATCATGTGGTTACGAACCTGAATGGAAAGTCTTTGGATAAATACAAAGCCGCTAATGATAATACAGATCAGTTCTTCATAAAAGGATACGGCAAGATGTATTTGATGCGATGAGTTCAATGAATACATTTCGTTTGATAAAGAGAAATTAATATTCTGCATAAAAATAAAACGGGGCTGAGAACAGTCCCGTTTTTATTCTACTACACATGAGAGGTCTAATCTATATTAATGTTAAACCTTCCATTCTTTTTATAAATTCTTGTGCCGTCCTGTTCAAAATAATTTTTGTATTTATTGAAAATATTTTCTGATTGTTTTTGATGATTGATATAAAGCTCTGTTCCGGTATATTCAATCTCATAATCTTCTTTGGTATTTATTAATCCTTCTTTCTCCATTTTCCCAAGCATTTCCTGATATCCTTCCAGTTCTTTTTTTGCTTTTTTAATTCCTTCTTTTGCTTTGCTCATTTCCTCTTTCATGTCAACTTTATTTTTCTCCATCTCAACTTTTGCATTTTCAATCTCTTTCCTGATCTGCTCCATATCCACTTTTTTCAATTGCTCCATGTCTTTCTTAAATTCATCACTGTTCAAATGAGCTTTGGCTTCGGCAAGTGATTTCTCAATATCTGCCTGCATTTTTTTAAAGTCGATATTTTTTTCAACTTGTTGCATCGCTTCTTTTGTTTCTTCCTGAATTTTGCCGAAATCTATTTTTTGCAAAGATTCCTGAAAGTTTTTTTGAACCTTTTCCATATCAAGCTGATGATTTTCCAGTTCTTTGTTGACTCTTTCCAATGAAATTTCGATTTGCTTCTGCATTTTTTCCATATCTATTTTTTCAAACCTGCCATCAAGGTTTTCTAAAGCTTCGTCTAATTTTTTGATTTCATTATCAAGATCTTTTTTATTCTCATCCCGGATAATTTTGTGACTTTTTTTTGAAGGTATGGTATCACTTGAATTGTGAAGCGTGTCAGTATTGAGTTTTGATTTTTGTTGCCAGGCTATTGCTGTAAATGAAATTCCGACTGCGAGCAAAATCAACAGCAAATGTTTTGTTTTTAGGTGCAGCATGAGAAAAGTTTTAGGTTAAGAATTTTATATACGATAGTGTTCGTATAAAAGTACGACATAGTTCGTAAAATGTTGCATGCGTTAAAAGAAAAGTAAAAATTTAACAAATGGGGTTTATGAAAGCGATGATAAAAAAGTAGCCCGAAAGAATATTCTTTCGGGCTACTCGTATATGAATAATAAGTTAGCTTTTCTTAAAAGCCCATTTGCCCATTTCCTTCCAGGTTATTTTTTTGCCATACATGAGAATTCCTGTGCGATAAATTTTTGCAGCAAGCCATGTCGTGAACAAAAATCCTGCAATCATCAGCAACATGCTTGTGATGAGCTGCCAATAAGGAACAGTTCCGGGAACGCCATAAGCAATACGCGCCATCATTACTGTTGGAGAGGTAAAAGGAATGAGGCTCGACCAGATTGCAAGCGGAGTATCGGGACTATAGATAACAACACTCATGATAAGGAAAGAAAAAATGATCGGCATGGTAACGGGCAATGTCAGGCTTTGCGAACTCTGAACATCTTCCACCACGCTGCCTATTGCTGCAAACAATGCAGCATAAAATAAATATCCAGTCAGGAAATAAAAAATGAAACAGCCTACTATAAGTGGCCAGTTGGCAGTCCCTAATACATGTTGCACGCCATAAATTTTTTGAGCTGATTCGCTGGCTTGCATCATACCACCGCCCGGCATCACACCACCATTTTGTTGAAGTGCCTGTACCTGTTGCAAAGTATCGTGAGGAATAAAATATTGTGCAGTTGTTGATAGAACAATGATCAAAACAATCCACATAAAAAACTGAGTGAGCCCAACAGCGCCGATACCGATAATTTTTCCCATCATTAATTCGAAAGGCTTTACACTGCTCACGATCACTTCTGCGATGCGGTTTGTTTTTTCTTCCATCACCCCACGCAATACCATCATCCCGTAAATCAGCATCGTAATATAAATCAAGATGCCGCTTGCATAGCCAACGCCATAAGCAAGTGTCTGATTGTTTTCTTCGGCTTTGTTGCCATGCTCCTGCAAAGATTTTAATTCAGCAAATTGTGATTTTGTGTGAATGGAATCGAGTTCATTCCTTCTTACTCCGGCCTGCTCAAGCATATTGTCTTCAATCGCTGCGTTTATTTTGCTTTCAATAGATTCTTTTGTGCCTAAACCAATGCTTTTTTTAGAGCGAACGATATATTGGGCTTTTTCTGTGTTCTCAAATTTTGGCAAAATCAAAATAGCTGTATAGCCTTTGTCTAAATAATTAGAAGTATCAATGCCGGCAGGAAATTCGAAAATAACATTAGCAGTATTCTTTAGGTTATTTTTAAAATAGCCATTGTTATCAATCACCGCCACTTTTAAATCTTCTTTGCCCTTCACTGAAAGATAAATGCTGCCCGCAATAAACACCACGAAAAGTAAAGGTGTTAAAATAGTGGTGAGAATAAATGTTTTGTTCCTGACTCTTGTCAGATATTCTCGTTTTATGATCAATCCAATTTTTCCCATATAAAATAAGTTATTCTTTTATTGATTCTTTTCTTTTGCTCAATTAAGCAACCGGCTGAAATGCACGCGTAGTAGATTTAGTTCCTTCCACCTCCCATATAAAAATATCGTTCAGGGAAGGAAGGATTTCATTGAAAGCCTCGATATTCATTTGTTGCTGTAAAAAATAATTGAGCACATCATTACTTTTGTGGCCTTCTTTTATTTTCACCACCAGTTTGTTTGCTTTTTGATTGATCACTTCAAAAGCACTGCTGCTGATATTAGCAGGCACTTCTGTTGTTTGTATGCTGAATTTATTTTCTTTAAAATCCTGTTTGATTTTCTGCACCGTTCCATCTAAAATTTTCTTTCCAAGATTTACAAGAACGATATGATCGCATATTTCTTCCACCTGTTCCATTCTGTGTGTGCTGAAAATAATCGTGCTGCCTCGCTGTGCTAATCCATATATCTCATCTTTGATCAGGTTTGCATTCACCGGATCAAGCCCGCTGAAAGGTTCATCCAGAATAATCAGTTTTGGTTCATGCAAAACTGTGATAACAAACTGAAGTTTCTGGCTCATGCCTTTGCTCAGGTCTTCTATCTTTTTATTCCACCAGCTTTGCATCTCAAATTTGATGAACCATTGTTTCACTTTTTCGATAGCTTCATTTTTTGAAAGCCCTTTTAACTGTGCGAGATAAACAGCCTGTTCGCCAATTTTCATTTTCTTATAAAGCCCGCGCTCTTCGGGCATATAACCTATTTGGCCAACATCGTTGATGGGATCAAATTTTTTTCCATCAAGTAAAATGTCTCCTTCATCAGGATAAAAAATGCCGGTGATCATTCTGATGAGTGTTGTTTTCCCGGCACCATTCGGCCCAAGCAACCCAAAGATGGATCCTTTCTCAAGCGAAAAACTGATGTCATCAACAGCTTTTTGAGTAGCGAAATATTTTTTAAGATTTTTAATTTCCAGAAGGCTCATGTGAAATGATTGATTTTACCAGATAAAGATTATGAAAAATTATTAACAGGCAATAAAAAAATGAAGAATGGCTGTTAAGCTTAGCTCATAGGTCAGCTCACAACAAATTTTTATTGATTTATTATTCTGCAAAAAGCTTTGCAATCTTCAATTTTGAAATAATTGCACAGATTTTTAATATTAGTACTTCTAATGTGAAAATTTATTACAAGCTTGCTTTTAAATTCAGGAATTTTTTGCAACGAGTGCGGCAACATTTTCTCCATCCATTGCAGCGCTCACTATTCCGCCGGCAAAACCTGCTCCTTCACCGCATGGATATAGATTTTTTATCTGAGGATGATTTAATAATATATGATCTCTTGGAATCCTGACTGGAGAAGAAGTTCTGGACTCGGTAGCAACAACAATCGCATCATTGGTATAATATCCTTTCATTTTTTTGCCAAATGCGACAAATGCATTTTTGATGGCATCATAAATAAAATCAGGCAGCACATCTTTCAAAGATGATGAATGAATGCCCGGCAAATAAGAACATGCTGGTAATGAAGAAGAAATTTTTCCTTCTACAAAATCAATCATTCGCTGTGCGGGCGCAACAAATTTCCCTCCACCGCTTTCAAATGCTTTTTGCTCGACAGCTTGCTGAAAATACATTGTAGCCAATGCGCCATATTTATTGAAAGAAGAAATATCTTTTTCGTCAACGCTTACCACCATCCCAGAATTTGCATAAGGATTATTTCTTTTTGATGGCGACCATCCATTTACGACAAGCTCATGATTATCCGTTGAAGCAGGAGCAATGATCCCGCCGGGGCACATGCAGAATGAAAAAACACCTTTGCCTTTCACCTGCTCAACCAGGCTGTAAGATGCAGGAGGCAAATAATTTCCTCTGGTGGAGCAGTGATATTGGATATTATCAATTAGATGTTGTGGATGTTCTATGCGCACGCCAAGTGCAAATGGCTTTGATTCAATCAATATTTTTTTGTTATGAAGAAGATGAAATATATCTCTTGCAGAATGGCCTGTGGCTAATATCACAGCATCTGCGTCAAACGTGTTTTCGTCTGCAGTTTTGACTGATTTTATTTTTTCATCTGCAATAATAAAATCAACCATTTTTTTTTCAAACAGAAATTCTCCGCCGCTATTAATAATCTGTTCGCGGATTTTAGTGATGATGTGCGGTAATTTATTTGTGCCGATATGCGGATGCGCATCAAACAAAATATTTTCTTCAGCGCCAAACTGAACAAGAAGATTAAGAATACGGTTTACATCGCCACGCTTTGTGCTTCTTGTGTAAAGCTTTCCATCACTATATGTCCCTGCGCCGCCTTCGCCAAAACAATAATTGCTTTCCGGATTAATAATCCCTTCTTTATTTAATATCGCCAAATCTCTTCTTCTCGCACGAACGTCTTTCCCTCTTTCTAATATGATGGGCTTGATTCCCGATTCGATGCATTTTAATGCAGCAAACAATCCTGCAGGGC
>DATGIX010000226.1:0-4321 GCA_035295505.1 Puia sp. | reverse complement strand
ATGCGCAGCTATTATGACAGCACTTTGAAAGAAGAAGGTTTTATGTTGGAGTTGCTGGATGAAAATAATAAAGCAACCGCTGTTAATAATCCTTATGACAGCAAATATTATGCTGTTGACAGCGGCGATGCAGTCATTAATATCAAAGGAAGGCTGAGAGTGAATTATAAAAATCACGCTCCCGACCAAAAATACCTGAGTGAAAATAATTTTCCTACAACAACACCCTTGCAGATTTCCGCTCTTGATATCAATGATGGTTTTGTGATTGAAGAGAATGGATATTTCTATGAACAGTCTGAAGTAACCAATATGGGTTATTGGGCTTGGAAAAAATTAGCCGAGCTTTTGCCTTATGATTACAATCCGGAATGAAGGAGTTTGTTGTTTGTAGTTCTGCGAAATCAACTTTCAATATAAAATGTAAATTGGTTTTAAAGCATCTGCCAATTTCAAATTGCTACTCGCAATACATGAAGTTGAATTTGTTAATAAATTTCGAACTGAAGAACTACAAACAACAAACCATAAACTACAAATTACCCCATTATTTTTTTCCACAACTCCGGAATTCTTTTTATCCAAACAATCTCTTGCATTTTTTGCTTGGCTTCTGCTGCCGGATAACCGAAATAAGTTTTATTGCCTTCCAATGAAGATGGAACTCCACTCTGCGCAAGCACTACTGCATTATCACCAATCGTCAATGTTTTGCTGATGCCAACTTGTCCCCAAAGAATAACACCATTACCGATTTCAACTGCTCCGGCAATACCAACCTGTGCAGCAAGCAAACAATTTTTTCCAAGCACAGTATCATGACCTATATGAACCATGTTGTCAATTTTTGTTCCGCGACCGATTAAAGTATCGTGACTCACTCCGCGGTCGATTGTGCAACCCGCACCAATCTCCACATCATCTTCAATAACAACGCGACCACAGCTCGTCATTTTTTTATACCAGACTTCTCTGTCTTTTTTTGTGTTGTAATAAAATGCATCTGAGCCAATCACTGTTCCTGCCTGAATAATAACATTATCTCCAATTACGCAATGTTCGAGAATCGTAACATTCGGATGAATAACACAATTTTTGCCGATGCTTACACGATGACCGATGAAAGCATTTGGATAAACATAAGTTCCTTCTCCAATAATAGTTGAATCGCTAATGAGTTTTGTTGCCGGTTCAAACGGGCGAAAATGATTTACAATTTTAAGATAAGCTTCAAAAGGATTATCAACAATAAGCAGTGCTTTTCCCTCTGGAAACTCGGTTTTTTTGTTAATAATGATGAATGTTGCTAATGATTGAATACACTTGCCATAATATTTCGGATGGTCAACAAAAACCAAATCACCATTTTCTACTTTATGTATTTCATTGATGCCTGTAGCAATTCCATTTTTATGGCCAACGAGCTCAGCGCCGATGAAATCTGCAACCCACTGAACAGACACGGGTGAAGGAAACTTCATAAAAAATATTTTTGCAAACCTACTGATAAACCTCAAAGTTCATCACGCGTCATTTCCCATTCTTCATGTGAAACTTCCATCATTCTTGTGGTTATTACTAAGAAAATGCTCTTTCCGGTCATTATTTAACTTTTTGAGAAAAAATATTTTCACCGATTTTTTTGATGGAAACAGAGATGAAAAATGAAAATCATTAGTGCACTAAAAATTATTCATGCAATGAACCCAAAAAAATAAATCTCTTGAAACGCAGTGCTCATCAATGTTTCAGAAGAAATGAAATTGAAATGAAGAAATGAAATTGAAAAATGATTTTCAATTTGGTTAATGAACTTTCAAAATGTGGTCGATTGCAGTTAGCGATTTCCACACGCAAAAAAAAAATGTGAATAAAATTTATTGAAATATTTTTTTAGTTAGGGAAATTTATTTTTAATATTGTGTAGGGAAATTTATTTCCTGGTACTTACTAACCCATCCATATATTAAAAAGTCCCGCAATTGCGGGATTTTTTATTTTCTTCCGGTGAATAAAAACAAAATCATTACAGGCAAAAACACAATTCTTCATAGGTGAAAACAAATGCCCCTCAATATTTCATCATTCACAAACCGTTCAACGTGCTTTCTCAATTCACTTCTCAGGAAGGAAAGAAAACGCTGAAAGATTATTTTGATGTGCCTATCGATGTGTACTCTGTCGGCCGGCTTGATTACGATAGCGAAGGATTATTGATTCTTACTAATGATAAAGAACTGAACCATCATTTGCTCAATCCGAAATTTGAACACGAGCGAGAATATTGGGCGCAGGTGGAAGGAAGGATTGATGAGTCTGCAGTTCTGAGTTTAGAGTCTGGAGTTCAGATTTCCATCGACGGAAAAATCTACAGGACTAAAAAATGCTTTGCAGAAATATTTTCTGTCGAGCCAAAAGTTGCTGACAGAAATCCTCCGATAAGATTCAGAAAAAATATTCCAACAAGCTGGGTTCGATTAATATTAACCGAAGGGAAAAATCGTCAGGCAAGAAAAATGTGTGCTGCTGTTGGCTTCCCGGTTTTACGATTGATAAGATTCAGGATTGAGAAGATTACTATCGATGGATTAGAGCCCGGGGAAATGCGAAGTATGAGCAAAGGGGAAATCTATGCACTACTAAAAGTTCAGAGTTGAGAGTTAGGAGTTCAGAGTCTCGAGCTCCCGACTTTGAATATAAAGCTGCAGCTTTTTACATGGACTAATAACTCTGAACTCTCAACTCTGAACTATTCCTTATCTTTCCAAACTAAATTTTCATTCATGCTGAAATCAATGACAGGCTTTGGTCGCGCTGAGCAAACAGTTGGGGGAAAAACTTTTTTGGTAGATATAAAATCTCTCAACGGCAAACAATTCGATTTGCAATTGAAGCTGCCGGGATTTTTGAAGCCATATGAATTTCAAATCCGAAAGCTGATTTCAGAAAAACTCGGACGCGGAACATTAGACTGCACCATTAGCCTGAAGCAAACCGGCAATGCAAAACCTGTGAGCATTAATACTGACCTTGCAAGAGCATATCATAAAGCATTGGCTGAATTATCTGCCGAATTAAATCTTGACCCATCAAATATTTTGAGCACGCTGGTGAAATTGCCTGAAGTAATCACCCCAACGAGCGATACATTATCGGACGACGAATGGAAGGAATTTGAGAAAGTGATTTTGTCTGCCATTGATGATTTGAATGTTCATCGTCTTGATGAAGGCAAATCGCTCGAGCAAGATTTACTGCTCCGCATCGATAATATCAGCAAGCAACAGGAAGAAGTGATTAAAATGGAACCGATGCGTCAGGTGAAAATCAAAGAAGGCTTGAAGAAAATGCTGGAAGAAAATGTGGGCAAAGAAAATTATGACGCAAACCGCCTTGAGCAAGAGATAATATATTATATCGAAAAGATTGACATCAGCGAAGAGCAGGTACGCCTTAAAAATCACTGCGATTATTTCAAAGCCATTTTGCAGGAGCCTGATGACAGCAAAGGAAAAAAGCTTTCTTTCATACTGCAGGAAATCGGAAGGGAAATCAATACTACAGGCTCCAAAGCTTACGATTCAACTATCCAAAAATTTGTGGTGCTGATGAAAGATGAGTTGGAGAAAGCAAAGGAGCAAATTCTAAATGTGCTGTAATTAATAGCAAGTAGTAAGTAAAAAGTGGTAGGTAATCTTATTTTTGCAAAAATTTTCGAATTGAAAAAAACTTTCTTATTTCTCATTTCTTATTCCTTATTTATCACCTCCTGCATTCCCTCCATCGATGTCTTCGAAAAAGATGCCGCCATTCCGCAACATCAATGGCAAAGCAGCTTTCAGCCTCAGATCACTTTCACCATCAAGGATACTGTTTCCAGTTACGATATTTATTTAGTCGTGCGTCACACCGATGCATACAATTTTAATAATATCTGGATAAAAGCAACTGTTCAGCAACCCGGCGATTCCGCCATCCGAAGCCAGCGATATAATCTTGCTCTCGCAACAAATGAAAAAGGCTGGCTCGGAAGCGCTATGGATGATATCTACGAACATCGTGTGTTGATTCAATCCCAAACAAAATTCAAAAAGCCCGGCGATTATCATTTCACGCTGGAGCAGGTGATGCGTGAAGACCCACTTCAACACGTATTGAATGTAGGCGTGAGAGTGGAAAAGGCAAAATAAATTTCAAAATTTGGCAATGGCTCAATATGAAAATGAGATACATTAATAGCTTAATTTTTTCTTTTTTGACCTGAACGGCATTACTACTATTGAACATCGTTGCGTCGCACTCTTTTACAGCAACAATTCTA
>DATGIX010000225.1:0-6338 GCA_035295505.1 Puia sp. | reverse complement strand
CATAATCGCCTATTTCCACAGATTGTATTTTGTCTGTCAAATCTTTTGATGCAAAACAATAATCAAGATGATAAGGCTTGTCTTTATGCTTGTATAAGTAAAAAGTCGGGTGCTGCTCCTTGCCCTGCACTTGTTGATGATGCAAATGGTAACAACTGAAAATTCCTCTTTTCTCCAGTTGTTTCACCACATTTGAATGGTTGCCTGCCCTGTATTTTCTGTCCCAAATAGTATTGCTGTTAAAATCACCAACGAGGATGGTGTGCTTGCTCTTCAGCTTTTTATCATAATGATGAATGGCTTTCCAGACTTGCTCCACATATTGCCCGTCAGGATCATCAGGGTTATTTGCCCAGATCGCAAATAAGTTGAATTCATTATTGCCATTGGTCACAACAATAGGCACAATCATTTTAAATGCAGGATTATGATTTCGTCGCACTTTGAGTTTAAAACCTGCAAATGAAAAAATTCCCAATCCTTTATTTTTATTGGCACCAAACCAAAGTGAACTTTTAGGCATTTGCGTTGCTTGGATAAAATTTATTTTATCAGGATGCTCACACTCAGGAACAATCAAAATATCAGGCTTGTAAGCGAGAATAAGATCGGCTTTTTTTCTGAAAGCCATGTTGCAGTTCCAGGTGATGATTTTCATTAGCTGAATCCTCTTCTATTTTTTTTGTTTTAACTGAAAAACATTTCCTTCAGGATCTTCTCCATCACAAAGCCAATATTCATAATTATCTAAAGTTTTTATTTCCCTCATGACTATATTCTCTTCGATTAAATGCTTTATGATTTTATCGATGTCTTCATCCAATTCAAAAACAATTTTTGTGTTGCTGTGATATTTAATATCCACGTTGCTATTATCTCTGTGTCCTTCGCCGACTTTATGAAGCCCGATATTGCAATTGCCAGCTTTTAGTAACTACCAATCGGTTTGCGCTTCTTCAACAATTTCAAGTTTCAAAATATCTACATAAAAAGATTTTAGCCTGTTAACATCTTTGACAAAAAGGATGATGGTATTTAAATTCAGCTTCATGAAATGAATAGGTTTTAATGATAATGAATGTATGAAAACAATTTATTTCCTCATATTATTTATGAAGAAGAAATCCTGATCACTAATTGAAATATATTTATCCATTATATTGCCTTATGATAATCAATGAGACAAGAGTCTTATTATAACCCATTAGTTCGTTTCAAAAAACAAATACAGATGCATAAAAGAGTTTTCATTTTCATTTACTTTTTATTGGTGGCTATATCGTTGACTGCACAGCATACTTCTTTTCATGATTTGTCTTATGGGAATGACTCGCTTCAAAAAATGGATGTGTACCTCAATCCAAGCCATACAGCGAAAAGCCCTGTTGTTATTTTGGTGCATGGTGGCGGATGGATGTCCGGAGATAAAAAAGATTTCAACTTCATGCGTGATGCACTACTTACAAAAAACGTGGATGTCATTAATATCAATTACAGGCTTGCAGGAGCATCTGTTCATTATCCTCAGATAATGGATGACATGAACAGCGCTCTTCATTATATCACTGCGCATGCTTCTCAATGGAACATGAGAGATCATGGTTTTATTTTATGGGGAAACAGTGCAGGTGGCCACCTTGCGCTTTTGTTTGCCTATAATTATGCACTTAAAGGACTGATCAATGCGGTGATTTCATTTGGTGGCCCGACTCGGCTTGATGATATCCCTTCTTTATCTCACGCAAAAGCTGAAGATGTGAAAGGGCTTCTCCCGCTTATTGTAGGAAAGCCTTTTAATAAAGATTCTTTGTCATCCGAATATCATTCAGCGAGTCCTTATTATGGAAAGCATTTTGTTCCCACATTGATCATTCATGGCACACATGATCAGATAGTTCCTCCTGAACAAAGTGAAATGCTCCACAAAGAATTGGATCGCAAGGGAGTTGAAAATAAATATTTCCCGCTCATTAATGGAGCACATGGCGGGGAAGGCGCATCCAAAGAAAGTCATGAAGAATTCAATAAAATAACACTTGAGTGGATACAAATGCATAGCAAATCACTATAAATAAGTTTTGATATAAGAAACAGATTCAAGAAAGTCACATCCTATCTGATGGAAAAAGAAGAGATTTCTTTTGTCAGGATTGTTAAAGCATCGTGGCTTTCGCAGAAAAACCTTAACTTACCCGCATTGAAACGGTTTTGATTAAGTATTCGTTAATTATCCTGCTTAGCAATCTGCGCAATAGTTAGCTCCTACTTTTAGCTTCATCATATTGATGATAAGTCTTGATCTGATCAAAAAACAGTCAGGCATTTTAAATTGTTGCCGCACTATAAAAACACATTTATTATACAATGGCATTTATTGACGATTTATTGCAAAAACCTTCTTATGGTTGGGCGGATGAAAATGGAGAGCTTATTGTTCCAACAAATAAGCAATTATTCAAAGAAGCATTTTCAAGAGTAAATATTTTCAAAACAAAAAAGAACTGGATATCTCTGTTAGGCTGGCTGATGATAGCTTGCATGCTCCCCTTCTTATTCGCTTATATTTTTTATTATTTTTCGTGGAAACTTACCGCGCTGATTATTGTGTATAGCATGATCATTATGGGCACACATGGCACCATTTGGTTTCATCGTTATTGCACGCACAAATCGTATAGATTTAAAAATGCCTTCTGGCGTTTTTTCACACAAAACCTGGTCATTAAAACTGTGCCTGAAGAAATTTATGTGGTTTCACATCATGTGCATCATGTGAAATCTGATATGCCAGGAGATCCTTACAATGCAAGAGCCGGTTTTTTATACTGTATGCTCGCTGATGTGAACCATCAAAGCATTTCAAAAAATCTGAGTGAACAGGACTATAAAAAAACAACGCAATTTATGCAGCACACGGGCGTCCGAATCAACAGCTATAAAAAATATCTCGAATGGGGATCAGTTGCTTGTCCCATTTATACAATAATGCTTTGGTTGTTGAACTGGTCTTTCTGGTATGCTGTTTTTTATTTTATCGGGGGAAGCGCGCTCGCCTGTGCGATGTTCAGCGCTGCGATGCTTTGGTTTTTATTAGTCAGGGCGTTTAATTACACTGGTCATGGGAAAGGCGAAGAAAAATATGTTGATGGCATAGATTTCGATAGAAGCAATCTTTCTATCAACCAGACAAGGCCTGGCCTTTTTGCCGGAGAATGGCATAACAATCATCATTTATATCCAGGCAGTGCGCGTGCCGGGTTTCTTCCCTATCAGTTGGACCTTCCGTGGATCTATATATTTTGTATGCACAAGCTCGGCGCAGTTTCCTCTTATCATGATTCTAAAAAAGATTTCCTGCGCAAATATGGAGAGAAGAATACATAAATATTGAAGACTGGTGCCATTACTGATCAATCGGATTCTCCTTTGCCCAAACACCTAATTTGTTTTGCCGGGCATACGCTTCTGCAAATTTGATTTGCTCAATGAAATTCTCATATTGCACGTCATCAACGTACACATCGCTTACATCTTCTTTGCCACGTCTGATACCGATCATCGTGCCGCCGGGAAAACAACCTTCATGTATCAGCCAGCTATTGATTGTATCGGCATGATCAATTGCCCAGCAATAAATCATCAGTGATTTTCCATTGATCGATGAAACGGGGATTAAATCAGCATTCGGATGTTGTTTCATCCATGAGCTGATCAGGCTATCGGCATTATTAGATTTCGGAGCTCTATAGTAGCCGGCGCCTAATAAGCAATACACAACCGAGCTATCACGGCTATATGCAAATATCGAATTGAATTTGACTGAAGAAAGCTTCACAGGGTCCACATGCGCTTTACACGAACAAAAAACGATTGAAATAATAAGCAGTGTAAAACAAATCCGGCTTTTCATATTGTGAGTTTTGGTTTTCGCTAAATAAAACACATTAGCGATGTGGAAGAGACTTTAAAAAACCTAAACCCTCTACCAATGTTTACTAAATGTACAATTGCTTTATTGATTTCGAATGAAAATATTTTCTTAAGGGTATTGGTAAAACATTAAATGCCGAAACATTAAAATTGATTCATATTTTTAATTACATAATTCTTTTTACAGCACTTTGATTTTTTTAGGCAAAATGTTGTTAATAAATATGCACTCGATGAATAAAAATTTTTTCTTGATTGTTGCAATAAGCACCATGATTTTTTCTGTGAAGAAAAACGTGATAACAAATACTTACATTCCAAAAGCATATTATTTCAGCACTTCCGGCAATGACAAAAACGATGGCAGTATCGACCATCCGTTTCAGTCGCTTGCGAAATTGAACAGTCTTTCATTGCACCCGGGCGATGCGCTGTACCTGCATGCGGGTGAAACTTTTAGCGGAAATATTTTCATTGATTCAACAAAATATGGATTGCCTGACAACCCGATTGCTATCGGCGCTTATGGAACCGGTAATGCTATTATTGATGCGGGGAATTTGAACGCATTAACAGTTTATAATTCTTCCTATGTAAATATTTCAAATCTCACATGCAAAGGGAACGGAAGAAAAAATGGCAACACAAAAGACGGAGTGATTATTAGCAATTGTAAAAATATCACTGTAAAAAATCTCGAGCTGACAGGTTTTCAAAAATCCGGCTTGCTGATTTATTCTTCACTAAATGTTTCTAACATTAATGTTTATGCGCATAACAACGGTTCAGCAGGAATTACGGTGGAAGGGGATTTTAACAACAAGCTGACGAGCAGGAATATCACAATTACTGAATGTCAGGCTGTGAATAATCCCGGCGATCCGACAAATCTTACTAATCACAGTGGCAATGGAATTGTGGTTGGTCATTGCACAAACGTTACGATTGACAAATGCATGGCGACTGACAACGGGTGGGATATGCCGCGCATCGGAAACGGGCCGGTTGGCATCTGGGCCTATGAAGCAGACAGTGTTACGATTCAGCATTGCCTTTCCTTTCGCAACAAAACTTCTGTTGGTGGTGCTGATGGTGGTGGATATGATTTTGACGGCGGTGTCACTAATTCGGTTATACAATACTGTTATTCCTACGAAAATCAGGGAGCTGGTTATTGCATGTTCCAATATTGGGGAGCGAGCCCCTGGCATAATAATGTTATCCGTTTCAACATTAGTGAAAATGACGGCACTGTTTCTGATGCACATGGAGGTGCTTTTGTGTGGAACAGTTCAGGAGACGAAAATCAATTTTACAATAGCGATTTTTACAACAACACTATTTTTAATTCCAAAGAAGCAACCATTAGCTATTCAGAGAAAAGCAAACGGAAAAATTTCAGGTTCTTCAATAACATTTTTGTGGGAAGAGATAGCCTGATAAGAGGAAACAAAGGCACTGATATTTTTATGGGCAATGATTGGTGGAGCATCATCAGCCATTTCAATGCAGACAGGATGGATAATTTTTCTGCTTGGGCAAAGAAATATAATGTGGAATTAATTGGCGGCACAGTGGTGGGATTAAATATTAATCCCGTGTTCAATCAAAATGAAAATGAAAAAATTACCAGTGCTGATGAGCTGCAGCAGTTCATCAATTATGTGCTCCCGAAAAATTCTTTGCTAAGAACAAATGGCATTAATTTAAATGGCGCTTACAATATTCCTAATGGCGGACTGGATTTCTTTTCAAATCCTGCGCCGATGAATGGCATTGGAGCATGTTTTTGACATAAACTACAGAAACATGGTGAACGCCTTTGCTTTTGTATTTCAGTGGCACAACTTTATTCAAGAAGAATGTTTTTTATCATATCAACCTTCCCCGTTAATCCTTTGTATTCAAGTGAAGCCGGCGACATGGATACAACCGCATCGTACAAAGAATTTTTTTCTTCATAGCTGAATGAATTGACGTTGTAGAAATAAGTTCTGATGGTAAATTGAAATGCGTTGACGTAAGGAAAACCAATCAGGTTTTGCCTTTCAGTGTGAACGAATATTTTGTTGCTCTCGCCAAGTTTTCTTCCATGCCAATTTGCAAGGCTAATATTTAAAGGCGGGAAAATCTTGCTATTTTAATTGTAATATTGAAAAAAAAGAAATGAAATATTTCACTTTATTCACCTATGCAATATTACTTTCTGCGTTGAATGTATATTCGCAATCAAAACCTGTTAGCCTTTTTGATGGAAAATCATTTGCCGGTTGGGAAGGCGATACTGTCAAAACCTGGCGGATTGAAAACAATTCTATAATAGGTGGGTCGCTGAAAGAAACCGTACCGCACAATGAATTTCTTTCAACAAGTCAAGGTTATGAAGATTTTGAACTAACACTCGAATT
>DATGIX010000224.1:0-6530 GCA_035295505.1 Puia sp. | reverse complement strand
TGCCTTGTTAATTCACCATCAGCGCCGCGGTTGAAAACAAAATCACGTTCGCCATCTTCCATTAGTGAAACAAAAGCAAATGTGGTGAAATATTTATTATCGAGCAGCATCCATTTTGTGGCAACACCAAATTCCTGCATCACGTCGATCAGTTGTTTGCCAAAAGGATCGTTACCAACTTTTGCAGCAAGTTCAACTGATCCTCCTAATGCAGCAATTGCTGCTGCTACATTGGTAGGTGCGCCGCCGGGTTTCTTTAAAAAATTTTGTCCTTGCGACAATGATTTGCCTTTGTCTGTGCAGATCATATCTATGAGAGCTTCGCCGATGCAGAGAATTTTTTTCATATGTTTTTTAGAATTTAGTTACCGGATACCGGTTAACTGGTAACTGGTATCGGAAATACGGATAGCCATTACTGTTATGACTTGCTCAATAGCATTTCTTCAGCACAAGAGTGCGACGCAACGATGTTTAATAGAATTCCGTAGCTGGTTACATAATTCTTTTTTAAACCTATAAGGTTTTTGCAAAACCCGTTAACTCACACTTCTTAATAAACCTTATAGGTTTATTTTTTTAATGTCCGCCAACCGGCATTATTACATTTTCTTTTGATGGCTTTTCTGATTTTATAAGCATCGTCGCACCACAAGCGATCAACAAAAACACTCCTGCGAAACTGATTGCTTTTCCTGAATCATTGTTCAGAAAATGCTGCAGTATATAACCGAATGTTGTTGTTTGCAAAATCATCGGGATCACGATCATCATGTTGATGATGCCCATGTACACGCCATATCTTTCTTTCGGAATATTGTTAACGACCATGAGATAAGGAATGCCCATCATGCTTGCCCATGCAATGCCAAAGCCTGTCATCGGTACAAAAAGCAGATATTGATTTTCTATGTGCGGAAATGTTAGCAAGCCGATCGCTGCGAGGAGTAAACAGGAAACGTGCACAAATTTCGGGCTGTATTTTTTTGCGAGCCATACTAAACCGAATGCAGATAAAAATGTGGCGACATTATACCATCCATTCACAAGCCCGGCTAAGCCAACTGCTTTCTCATACAATACCGGATCTTTTGATGGAGTTGTTTTATACACAGATTGTGCAATGCTTTTTGATGCATTTTGCCAATAGCAAAACAGTGCATACCACTGAAATAAATATACAAGCGCTAATTGCCACATTACTTTCGGCATGTCTTTAATGGCGTGAGCAATCTCTAAAAATGGTTCGAAGATGCTTCGCTTTGTTGCTTTTAATG
Source organism: Puia sp. (assembly GCA_035295505.1). Lineage (GTDB taxonomy): Bacteria > Bacteroidota > Bacteroidia > Chitinophagales > Chitinophagaceae > Puia. The sequence goes on along the minus strand of DATGIX010000224.1, from coordinate 5,253 downwards.
CTGCGAGTTCTTCAGGCGTTGGAGGTATTTCAGGTGTTTTGGTAATTGACCATACTACAGATGAGATTGAACAAACAGAACCAAGCAGGAACGAACCAAAAACCCAATATGGAATTTGTCCATGTTTGCCTGTGATTACTTTTTGAAAAACAAACAGCGAAACATTTGCAAGTGTGATTCCTAATCCTGTGAAAAAACTTTGAGTGAGAAAACCTGTTGCGAGTTGCGGTTCCGGCAATTTATCTGCAATGAATGCGCGGTAAGGTTCCATTGCTGTATTATTGGCTGCATCTAAAACCCACAATAATCCGCCAGCCATCCATAATGAACTGCTAAACGGATACACGAACAAACATAAACTGCAGAATAAAGCACCGATAAAAAAATAAGGCTTTCGTCGTCCCCAGCGGGGATGCCAAGTTTTATCGCTCAGCGTGCCGATTATTGGTTGAATTAATAAACCCGTCATCGGCCCTGCGAGATTTAATAATGGAATCTGATCCGGATGCGCACCCAAAAAATCATAAATGGGATTCACCGCACTTTGCTGCAAACCAAAACTGTATTGAATGCCAAAGAAACCGACATTCATGTTGATGATCTGCATGAAGGTGAGGCGGGGTTTATTCATCAGCATAAGCAATCAATGCGATAGAATTAAATGATCGCATTATTAAATGTACTAAAATAAAGTTTGCACGATGAAGTTTTGTGTAAGCAGTAGCTGCAAACGTTTGCAGATAGTCGGGAGTTGCAAATTAAGAGTTCGGAGTCAGGGTTCTTAATAATCAACGAGCGACTCTGAACTCATAACTCTGAACTTTCTTTTATCATCCTTTCGCTATGTCAGCAATGGTTTTCTTTTCCAATATCCGAAGATTGGCATCTCGCACCTGTATCATCGCATTATGCAGGCCGCAATTTTTTTCATCACAGTTTTTGCATTTCTCATAAAAATAAAGGCTTACGCATGACATTAGTGATATAGGCCCATCCAATAATCGCATGACTGTTGCCAGTTGAATGTCTTTTGGGTTTTTGGCAAAATAATATCCGCCGCCTTTGCCTTTTTTGCTTTCGAGTATACCTGCTTTTCTCAGTTCTAATAAAATGTTCTCTAAAAACTTCAGTGGTATTCTTTTCTTCTTAGAAATTTCTGCTATCAGTACCGGCTCATTATCTTTTTTTTGAGCGAGATACATGAGCGCCTGAAATGCATATTGCGTTTTTTTGGAAAGCATTCGAGAGTAAGTTTATGCTACAAATTAAATTTTTCTTTTAATATAACAATTTTGGAGTGCGAAAGTTAAAACCCAAGTACATCTTTCATTGCGAAAACGCCTTTTTTGCCTTTAATGAATTCCGCTGCCAACACTGCACCGGTAGCAAATCCCATTCGGCTGTGTGCTGTGTGCACGATTTCAATATCATCAATAGCTGAACTGTATTTTATCTGATGTGTGCCCGGAGCAGGGTCAATTCGTTCGCTGATGATTTCGAGTTCTTCTTCATTATCGCTGATATGGTTCACCCAGGCTTTTTTTCTTTTAATTTTTTTCAGGATATCATCTGCTAACGTAATCGCTGTTCCGCTTGGGGCATCTCTTTTTTGTGTGTGGTGTATTTCCGTCATGCTCACATCGTAATTGTCTTGCGATGACATGAGCTCGGCCAGATATTTATTCAGCGCAAAAAAAATATTCACGCCGATGCTGTAATTGCTGGAATATAAAAATGCGCCGTTATTATCTAAGCAATATTTTTTTGCTTCTTCATATTTTTCAAGCCAGCCTGTTGATCCACAAACGACCGGGATTTTGAATTGAAGGCATTTCATTACATTATCAAAAGCGCTATGAGGGCTGCTGAATTCAATAGCAGCATCTGCTTTTGAAATATTTTCCTGAGTGAATTCATCAGTGTTGCTGATATCGATCTTCAAAACTATTTCATGCCCGCGCTGCAATGCAATTTCTTCAATCGCCTTTCCCATTTTTCCATAACCGATCAATGCTATTTTCATCTTGTGCTTTTTATGTAATTAAGTGCAAAGAAAATGAGAAATAAGAAATAAAGAATGAGAAATTAGAAAGATGTGCGAAAACCATGGCGTAGAAATAAAATTGAAACCTTAATGCCTATTGCTATCTGCTAATATCAAACAAAGTTTTAGGCTTTGGCTTGTGGATATCAAAAAGCAAACTGACTCCGAGATTTCCCGGCGCTGAAGAAAGAGTTGGCTTGATGTGCAGGCTGAGATCGTCGGTCACATTGAAACCTTTCAAATGCGCATCAACGGTTGCATCCACAATTTGAAGCGCATAAAAAAGCAAAAAGAAAAGAACGGAATAGTCCTGATCCTTTCTGAATTCATCGCGGTATTGAATCAAATGCGTCGCATCATTTCTATATACAAATACCAGAAGCTTCGGGTCAACCCTCGACATGCTATCTGCATTTCCGGTGCTTCCGTTGGCAATTACAGCGAGCGCATATCGGGTTTTATTATACCAGTTTTTATTATCAAAAAATAAATAAGTGGGAATGCCAACTGCGGCATACACTAAAGGGAGCTTCCAGTATTTTTTATTGTATATCTGCCCAAGACCAGGAAAAATAGCAGAATAAAGTGATGCCCGGCCCGGGTTATTCTTTTTTTTGATGACTGAATCTTTCTTTATGGTGCTATCAATAGTTATTTTTTTTGCTTTCACAGAATCATTGCCAATAATAGTGGAATCATTTTTCTGGCAATAGCTATTTGTTTGCAACAGAGAAAATAACGCTGTGATGATCAAAAAAAACTTATACATCTTCATGCAGAAACCTTAATTGACGGCAACTCCCAACTGATCAAGAATCTTATTCAGTTCATGTAGCGAATAATATTCTATCAAAATGCTGCCGTTGTTTTTTTTAGAGTGATTCAGCTTCACGCGTGTGCTGAAATGAGACGCTAAGTTATCTTCAATTTTTTTAAAAGCGGGTGGTAGTGCAGCTTTTGCGGAATTTTTAACAGCAGATTGCCCTATATATAATTGACGGACGAGCTCTTCTGTTTGCCTGACAGATAATTCTTTCTTTTTTATTTCATTAAAAATATAAAGCTGCTTTTCAATGGTGTCGACATTGATCAGCGCACGGGCGTGCCCCATGGAAAGATTGTTATTCCGGACCGCCACCTGAATATCAGGCGGCAATTTTAATAATCTGATATAGTTCGCGACTGTACTTCTTTCTTTGCCCATTCTTTCAGCAACCTGTTCCTGCGTGAGGTCAAGTTCTTCCATCATTCTTTTATAGCTCAATGCAATTTCCATCGCGTTCAGGTCTTCACGCTGCAAGTTCTCAAGCAAGGCGAGTTCAAGCAGTTCCTGATCATTAGCAGAACGGATGTATGCAGGTATATCTTTCAATCCTGCAATTTTTGAAGCACGGAAACGGCGCTCCCCGGAAATGAGGCGATATTTTCCTGTTAATAATTTTGCAACTGTTATGGGTTGAATAATGTCATGCAATTTGATGGATGCTGCCAATTCATTCAAAGTTGCTTCATCAAAATCTCTTCTTGGTTGCTTCGGATTGGTTTCAATTTGTGAAAGCGGGATGCGCAAAATATTTGTGACCGATTCAGCCGGAGAATTTTTTAAAAAACCGGAAGTTGTTTCCAGATCGTTATTAATATTTTGCAGCAAGGAACGGATTCCTTTACCGAGCGCTTCTTTATTTTGTTTTGGATTTGTCATTAGTCGAGAGTTCTGAGTTTATAGTTCTGAGTCAATCGCTCAAAGTTCAGTTTTCAAAATTAAATTCAAAGAAATTTATCAGGATTATTCATCATATACCAAATCATTTTTCCTACTTCCGAATTTTTAGTTGACAAACCCTGATAAGTTTCGTTTGAAAGATATTTGCAACTATTTGAAAAATCAAGCCAGATTTGATTTTCTGTATTTTCTGTCTCCGAATCTGAAAGTTTTAAAAGGAAATGAGCTTTGTATTTTCTTTTCCTGTAAGCTTCACCTAAATTTGCGCAAACAGATCTAGAAGCTCTTCTGATTTGATCGGTAAGGCTGAACCTCTCTTCTTTTGGGAATATTTTAGATATTTCAAAAACCTCCATCGCTAGTGCATACGCTTTTTGATAAACAATCAAGTCTTTATAATCTCCCATTTTTCTTCAAAGGCTAAAGTGTGATAAGGTTAAATACTTGCCAAGTTGCTGACTCCTGACTCTGAACTCAAGACTCAGAACTCCGGCATGCTACTCAAAAACTCTTTCTTCCTGTTTAATTTTTGTCATGTTATTTTTCTGCAGCACTTCTTTGGCGAGATTGAGATAATTGGTTGCGCCTTTGCTGTATGCATCGTATAATATCACTGGTTTGCCAACGCTTGGGGCTTCGCTGATTTTTGTGTTGCGATGGATGATGGTGTTGAATACCATTTCATCAAAATGTTTCCTCACTTCGCTCACCACCTGGTTGCAGAGGCGCAAACGGCCGTCGTACATCGTCATCAAAATTCCTTCAATTGCCAGATGAGGGTTTAATCTGTTCTGAACAATTTTTATGGTGTTCAATAATTTGCCTAATCCTTCCAATGCAAAAAATTCTGTTTGAACCGGAACGATCACCGAATCTGCAGCTACCAACGCATTCACAGTTATTAATCCCAATGAAGGAGAGCAGTCAATCACAATAAAATCATAGTCATTTTTTATTGGATCTAAAATATTCTTCAATACATTTTCTCTGTTCGGAGAATTGATCATTTCAATTTCAGCACCTACTAAATCAATATGCGATGGGATCAGGTCAAGATTTGGAATATCAGATTTCAATATCACTTCTCTTGCTGGTATTGAATTAACCATGCAATCATATAAGCTCTGTGTGATGTTGTGCAAATCGAAACCAATGCCGGTAGTGCTGTTTGCCTGCGGATCTGCATCAACAAGCAAAGTCTTGAATTCAAGCACAGCAAGGCTTGCCGCTAGGTTGATAGCTGAAGTTGTTTTCCCAACACCGCCTTTTTGATTTGCTACTCCAATTGTTCTTGCCATAATTTGTTTTCGGTATTCAATCTTCAATCTTGAGTAGAAATTAGCAGTTAGGGATTAGGAATTAGCAAACTCTAAACTCTAAACTCTAAACTCTAAACTCTAAACTCTAAACTCTAAACTCTAAACTCTAAACTCTAAACTCTAAACTCTAAACTCTAAACTCTAAACTCTAAACTCTAAACTCTAAA
>DATGIX010000223.1:0-73726 GCA_035295505.1 Puia sp. | reverse complement strand
CAAACACATTCAACTAAAAACTATTCACAATGATTCGCACAGCAATTTTTTCGCTCATGCTTATTAGCGCCATGAGCATTTATGATTTTAAAGTACCTGCTCTCGACGGAAACGGCACCATCGATTTGTCGAAATACAAAGGCAAAAAAATCATGATTGTCAATACGGCTTCCAAATGTGGAAACACGCCTCAATATGCTGACCTTGAAAAATTGTATGAAAAGTATAAAGACAAACTTGTAATCATTGGTTTCCCTGCAAATAATTTCGGACAACAAGAACCGGGCAGTAACGGAGAAATCCAGGAATTCTGCAAAAAGAATTATGGCGTTTCTTTTCCGATGGCTGAAAAAGTTTCTGTGAAAGGTGACGATATTGCTCCTTTATTCAAATATCTGGTTGATGAAGCAAAGAAAAAAGGCTTCGAAGACCCCATCAAATGGAACTTCACTAAATTTTTATTGGATGAGAAAGGAAATCTGATAACCGTTATTCATAATAAAACCAGCGTGCTCAGCGATGAGGTGACGAAGTATTTGAATTAATTTGTCAATGGTGAATAGTGAATGGTTAATAACGAACTTATTTTTCAAGAATTTATTGACCATTCACTATTGACTATTCACCTCTCACTATCTTCGCTTCATGCCTTTCAAAAACGTAATCGCTCAGAAAGAAATAAAGAACCATCTTGTTGAAATGGTTCAGCATAACAGGCTTAGCCATGCTTTGCTTTTTCTGGGGAATGAAGGAAGCGGCGCGCTGTCTTTGGCAATTGCTTTCGCACAATATATTGTTTGCGAAAAAATTTTTCCGCAGCAACCAAAAGAACAATCGCTGTTTGGACTTGAAGAACCACAAACTACAAACTACAAACCACAAACAGATTCCTGCGGCATTTGCCCTTCCTGCATAAAAGCACAGCAGCTTATCCATCCCGATATTCATTTTTCTTATCCCGTCATTCCAAAAAAATCCGGCGACAAACCAATCAGCACAGATTATATTTCTGAATGGAGAGAATTCGTTTCTCAATATCCTTACGGTAATTCTTATGACTGGCTTCAATTTATCGGAGCAGAAAACAAACAAGGAAATATCACCGCCAATGAATGCAATGATATCATCAGAAAACTAAACCTGAAAAGTTTTGAGAGCGGTTATAAGATATTAATCATGTGGATGCCCGAATACTTGGGCAATGAAGGAAATAAATTATTAAAGCTGATTGAAGAACCACCACCTAATACCTTATTTATATTAGTTGCCGAAAATGAATCGTTGATTTTACAGACAATCTTATCGAGAACTCAGTTGGTAAAAATTCCTTTGCTTGATACGAGCAACATTGAACAGGCATTGATTGAACGTGCAAAAATTGCTCCTGAAAAAGCGAGACAAATTGCATCCATCAGCGAAGGAAATTACAGAGAAGCGATACAACTGCTGCAACATGCTGAAGAAGACTGGCAGGGATTATTAAGAGATTGGCTGAATGCCATTCTTAAAACTGGTCCGACTGCACAAGTGAAATGGATTGATGATGTGAGCAAACTTGGTCGTGAAAGGCAAAAACAATTTCTCCGATACTTTAATCATTTGCTTGAACAAGCCATTAGATTAAAAGTAATGGATGAACATCAAGTGAACATACCTGACAATGAAAAAGATTTTGCAATTCGCTTAAATAAGATTGCCGACATCTCACAACAACAGGCAATTATTGAAGAATTAGACAAAGCCGCTTATTATATCGAGCGCAATGCGCATGCAAAAATGCTTTTTCATGCATTGACTATAAAATTATACCACATCGTCGCGCACAAAACTGTTGCAGTTGTAAATTAATAGCACAGTTATCTTTGCCGCATGATACGCTTTCACTGCATTCAACATGTTCCTTTTGAAACGCCCGGCAATATTCAGATTTGGGCAAAAGAAAAGGGACATTCACTTTCATACACACATATATATAATAATGAAGAATTGCCGGCTATTAATGATTTTGATGTACTAATAATTATGGGCGGACCTATGAGCATTCATGATGAAAAAGAATTTTCATGGTTGAAAAGAGAGAAAGAATTTATCAAGGCAGCAATTCAGGAAAATAAAAAACTTCTTGGCATTTGTCTCGGTTCCCAGTTGATTGCTGATGCGCTTGGAGCAAAAGTGTATAATAACAAAGAAAAGGAAATTGGTTTTATGCCAATCGATTTCACGGAAGCGGCATTGAAGAGTAATTGGTTTGGAGGATTCAATACAGAAGAAATTGTTTTTCACTGGCATGGAGAAACTTTTGATTTGCCTGAAGGCGCAACGCTGCTTGCTTCCACTGAAGCTTGCCGAAACCAGGCTTATTCGGTTGGGAATAATATTTTAGCTTTTCAATTTCATCTGGAAGTGACCCCTGGAATCGTGAAGGATATGGTGAAGCATGAAGGTCATGAATTGATTGCGGCTGATTATATTCATTCCGCTGAAAAGATTTTGAGCGAATTGCATTATCTGGAACGAAACAAGAAAATATTATTCAGCTTACTGGATAAATTTGTCTGAATCTTGATTTATGGGGTAAGTTATTTTAGGGTCTCTGCGGGCTAAAAAAATTATTATGAGCTTTTCTACCATCATCGGTTCGCTTGGCGTAACGCTTTTGCTGATTGCTTTTTTCCTGAACCTGTTCAAATTCATTTCTCAGGAAAGTACATTATATATTGTATTAAATATAGTCGGAGCCGGATTATCGTGCTATGCTTCGGTGCTTATTGATTACATGCCATTTGTCATCCTCGAAGGAACCTGGAGCCTTGTGGCAGTTGCCGCATTTGTTAAAAAAATAGCCAGTTCTTCAATTAATCGCTGAAATCGCCGTTTCATAGTATATTTGTTAATGGCTTATTAATAAAGCCTGTGAAAAGAAGTGTGACGGAGCGGCAAGTGGTGGGTGAATAAGTGAGCAGAATTTCTATTAGCATTTTAAGCGAGCATCTTGAACAAACATATTTCACTCCGTGGCTTAAGTTTTTTGTAGTTGCCAAATATTGGCTTAGCCACAGCAGTTTGTTGCATTTGTTAAGCGCCCGAATAGCGCTTCAACAGCACAAGAGCCCGCCGCGGCGGGACAATGCTCAATAGAGAATTCCTCCTCCGGCTTCATAATTTTCTTCTTTTCCTTTTCATTCATCTGTAATTTTTATGTAGATATGGGATGTGAAAATTGTGGCAGTTCCAATGGCAAGCCGTCTGGATGCAAGAGCAATGGCGGATGCAGCACAGGCGGATGCAACCGAATGAATGTTCACGACTGGCTTGTGAACCTGCCTATTAGTGATTCCAGTTGCAGAGTTGTTGAAATAAGTTTCAATAAGGGAAGCAGGAAAGATTTTTACCGCAATACGACTACGCACCTTTTTGAAAAAGGCGATATGGTAAGCGTTGAAGGTGTGAGCGGATTTGATGTGGGCGAAATTTCCCTGACCGGCGAGACGGTGCGCCTTCAAATGAAAAAAAGAGGCGTTGAAGAGAATAATCCTGAGATGAAAAAAGTGTTGCGCCATGCGAATGAAAGAGATTTACAATCATGGGAACAAAATAAAAAACGCGAACGCGATGCTTTGGTAAGGTCTCGTGCTATTGCAAAACAATTGAATCTGGATTTGAAGATGAGCGAAGTGGAAATTCAGGCAGATGGAAGAAAAGCAACATTTTTTTATATAGCTGATGACCGTGTTGATTTCCGCGAGCTGATAAAAATATATGCGGGAGAATTTAGGGTGAAGGTAGAAATGAAACAAATTGGCGCAAGACAGGAAGCCGCAAAAGTAGGCGGAGTTGGTAGTTGTGGTCGCGAGCTTTGCTGCAGCACATGGCTCACTGATTTTAAATCGGTGAATACAACGGCAGCGCGTTATCAAAATCTTTCCATCAATCAAACAAAACTGAGCGGACAGTGCGGAAGGTTGAAATGCTGTTTGAATTATGAGTTGGATACGTATCTCGATGCACTTCAAAACTTTCCAGATAATACAGACACATTGCAGGTTTCGAAAGGAAATGCATTATTAATAAAGAAAGATATTTTTAAGAACCTGATGTGGTACGTACTTCCCGATAGCAACAAACAATATCCCATCACAATTGAGCGTGCGAGAAAAATAAGGCAGCTCAATATGCAAGGCACAGTTCCTGACAGTCTCGAGCCGGTTGAAGTGAGCACAGGCAAACCAAAAGAATCAGAAAGCGGTTATGTTGATTTAGTTGGGCAAATCAGTTTGCAAACGCTCGAAAAAACTGAGCGCAAAAAAAGGCATGGCCATCAGGGCGGCAGACCTCAACAAAGACCCCCGCAAAATCAAAATCAGCCACCGAATAGAAACAGGCGCGACAACAGGGATAATAGGAATAGAAAATAAAGACTAAGAAATTATGAATAAGGAGCGAGAAAGTAATAAACTTAACTTTCTTATTCCTCATTTCTTATTTTTCGCTTCTAATTTCGCAAGAGAGATTTCCACCATGAAAAAATTTTTTATGAGAATGTCGATAGTATTGGGCGCAATATTATTGTTATGGCTTGTGCTTGCCCAAAGCTGCATGACGATGCGTAAGCCCGACGATGAGGCGAAGAAAAAATTTACGCAAGATGGAGTTGAATTGACAACCGCAACTATTAATGTGGATGGGCATCATCTTCACTATGCAAAAACCGGCAGCGACACATTACCTACACTTTTTTTTGTGCATGGAACTCCCGGAAGCTGGGACGCTTTTGAACATTATTTGAGCGATAAAGATTTGCTTCAAAAATTCCGGATGGTTTCCATAGACAGACCCGGTTTTGGTTACAGTGATTTTGGCAGCCCTTTTCATCTTGCCAAGCAATCTGAAATCATCAGCCCGTTATTTAATGTTTTGAATAATCACAAACCCATGTTCATCGCAGGTCATTCACTTGGTGGACCGATGGCGGTGAAGCTTGCTGCAGATAATCCAACAATATTTTCGGCAGTTGTGATTTTATCAGGCTCTATCGACCCAGCAGAAGAAAACCCCGAAAAGTGGAGACCAATTTTATATAAAACTCCACTGAATTATTTTGTGCCGGGCGCTTTGCGGCCTTCAAATGAAGAGCTTTGGTATCTGAAAAAAGATTTAGTCGATTTAAAACAAGATTTCCCGAAAATTACTTGTCCGGTATATTTTGTTCATGGTGCAATTGACACATGGGTCCCTCCCGGAAATGTGGAATATGGCAAAAAAATGCTTGTGAACGCGAGTAAAGTTGAGGAAACGTTAATTCCCGGCGCAAACCACTTCATTCCTTGGACTAAATTCAACGAAATCAAGGCTGTCTTGTTAAAATTATATTGATTTTCGATTCATTATTAACTTTACAGTCCGTTTTGTATTTTGCGAAACTTAAAACTCTATAACTATGGCAATCTTCGAATCAGGTAATCCAACCCTCAGTGAAAAAATTTTCAACAAGTCATTGGCTGATGCGCACGATGGAACAATGACTGTGCGTGGCTCTATCAACAAATTTGGTTTCTTGATGATCATGGTCATTGCTGGTGCGATTTTTACATGGCGTGAATTTACACTTGGCAGACCAGGGACTATGCAGACATTCATGTTGATTGGTTTGTTTGGCGGGCTTGTGAGCGGTTTAATCATTTCTTTTAAACCGACAACAGCAAGATATTTGGCACCGGCTTACGCAATTCTTGAAGGGCTTTTATTAGGTGGCCTTTCGGTAATTGTAAATGCATCTGTCGGAAAAAATTATCCAGGCATTGTGATGCAGGCAGTGGGTTTAACTTTTGCAGTAGCACTCGTCATGTTCCTGCTTTATAACTATAGAATTATTAAGCCAACTGAAAAATTTAAAGCAGTCATCATCTCTGCATCGCTTGGCATATTTTTATTTTATATGGTAATGCTTGTGCTCAGCTTTTTCCATGTGAACATTCCATTCATGAGTTGGAACGATGCGAGCCCGCTTGGCATTGGCATTAATCTTTTCGTAATCGCGATTGCAGCATTGAGCCTTATTTTGGATTTTGAAAGAATTGAAACCGGCGAAGCAATGGGCGCTCCAAAATATATGGAATGGTATGGCGCTTTCGGATTGTTGGTAACAATGGTTTGGTTATATATTCAGATCCTGAAATTATTAAGTCGTTTTGCAAGCAGCAGAAATTAATATATCTCCAAATAAAAATAAAAAAGGCTGAATTTGATTCAGCCTTTTTTATTGTCTGAGCCGTGATTTATCTGATTTGAATGATTATCCTGAAAATAGTTCAGTTAAAATCTATCATCTAACGCTAATACATAACCGCATTTGTTTCCTAGCAATCCCTTAATCCCAAAAATCCAGGTTCAGACAATCAAAATCCATCTCCATCCAGCAAGTTTCCTAACCCACCCAAGATGCTTCCTTCCTCTTTTCTATGCCCCATTTGTGGGCTGTATTGAATTATCCTGCTTGCTAATCTACTAATCGGTAATGATTGCAGCCATACTTTTCCGGGACCGCGCATCACTGCAAAAAATAATCCTTCACCACCAAACATCCAGTTTTTAATGCCTTTAATAAATTCAATATCGAAATCAACCGTTGGCTGATAAGCGACCACACAACCTGTATCCACTTTCAAAATTTCTCCGGCTTGTAATTCCTTTTCAATAATATAACCACCCGCATGCATAAACGCTAATCCATCGCCATCTAATTTCTCCATTATAAAACCTTCTCCTCCGAAAATGCCAGTGCCCAATCTTTTTTGAAATGCGATGCCAACACTCACTCCTTTTGCTGCGCAAAGAAATGCATCTTTCTGCGCAAGGATTGTTCCGCCCAGTTGCTGCAAATCGAGTGCAATAATTTTTCCAGTATAAGGTGCAGCAAAACTTACTTTCTTTTTTCCCTGACCAACATTTGTGAATGCAGTCATGAACATATTTTCACCAACAAGCACACGTTTTCCGGCGCTTAATAATTTTCCAAGCAAACCGCCTTGTTGCGATTGTTGCGAACCGTCACCAAAAATGGTTTGCATTTCAATGCCATCATCCATCATCATAAAACCGCCGGGCTCACCGATAACTGTTTCGTTCGGGTCGAGTTCTATCTCCACAAATTGTAGTTCTTCGCCATAAATTTTGTAATCTATTTCGTGATTGTTTCTCATGATAAAAATTTTTGTGAAGGTAAAAACTGTGCTAAAATGTATAAGTTAAAATTATATGACCGGAAAAAAGAAATGCTTCACATTTCTGTAAAGCATTTTTTTATTACAAGTAATATAATTTTTATAACCAGCTTCCTACGATAGCTTCAGGCGCATCAGGTCCAAGCCTTCTTCTTCTTTTTGCAACTTTTGAACGATGCACAAACATCGTAATGAACATTAATGGAATAAAGATTAATGTGAACGGCGGAATTCCTAACATAGAAATCCATCTGCCACCAAACATATTTCTCATTGGTCTTTTCAACCTCAATGCAATCAAATACATGCTCGGCACAATCACCAATGTCATAAAAAATGCAAACGCAAGACCGAATATAATCGTCCACGACAAAGGTTTCCAGAACACAGCACTAAATCCGCCAAAGAAAATATGCGGGTTCAAATCAGAAATCAGAGTAACAAAATTCAGGTTCAAGCCGATAGCCAGCGGTATCAAAGCAAGTATTGCAGCCAATGCTGTGAGCAAAACAGGGATGATACGCGTTTTGCCTGCCTGAATAACGGCTTCGCGTATGCGTAAACCGCGACTGTGAAGTTCATCAGCAAATTCAATCACCAAAATCCCATTTTTCACTACAATACCCGCGAGGCCAACGACTCCCAGACCAGTCATCACTACCGATATTTCCATCTTTGAAACACCAAAACCAATCAGCACTCCAATTACGCTGAAAATAATTTCAGTTAAAATGATTACTGACTTGCTAATAGAATTAAATTGAAGAACCAGAATGAATAATATCAGCATCAAAGCAATCACCAATGCCTTTCCTAAAAATGCGCCTGTCTCAGCCTGTTGTTTTCCTTCACCTGTTTGAGTGATGGTAACGCCATCTTCTTTTCCATGAAAACGGTCAATTGCCTTTTTGATATCTGTATTCACTGCAGTTGGCGTAAAGCCTTGTGAAGTGAGCACATTTGAATACAAAGTGATCATGCGTTTCTGTGACTTTCTTTTAATGCTTCCATACGTGCTTGTATAATCAACAGTAACCAGATTACTGATCGGAATATTTTTAAAACCGCCGGTTGCAAGGTCTCTGAAATATACTCTCATGTTCAGCAAATCACTTAGATTATTTCTTTGCAATGAATTATTGCGCAACTGAATTTTATACTCGTCTTTATTCTCTTTGATTTTTGAAACCTCTCTTCCAAACAAAGCTGTCCTTATCTGCATTCCTATTTGTTGTGTTGAAATCCCTTCGATCAAAGCTCTTTGGCGGTTAATGGTCAACGTTATTTCAGGATTGGTCAGATCCACATCCATTTTCAATTCTTCAATACCGGGAATTTGCAACGAGTCCAGATAATTTTTCAATGAAACACCCGTCTTTGTCAGCTTATCAAAATTATCACTTGCAATTTCAATATTAATAGGTGGATCTGTCGGCGGCCCGTTCTGTTCCTGGTCAACACTTATGGTTGCACCGGGAATGCCTCGCATAGCAACTCTTATCGAATCCAGATACGGAGCAGTTGATTTTCCATCGCGCAATTCATATTCAACAAAAGAAACCTGTACACGGCCCAATTCAGGGTGCGTGCTTCTGTCCCCGCTGTTAGGATCATTCGCACCAATAGCCACATTTGATATCACACTTTCTACAATCGGGTTTCCTTTATCTTTCAAAGGATCCATCCTAAGCACTTTGTAAACCCTGTTTTCCAGATCATGTGTTACCGAATCGGTATAATCGACATTTGTTCCCACAGGCAATTTCAAATACACAAAAATAAAATTCGGGTCTCCTTTTGGAAAGAATACAATACCTCCATTACGCATGCCGATAAATATCACAGAGAACACCAGCAACACAAATGTGCTGAATAAAAGCCATGCCGGTCTCCATCCTTTCAATGCCCATCGCAGCAGGTTTTCATAATGCCCCATGATCCATGGCAATGCCCTGTTTTGGAAAGCATGAATCAATCCGTCTAAAACATATTTGTTCAGTACCATCAAGAGCGCAAAAAGAATAAGCAGGTTTCCAAAAAAACGTTGGTGTGCAATATCAAGCAAAATACCTGCGCCAATAAAAATCCAGAATAAAGGCTTTTTGAAAATATCAGATTTTTTTGGGATTTTTTCTTCTTCAGGATGATTCATGAAATCCACTGCGAATACGGGGTTCATAATAAACGCAACAATCAATGATGCGCTTAAAGTAAAGATCAACATCGCAGGAAGATAAATCATAAACCTGCCGATGAGCCCTGGCCAGAATAACAACGGGAAGAAAGGCGCAAGCGTTGTGAGCGTACCCGCAAGCACTGGAATAAAAACTTCGCCCGCAGCAATTTTTGCAGAGATCACCGAGCTCACTTTCCCTTGCCCCTGCATAAATATCCGGTGCGTATTCTCGATCACCACAATAGCATCATCCACAATAATACCCAGCCCGAATAACAAAGCAAACAGTACCATAAAGTTGAGCGTGACTGTTGACCCTATAATTAAATTGGCGGCAGGCAGGAATACAAATGCAACAAACATGCTTAGCGGTACCGACAGTGCAACAAAGAATGCATTAGTAACTCCCATGAAAAACATGAGAATCAAAAGAACAAGAATAAAACCGATAACAATTGAATTAACAAGATCTTTAAAAGACGTTCTTGTGTTTGTGCTCTGATCTCCGGTGATCACCAGTTTTAAATCTTTTGGCAGCTCATCCTGCATTTCTTTCACCACTTCTTTTACTCCGTCTGATGTTTCAATCAAATTTTCACCGCTACGCTTAATAATATTCAGCGTGATCACATTTTTTCCAAGCAACCGCGCATAGCTTTCGCTTTGCTTTGTTGTGTCTTTTATTTCGGCAATATCTTTTAAGTAAATCGGTGCGCCTGATGTGTTGCGCAACACAACTTGTGCAATATCGTTTGCTGTATGAAATTGTCCTTTCAACTGTATCGTACGTTTCATATTACCTACTTCAATCAAGCCTCCGGTAATATCTGTATTCTCCCCTGCAACAGCATTTGCAATATCATTGAAAGTGATATTGGCGCTCTGCATTTTGTAATTGTCTACATTGATCTGAAATTCTCTTTCCGGCGCCCCTACTTCATCTACACGATTGATTTGCGAAAGGTCTTCCAGTTTATCTTTTATATCATCGGCATATTTTTTCAAACGCTGCATATCATAATCACCACTCACATTCACATACATGATCGGCTGATCAGAAAAACTCACTTCCACTACATTAGGCTGCGTGGTAAGGTCTGTTGGCAAATCTGTTTTTGATTTATCCACCGCATCCTTTACTTTCTGAACGGCAACATCTACATTCACATCTGTTTCAAATTCCACAATAATGGCAGAATAATCCTGCACAGATGTGCTGGTGAGCTTATTTATTTTTGCGCCGGTAATACCTTTGATTTGTTTTTCTATCGGGCGTGTAACAAGGTTCTCAATATCTTTTGGAGAATTACCCACATAAGTTGTCTGCACATAAATTGTGGGTATCACGATGTCAGGGAATTGTTCTTTTGGAGTTGTCGCAAAAATAACAATACCCCAAACAGAAAAAATAATCATTAATAAGTAAATAGCAGTTTTGCTGTCTATTGCCCAATTGGTGATTACAAATCCTTTGATTTTTCCCTTAAAATTTTCTAATACACTCATACAGTTATTTTAATATTTTGTAGTCATCTGTAGTAATTCTATTCAACCCTACAAACAAATTGAATCTAGTTGATTTCTTATAGTTATAAATTCCAATTCTTTGTACTGAGGACTGATAACTGCCAACTGATCTATTGAATCGTTATCGCCTGCCCGTCATATAATCCCTGAACACCTTCCGTGATGATCACATCACCAGCTTGCAAACCACTTTTTATTTCGATTTTATCACCATATAGTTGTCCAATCTGTACTGATTTTTTACGAGCTACCATTCTGTCTTTTTCTTTCTCTGCTACCAACACATACTTTCCACTTAAATCATTTTGCACTGTGCTGACAGGAACCGTTAATGCATTCAGAACAGAATAGTCTTGTATCTGGACCAACGCAACCTGGTTTGGGTGAAAATCTTTATCGTAAGGCATTTTTGCTTCGATATAAAAACTGCGCGTGTTGGCGTCAATCAGTTTTCCTGCTGCAGTCACTTTCAAATCCAACGTTTTATTATTTAATTCTGGCAATGTTACTTTCACATTGCTACCAACCCTCACTTTACTCAAATACAATTCCGGGACCTGCGCAACTGCTTTCAGGTTTTGTGTGTTCACAATAAGCAATTGCGGGTTGCTTGTTCCGGGAATTGCACCTGTGAAAGCTTCGCCCACTCTAACGTTCACCGTATTAGCAACACCTTCGATATCGCTGTAAACAGAAGTGAAATTCAATTGTTGCTGAGCATTTTTTAAGCTTTCTTGTTGTGCGTTATATTGCGCCTCCAGATTTTCTGCATTCGTTTTTGCTGTAAGCACATCCACCTCAGTTCCTATTCCCTGGCTCCACAGGTTTTGCCTTCTTCTGTATAAATCTTTATTAAGATCCAATTGTGCTTTTGTTGCGGCCAAACTTTGCTCGGATGATTTTACATTTTGTCTTGCAATAACATCATCGAGCTTGAGCAGTAATTGACCTTTCTTTACATAATCTCCTTGCTTTACATACACCGCAGTAACAATGCCGCCTGTGCCATTACGCGGAGCGACATACGCCACATTCAATGCATCAATCTTTCCCTGCAAATCGATATAGTGTGTGAATGCAGCCGGAGCAAGTGTTGATACGGCGACCAATTTTGTTTTTTCTTTTTTTACAGATGAGGAATCCAGCTTTCCAATCTCATCTTCGAGCTTTTGGATATCTGTGCTCACTTTCGATTGTTGTTGCTTGAGCTGTTCAAGCTGCGCTTTTTTTGCAGCTAATTCAGAACTGCTTTCCTTCGATGCATTTGCGCCACACGAAGCAAGAAAAATTATTTCTGCCGCCACCACTATGTTCATTATTCTTTTCATGATAATATATTTTTAACCAGTTAGTTAATATTTGAGTTTTCCAATTGCTTTTTGATAATCCACTTTTGCAATCACTGCATCATACAATGCGCTGATATAATTTGTCTGTGCTGTGATCAAGTCTGTTTGTGCATTGGTGATATCAGTGTTTGATGCCAGCCCTGATTCATATTTCTTTTTTGTTTGGTTGTAAACAGATTCCGCCAATTGCATATTCTTCTTTTGAAAATCAACTGTCAAAATATCTGAGCGGAATTTATTTTGTGATTGTATTACATCATTGTCGATAGAATTTTTCAGGTCTTCCATCTGGTTTTGGGTTTGCAGTAATTGTAACCTTGCTTTTTGCAGGTTTGCGTTTTTTGCAAAGCCACTGAAAATTGGGACATTAATTGTTAAGCCTGCATACGAACTGGTGTACCAGGTTCCATCTTTACTAAAAAAATTATATGTGTTTGCAGATGCATTTTTTTGAAAAGCTCCATTGATACTTGCAGTTGGATAATATGCATATTTGTATCGCTTCACATTATATTCGTATAATTTTTTTGTTAGTCCCAGACTTTGATAATCGTTTCGGTTTTCATACCGATAAGCGGTATCATCCAACACCCCTGATTTCAAATCATCTTCACTAAATCTATCTGTAAGTATCAGCGAATCTCTTACAGGCATGCCCATCAGGTATTTTAAACCGAAATAGCCATTATAAATAGTTGTTTGTGTTGATGCTTTTTGCGTTTGCAGATTTGTGAGCTGAACGGTTGCTTTATCAACATCTAATTTTTCCTGGAAACCGTTTTGATACATTGCATTTGCATCATTAAGTAATTTTTGCGCACGTGCAATATTTGCATCAAGTTGTTCAATCTGAGTTTTGCTTACAATGAGCTGATAATATATTTTATGGATATTTTCACTGATTTTTTCCGCAGTGATATCAATTGTTTTCTGTGACAGATCAATGGATGCTTTTCGTGCCTGCAATCCTATAAAAACCTGCCCATCAAAAATGGTCTGTGTAAGCTGAATGCTCGCTGAGGCACTATACTTCGGCTGAAAAGTGACAGGTGTAAACTGACCGGGAGGGCCACCTATAAATTCAGCAGGAACGAGCGTTACCGGCGTTTGAAAAAAATCTTGTGTTGCTCCTGAAGCGGTAATTTTCGGCAATGCGTCTGCTGTCGTAACCTTATTGCTCTGCTGTTGTATCTGCAAGTCAAGCAGCGCATTTTTCACCTGGACGTTATGCTGGCGAGAATAATCAATGCATTGCTGTATAGAGAATTCATGAACTGCAGGTGCAGTTTGTGAGTAAGCAGCAACAAAAGTGTTTGCAAATAAAATTGTCAATATTAGTTTTCCCATACTATTCATACAATCCATGTTTATTTTTTTGGACATCTTTCTGCATATATTTTTCAATCATTTTTCTTCCTTTCATCGTTGTAACTCCGTATAAGAATAAATACCCGATTTCATAAAGCACATCATTGGCGTGGTATCGGTTATGCGGAAAAATGTCCTGATTAAACACCATAAATACCGATTCAATCCTGTGCCTCGCTACCACATCAATATTGATTTCAGCTCTGTAAAGCTCCTCCTCAACACCTCGCTGAAGGTTTTCTTTCATCACTTTGAAAAAGAACTGGTGCTTATGTTCTTTCAATTTTTTATATGCCTTCGGATGATGTTTTTCCAAATCGTACATAATCAGCGGGTTCATGCCTTTCAGCATTTCTTCCGTTTGCTTCATCGCCAGAAAAATTTCATGCACGGCATTTTCTGATTCGCTCTGGAAATGGACACACTCTGTCTCATTTCTTTTTATTTCTTGTCCAACCACCGCTTCAACAATCTCATCTTTATCAGCATAAAACTGATAAATGGTTTTCTTGCTGATGCCAAGCTGGGCGGCGATTTCATCCATTGTCACAGAGCGGATTCCATAGCGCATGAACAAATCAGTAGCTTTCTCTAATATTCTTTCTTTATTTTCCATTGTTTCACTTAATCGGAGGGCAAAACTATGGAAACTTTTTTTGTTACCAAAGTTTCCGGCATTAATTTTAAGATATTTTTATCCGCGGCTCCTATTTTGGATGAATGGCAGACAAGCTGAGAGCGATAAGCTCAAGGCATGCCACGCCTACAGCTCAATAAAAAATTTATGAACGATTTTAAGGCGTGGCATGCCTAACATTATAAATAATAAATTAAATAAGGTATCGCCAATGAATTAATTTTGAGCAGCAAACTACTACTGATGAAATTCAGGAAATTCCTAAGCAAGCTTTTTCAATATTTTTTGCAGGGGCTGATTATCCTCGCTCCTATTGCTATCACCATATTTGCGGTCACATCTTTGTTTGACTGGATTGACAGCATCCTACCAAATCTCATCCACAAAATCGCTCCCAATTGGCTCGGTGTTGATGAATACGGTTCTCCGAAACGCATACCAGGATTAGGTTTTATGGTTGTAGTAATAATAGTGTTATTAGTCGGTTATATTTCTTCTTCATTTATTGTGAGCAAATTGGTTGAACTGCTTGACAAGATTTTAGAGAAAACACCGGGGATAAAAATTATTTATTCAACCATCAAAGATTTTTTTGAAGCATTTGCAGGCAACAAAAGGAAGTTTGATAAAGCTGTTTTGGTGAGCACAGATGCAAATGATGTCTGGAGAGTCGGCTTTATCACGCAGGAAGAAGTGAAGGAGTTTGGCTTGCAGGATTATGTAACCGTATACGTTCCGCAGAGCTATGCGTTTGCAGGCAATTTATATTTTGTGAAAAAAGAAAGAGTGAGAGTATTATCTGATATCAGTTCTTCAGATGCGATGAAATTTGCTATCTCGGGCGGAGTAACTGAAATTGATGAAACGGACTGACGACTATTGACTGCTGACTTACGACCGAAAAACTTTCCATGAAAAAAATAATCTTATCCATCTTACTATTACTGCTATTCCATCAGGTCTTTTGCTGGGGCTTCTTCGCGCACAAAAAAATAAATTACTACGCTGTTTTTTTGCTGCCTCCGGAAATGATGGTTTTATACAAAACGAATATCGATTTCATTAGCGAACATGCAGTTGACCCAGACAAGAGAAGATACGTGAGCACGAATGAAGGGCCTCATCATTATATCGACATTGACCATTATGGAAAATATCCTTACACAGGATTGCCGCATAAATGGGACAGTGCAATAAAAAAATTTTCCGAAGACAGCCTTCGTGCTTACGGAATTGTTCCGTGGTGGATTGAAACGATGCTGGCAAGATTGACAAAAGCGTTCAAAGAAAAAAATCAGGCTAAGATTCTAAAATTATCTGCAGAAATTGGTCATTATATTGCCGACGCACATGTGCCGCTTCATGCAAGCAGCAATCATAATGGTCAGCTCACTAATCAGCAAGGCATACATGGGTTTTGGGAATCGCGCATTCCCGAATTATTAGCAGATAAAGAATGGGATTTTTTTATTGGCAAGGCTGAATACATTTCCAATCCACATAATTTTATCTGGAAAAGAGTTTTGGAGAGCGCCGCTGCAGCAGATACTGTTTTAAAATTTGAAAAAAAACTGAGCGAGGAATTTCCCGGTGACCAAAAATTTGCATTCGAAGAAAAAAATGGTGTGGTTACAAAACAATATTCTTCTGCCTATTCAATTGCTTATAATAACAAGATGCAGAATATGGTTGAGCGAAGGATGCGTCAATCTATTTATGCAGTGGCAAGTTTTTGGTATACGGCATGGGTAAATGCCGGACAACCTGATTTAAAAAATCTCATCAACAAAAATTTCAGCGAAGAAGAATTAAAAGAATTTGATGAGCTAAACCAGCGTTGGAAGAATGCGGTGATTAAAGGAAGAGAAGAATAGTCGACAGTTCAGGGTTCAGAGTCGGAACTTTATATTTGAACACCCGACTCTGAACCCTGAACTCCTGACTCCAAACTCCACACAGCTTTTATTATCTTTGCACCTATGTCAACGTTAAATTACACCAAGCTGGTTCACAATTTTAATTCCGGTCCGAGCGTGCTTCCAAAAGAAGTTTTTGAACAGGCAAGCAACGCCATTCTTGATTTTAATAATACAGGTTTATCCATTCTCGAAATCGGTCATCGCACTAATCTATTTCAGGAGGTTTTGGATGAGTCAGTCGCACTATTAAAAGAGTTAATGAAATTAGATGACGAGCATGAGGTTTTGTTTTTGCATGGTGGCGCATCCACTCAATTTTTTCAGGTGCCGATGAATTTACTAAATGATAATGAAACTGCGGCTTATCTCGATTGTGGCACATGGGGAACGAAAGCAATCAAAGAAGCAAAAATTTTTGGCAATGTAGACATGGTTGCTTCTTCAAAAGATAAGAACTACACTTACATTCCGAAAGGGTACACAATTCCATCAACTGCAAAATATTTTCACTACACAACGAATAATACAATTGAAGGAACACAGATGCATGTGATTCCGGATACAAATGTTCCTTTAGTTGCAGACATGAGCAGTGATATATTAAGCACTATCATCGACTTCAATCGTTTCAGCTTGATTTACGCAGGAGCGCAAAAAAATATTGGCGCTGCAGGTGTGAACATTGTGATTGTGAAAAAAGATATTCTTGGTAAAGTAAGCCGCAAGCTTCCGAGCATGATGGACTATAGAAGCCATATTGAAAATGGCTCGATGCTAAACACGCCGCCTGTTTTCGCAGTGTATGTGTGCATGCTCACGCTTCGCTGGCTGAAACAACGCGGAGGCATAACCGAAATCGAGAAACTGAATGATGCAAAAGCAAATCTTTTGTATAACACATTAGATACCTTACCAGTTTTCAGACCGAAGGTTGCCAAAGAAGACAGGAGCAAAATGAACATTGTTTGGATAATGGATAATCCTGAACTTGAAAAACAATTCCTCGCCGAATGCAAAGCAAATAGAATGGTTGGCATAAAAGGACACAGGACTGTAGGCGGTTTTAGGGCAAGTTTATATAACGCATTGCCGATGGAAAGCGTTCAGGCGCTGACAGACCTGATGGCTGACTTTGCAAAAAATCATGGTTAATATCATTCAAAAAAAATACATGAGCATTATCAAACCCTTTAAAGCATTACGCCCTACCAAAGAATTGTCTTCAAAATTGGCATCTCGTCCTTATGATGTGCTTAATTCTGAAGAAGCAAGAACTGAAGCTAACGGCAACCCCTACTCGTTTTTGCATATCACCAAATCTGAGATTGATTTACCATCAGATATTGATACACATTCGCAACAGGTTTATGATAAAGCAAAAGAAAACCTGCAGGCATTTCAGCAAAAAGGATATTTATTCAAAGAAGAAAAACCTTGCTATTATATTTATCAGCTTGATATGAATGGTCGCAGCCAAACTGGTTTAGTATGTGTGAGCTCGATTGATGACTATGATAATGACATTATCAAAAAACACGAGCTGACAAGACCGGACAAAGAGCTCGACCGCATTAACCACATGAAAACAATCGGCGCTCAAACCGGAAATGTTTTTCTCACATATAAAACGAATGAAAGACTTAACAAAGAAATTGAAGATTGGAAAGCAAGCCACATTCCTGAGTATGATTTTGTTGCTGACGATAAAGTGAAACATATTGTGTGGGTTGTGAATGATGATGAAACCAATCATCGAATCACCAATTATTTTGCTGAAACTGTTCCTTACACATATATCGCAGATGGTCACCACCGCGCTGCATCTGCGGCAAAAGTGAGAAAGGCTTTGGGTGAAAAAGCAAGTGAAGAAAGCAATTATTTTCTCACCACATTATTCCCGGCAAATCAATTGCGCATATTAGATTATAACCGTGTTGTGAAAGATTTAAACGGAATGACAGAGCAGGAATTTCTGCACAAACTCGGATACGATTTTTTTTTAGGCAAAGTTGAAGGAGTTTTTGTGCCCACTCAATTTCATGAATTCGGAATGTATCTGAATGGCAATTGGTATAAATTAATTTCGAAAGAAGGGACTTTTGAAGGTGACCCGATTGGAATTTTGGATGTTTCCATTCTTCAAAAAAATGTGCTGGATAAAATCCTTGCAATAAAAGATGTGCGCACAGACAAGCGAATTGATTTTGTCGGGGGTATCCGCGGAACAGATGAATTGCAGAAACGTGTCGATAGCGGAGATATGAAAGTTGCTTTCAGCCTGCATCCCGTGAGCATGCAGCAATTGATTGATATTGCAGACAGCGGAAATATAATGCCTCCAAAAAGCACATGGTTCGAACCTAAATTAAGAGATGGATTGTTGACTCATCTTTTTTAATTTGAACAATAAAAGACATATAAGGCATCTCAGCGTCTTAATTGCCTTTTATAGTTAGATTTAAATTGTTTATGTTTTGCAAAGTTTGCTCATTCACAATTCACCATTGACCATTCACCACTATCTTTGACAACATGAAAAACATATTTTTTCTTTTTTCTCTCATATTAATCGCAACATTTTCTTTTGCACAACAGCAGGACGCAAAAACACTTGATGAAACTGCTAAAACATTTATTCGCCAGGGTGATTACACAAACGCGCTTGTGGTACTGAACCGCGCATTGCAGCAAGAGCCAAAAAATATTGAGCTGCTCAAAGACCTCGCTTTTGCTTATTATCTCGACAGAAATTTTGAAAAGGCACTCGCAACTGCAAAGCCTTTAACAGAGCGGGCTGATGCAGATGTGCAGAGTTTTCAAATATTAGGAATGGTTTATAAAGCAACTGAAGAAAGAAAAGATTGCGAGAAGATGTATAAAGAAGGGCTGAAAAAATTTCCGAAAAGTGGCGTGCTTCATAATGAATATGGAGAAGTGCTTGGAACAAGCAGTGGACCGGAGGCCATCAGGCAATGGGAAAAAGGAATTGAAGTTGACCCGAGCTATTCAACAAATTATTATAACGCCAGCAAATACTATTATGCAAAAAATAATAAAATATGGTGTGTTCTTTACGGCGAAATTTTTGTGAACATTGAAAGCTACAGCAACCGCACTGCTGAAATAAAAGATGTTATTTCAGAAGCATACAAAAAGATTTTTGCAGATGCTGCATTATTAAAAAATCAAGGCACCAAAAATGCTTTTGAATCTGCATTTATTAATGAGCTGAATAATCACGCTAATGCTATTTCTAACGGTGTGAATGCAGAATCGCTCACTGTTCTTCGCACAGAATTTGTTTTGTCGTGGTTTGATAAACCTGTCATACAATTCCCATTTCGTTTGTTCGATTATCATCGCCAGCTTTTGAAAGAAGGATTGTTCAATGCATACAATCAATGGCTTTTCGGCGCTGCACAAAATCTTGCTCAATTTCAAGCATGGAGCAACACACATGCTGATGAATATAATAAGTTCATCGAATTTCAGAAAGGCAGAATTTTCAAACTTCCTGAAGGGCAATACTACCAAATACCGATAAAATAACGCTTTGCTTTGCGGTTATTCTTTTTTTCACTAATTTTTGCTTTCGTGAATCGTCAATGGTGAATGGTGAATAGCGTTCCCCACCTTTAATCAAATTTATCTTAGCTATTGACGATTGACCATTCACCATTCACGAAATGGTATCATAAATTTTTACAAGCATCATGACAGAGCCTAAACGATTGTTCGATTGCATTTCTTACCAAATGGAAAAATTTCCAAAAGATGAAATGCTCGCTGCCAAAGAAAATGGAAAATGGAAAACTTATAGCACTAAAGAAATTCAGCAATCCGTGAACAGCCTGACTGCTGGGCTTTTGCAGCTCGGCGTTTCAGGAAATGATATGACGACTGAGAATCGCGACAAAATTGCCATTATCGCAAATAATCGCCCGGAGTGGCTTGTCGCAGATATGGCAGTCCAACAATCCGGCGCCATATTAGTTCCCATTTATCCTACGACGAGCATTAATGAAATTGAATTTATTTTCAATGATGCTTCCGTAAAATATGTTTTTGTGAGCAGCGAAGATTTATTTGGGAAAGTTAAAAGCATTCAACATAAAGTTCCTTCGCTGAAAGATATTTATACTTTCAATGAAATCCCAAATGCCAATCACTGGTCGAAATTATTATTGCCTATTAATGATGAAATGATTTCAAAAATCGAATCGTCCAAACAAAAAGTAACGAGCGATTGCCTTGCGACAATCATCTACACATCAGGAACAACGGGCGTTCCAAAAGGAGTGATGCTAAGCCATAATAATCT
Source organism: Puia sp. (assembly GCA_035295505.1). Lineage (GTDB taxonomy): Bacteria > Bacteroidota > Bacteroidia > Chitinophagales > Chitinophagaceae > Puia. The sequence continues at coordinate 53,209 of DATGIX010000223.1, read as the reverse complement.
CATGAGCTGTTTGAATATTGCAAAAGAAAGCTTTCCATTTGAAGACAATCCTGCACGAAAAGCATTGAGCTTTCTTCCGCTGAATCATATTTTTGAAAAAATAGTAAGCTACGTTTATATGTACAGTGCTTACAGCATTTATTTTGCTGAAAGCATGGACACGATTGCAGCTAATCTGCAAGAAGTAAAACCGGATGTTTTCACAACAGTGCCACGACTTTTGGAAAAAGTGTATGAGCGCATCATGGCGAAAGGCGCTGAGCTCACCGGCATCAAAAGAAAATTATTTTTCTGGGCAGTTGAGCTCGGAAAAAAATATGACAACATTATTAATCGCGGATTTTTTTACAACATGCAATTGTCAATTGCCAACAAAATTATTTTCAACAAATGGAGAGAAGCACTTGGTGGCAATATAAAATTTATTGTTGTAGGTGGCGCAGCCTGTCAGGAAAGGTTAATGCGCATTTTTAATGCTGCACAAGTTCCGTTATTTGAAGGTTATGGCCCTACTGAAAATTCTCCTCTGATTGCTATTAATTGTCAGCAACCGGGAAGAAGAAAATTCGGGACTGTCGGCCCTGTTCCTAATGGTCTTGAAGTGAAATTGGAAGAAGATGGAGAAATATGTGTGAAAGGACCTACAGTAATGGTTGGTTATTACAAACGACCAGACCTCACTGCAGAAACTGTTATTAATGGCTGGCTTCACACCGGCGATATCGGCACATTTGAAGAAGGGATTTTTCTTCGCATCACCGACAGAAAAAAAGAACTCTTCAAAACAAGCGGTGGAAAATATGTTGCACCTGCAGCAATCGAAAACAAACTGAAAGAATCGCGGTTCATAGAGCAGATTATTATCGTTGGCCCCGAAAGAAAATTTGTCGGCGCATTAATTGTTCCTTCGTTTGCCGCGCTCACAGAGTGGTGCAAACAGAATAACGTTGCTTACACTTCAAACGAGCAAATCGTTCACAACCCTCAGGTGCAGACGTTTTACAAACAGATTGTTGAAGATTATAATCAAAACTTCAATCATGTGGAGCAAATTAAAAAATTTGAATTGCTTCCTCATGAATGGAGCATTGATACAGGCGAAATGACACCAAAGCTAAGCCTGAAGCGAAAAGTTATTATGGAAAAATATAAAGATGCGATTGAAAGGATTTATGCGTGAAGATGATTAAATTTTTTTTGATACACGCATAGCAACTCCGATTTAGCATCCTTGCGAACTTGTTCTGTTATTAATTTTATTTCCAGTGGAAATGAATTTAATAACCATTTCGTTCATCGGTTGTACTACTATTTAGCTTCAGGCTGTTGATTTATTTTCTTAAGTAAATCGAAGATGCTCAGATTCCTACTTACAAATTGTTAACAAACTCAGGAACACATTCTGGCTTCTCATAACTAAAATCAGCTTAATTTTCCATTCAATTCTACATTCACAAAAACTATTTTATTGAAACTTTTTTATGGAAAAAAAATTACAAGGTCAGATAGCAATCATCACCGGAGCGAGCTCTGGCATTGGCGCAGGAGTTGCTAAGGCATTAGCGGGCGCAGGCGCAAAAGTTATCATCAATCATCCGGTTGAAGCAACAAAAGTAGCTGCTGAAGCGGTGTTGACAGAAATTAAAAATGCGGGTGGCGAAGGGATCACTTATCAATGCGATGTGAGCAAGGAAGACGAAGTGATAAAAATGTTTGCTGATGCCATCACACAATTTGGCACAGTAGATATATTAATAAACAACGCCGGATTGCAACGCGATTCACCATTCGATAAAATGACATTGGAGCAATGGAACTTTGTGATTGGCGTAAATCTTACTGGGCAATTTTTGTGCGCACGTGAAGCAATCAGAGAATTTTTAAGAAGAGGGGTGGTTCCTGAAAGATCAAAAGCCGCCGGAAAAATAATTTGCATGAGCAGCGTTCACGAGGTAATTCCATGGGGCGGTCATGTGAACTATGCTGCAAGTAAAGGCGGCATTATGCTCATGATGAAAAGCATTGCGCAGGAATTTGCCCCTCAAAAAATCCGTGTGAACAGTATTTGCCCCGGCGCTATTCAAACGCCTATTAATAGACAAGCATGGGAAACTCCACAAGCGTTGCAATCGCTCCTCACACTAATTCCATACCAAAGGATCGGGCAGCCCGAAGACATTGGCAACACAGCTGTGTGGTTAGCGAGCGACGACGCTGACTACATTACAGGTGCTTCTATTTTTGTTGATGGGGGGATGACTTTGTATCCGGGATTCAGCACTAATGGATAGAAGAAGCTGTGAGCTTTTAGCTATGAGTTGTGAGCAAAAATTTTTTACGAACATTAAATGCTCCGCCTGCGGCGGATTGCAGTATGAACACAGAACAACAGCGTCTTCAAAATAAAGATTGGAAAAAATGGGGTCCTTATGTGAGCGATCGCCAGTGGGGAACCGTGCGTGAAGATTATAGTGCAAATGGCGATGCGTGGGGTTTTACGACCCATGATATGGCCCGCAGCAAAGCATGGCGCTGGGGCGAAGAAGGCATTGCTGGTATTTGCGACATCCAACAACAGCTATGCTTTGCCGTTAGCCTTTGGAATAAAAAAGACCCGATATTAAAAGAACGATTATTTGGATTATCCGGGTTCGAAGGCAACCATGGTGAAGACGTGAAGGAGTTATATTATTATCTGGATTCGACGCCGACACATTCCTACATGAAAATGCTTTACAAATATCCACAAGCAGAATTTCCTTACGCATGGCTATTGGAGGAAAATAAAAAACGCACAAGGCTCGACCCGGAATTTGAATTGATTGATACCGACATTTTCAATGACGACAACTATTTTGATGTGTTTGTTGAATATGCAAAATCTGACGTGGACGATATACTGATTAAAATTTCAATAAAAAATCATAGCAAGCGTAATGCTCCAATAAATGTTTTACCAACAATTTGGTTTCGCAATACCTGGGATTGGGGTTACGACGATTACAAACCGAATATGTTCGCTGTCTCCGAAAATGCGATAGAAATACAGCACAAAGTTTTCGGGAATTATAAACTCTATTGCGAAAACAACAACTCGTTATTGTTTTGCGATAATGAAACAAATAATCCAACACTTTATAATTCTCAGGATGGAAAAAAATATTATAAAGACGGGATTAACGATTATATCATCCATAGCTCTCCAACAATCAATCCCGATAGGGGCGGAACAAAAGCCTCAGCCAATTATGATATCAATGTTGCAGCGGGAGAAACTTTCGTGATTCGATTAAGATTGTCTGATAAAGATTCCGATAATGCATTTAATGATTTTGAAAATATTTTCAATCAGCGGGTGAATGAAGCGAATGAATTTTATTCAGCTTTACAAAAAAACATTTCAAGTGATGATGAAAAAAATGTGCAGCGGCAGGCTTTCGCTGGTATGTTATGGAGCAAGCAGTTTTATTATTACGATGTAGAACAATGGTTAAAAGGCGATCCTTCACAACCTCCTCCTCCAAAAGAAAGATTGAATGGAAGGAATAGCGAATGGAAACATTTGAACAATGCGGATATTATTTCAATGCCTGACAAATGGGAATATCCGTGGTATGCCGCATGGGACCTGGGTTTTCATTGCATAACATTTGCATTGGTTGATCCTGCATTTGCAAAGAAGCAGCTTTTGCTGTTGACAAAAGATTGGTATATGCATCCGAATGGTCAGTTGCCCGCTTATGAATGGTCTTTCAGCGACACGAACCCGCCGGTGCATGCAGGAGCTGCTTGCCGCGTGTATGAATTAGACAAACAATATAACAATGGAGTTGGAGATACTGTTTTTTTAGAAACCATTTTTCACAAGCTGCTCATCAATTTCACGTGGTGGGTTAACCGAAAAGACGCGGAAGGCAATAATGTTTTTGAAGGCGGTTTTTTAGGGATGGATAATATCAGCTTATTTGACCGCGACATGAAACTCCCCGGCAACGCACGCCTGGAGCAATCTGACGGCACAAGCTGGATGGCGATGTATTCGTTGAACTTATTGCGCATAGCACTTGAGCTTGCAAAAACAAATCCTGTTTATCAGGATATGGCAACTAAATTCTTCGAGCATTTTTTATATATCGCCGGAGCAATGGCAAGCATGGGTGAAAATAATGAAGGGCTTTGGGATGAAGAGGATGAGTTTTTTTATGATATCATTCGCTTACCAAATAATGAAGTCATCAAATTAAAAATACGTTCGATGGTTGGGCTTATACCATTGTTCGCGGTTGAAATACTAGATGATGAACTGCTGCAATCTCAACCGAAATTTGTAGAGCGCATGAGATGGTTTCTGGATAATCGCCCTGACCTTGCAAGCCTTGTTTCGCGTTGGCACGAAAAAGGAACTGATGAAAAACATTTATTGTCTTTACTTCGTGGGCATCGCATGAAACGCATTTTATTTCGCATGCTTGATGAAACAGAGTTCCTTAGTGAGCATGGCGTTAGAGCATTGTCGAAATATCATGAACAGCATCCGTATGAATTTAACGTGAATGGACAACCGCTCAGTGTTCAGTATGCACCGGCAGAATCAACCATTCCATTGTTTGGAGGAAATTCAAATTGGCGAGGTCCGGTTTGGATGCCAGTAAATTTTTTGATTATTGAAGGACTTCATCGCTTTTATGATTATTATGGTGATGATTTCAAAGTAGAATATCCGACGAATTCAGGGCAATATTTATCGCTCAGCCAGATTGCAGATGAGCTTTCAAAAAGGCTGAAAAATTTATTTTTGCGCGACGCTAATGGTCGCCGTGCTATTTTTGGCAATAATGACAAACTTCAGTTCGACCCGAACTTTAATAACTACATTTTGTTCTATGAATATTTTCATGGCGATAACGGCAGAGGCATCGGAGCTTCTCATCAAACAGGCTGGACAGGGCTTGTTGCAAAATTGATTCAACCCAGGAAATAAAATAACTAAGTAGGTTTTTAATGCAAAATATTATTGACGAAATAAGAAAGCTTTTTCAATCATATAGTGATGATAATATCATAAACATTGGAAAAATACCTCAGTCCGGAAGTATCAGGGTTTATTTTAGAATCATCACTGTCAAAAAAACTTTTATCGCTGCTTATGGAGATAATGTGAAAGAGAACAGGGCTTTTATTTATTTCAGCAGGCATTTTAAAAAAAGCAGTTGCCCTGTTCCCGAAATTTATGCAGTAAACAAAGAAGAAACCATTTACATTCAGGAAGATTTTGGTGATGTTTCCCTGCTCAATAAATTAGAAGAACATGGTTATAACGATTACGTATATGCGCTTTTTCAAAAAAGCCTGAAGGCAATTGCAAAATTGCAGATTGAAGGAGATAAAAACCTGGATTATAACTATTGCATCACTTCCAAAGAATTCGGCAGGCAGGCAATTCTAAGCGACCTGCTTTATTTCAAATATTATTTTCTGGATGCGCTTCAGTTACCTTACGACAAGGAAAAACTGCTGAACGAATTTGATAAGCTAAGCGAATATCTTGCTGAAGTGGATTATAAATATTTCATGTTCCGCGATTTTCAGAGCAGGAATATTTTAATAAAAGATGAGCAGCCGCATTTCATCGATTATCAGGGCGGCATGAAAGGCGCATTGCAATACGATGTTGCTTCCATGCTCTGGCAGGCAAAAGCGAATCTTTCCGATGAATGGAAGAATAGCTTGCTTGAATATTATATGGATTGCGTAGAAGAAAATCAGAACAAAAAAATTGACCGTACAGGTTTTGTGAATCAATATAACGGTTATGTGATGATTAGATTAATGCAAGTGCTCGGTGCTTATGGCTTCCGTGGTCTGTTCGAGAGAAAAGCGCATTTTTTGACCAGCATTCCTTTGGGTTTGAGAAACCTGAAATGGTTTCTTCAAAACAAAAAAGCGGGAATTGAGTTGCCGGAATATGAAAGGATGCTGCATGAAATTGTGAAAGATGAAATCATTCAGCGCTACGAACCTTTGCAGGCAACAGAACAAACACCATTAGTAATACATATCAACAGTTTCTCTTACAAAAAAGGGATCCCAAAAGATGAAAGCGAAAATGGAGGTGGCTTTGTTTTTGATTGCCGTGGTATCTTAAATCCGGGACGGGTCGAAGAATATAAAAAACAAACAGGCCGCGACAAACCGGTGAAGGATTATCTGGAACAGCAAACCAAAATGCCTGTTTTTCTCAACAGCATTTTTGATATTGTAGATATAACGGTTGAAGATTATATCAAAAGAAATTTCAGCAGCCTGATGGTAAGTTTTGGTTGCACAGGTGGCCAGCACAGAAGCGTATATGCAGCAGATGCATTAGCCCGTCACCTAAGAAATAAATTCAAAACAAAAATTGAACTTCGCCACATTGAACAGGAATCGAAAAACTGGTTAAATAGTTAAGAGTTCAGAGTCGGGAGTTCAGAATCAGCCCCGACTCTAAACTTTGAACTGTTAACTCTGAACTATATTTGCCTCATGTATTATATTGTTTACGGCTTTTTGTATTTACTCTCTCTGCTGCCGATGCGGGTCCTGTACATTTTTTCTGATGGCCTTTATCTATTGCTTTATTATTTGATTGGCTACAGAAAAAAAGTGGTGATGGATAACCTGATGATTGTTTTTCCTGAAAAAACAAAAGCTGAACACGTCAAAATCGCAAAAGAATTTTACTTAAATTTTATTGACTCATTTGTTGAAGTAATAAAACTGCTCTCGGCAAGCGATGCATTTTTGCAGAGAAGGTTTACTGCTAACACAGATGCTTTAAATGAGCTATATAAATCAGGCAAGGCGTGTCAGATACATCTGGGGCACACATTTAACTGGGAATGGGGGCAACTGGTATTGAAAACGCTCACACCATATAAGTTGATGGTAGTGTATATGCCAATTACCAACGCCATTTTTGAAAAGATTTTTTACAAATTAAGAACCAGGAATGGCAGCATTTTTTTGCCATCAACCAGCATGAAAACTGCTATGTTAAGATATGTAGGCACACAATATTTATTAGGGCTTGTTGCCGACCAAAATCCCGGCAAATTGCAGACAGCTTATTGGCTTGATTTTTTTGGAAAGCCTACTGCTTTTGTTTCAGGCCCCGAAAAAGGTGCACGATTAAGCGACTTGCCTGTTGTTTTTGCATATATAGAAAAGCCACGCCGCGGATATTACAATGCAGTGATTGAGGTTGCTACAGAGAATGCAGGCAAACTGCCCGAAGGCGAGCTCACACTGAAATACGCACACTATCTTGAAGAAGTCATTCGGCGAAACCCATCTATGTGGCTTTGGAGCCATAAGCGCTGGAAATATGATTGGGATGAACAATATGAAGCAAATTGGATAGGTACGGGCAAGCCACTTAGCAGCGATAAGGAAGAGATAAATTAATCGAGAAGCACCCATCGATTTCGCATACTAATTTTTTATGTTATTCGTTTTTAGAAAAGCATCTAAAATCCAGTATTGTGAAAATACCATTCTTTCAAAGGATCAATTCCTACCATATCCATGTCAACTATGAAGACAGGAACATCGTTTTCTCACGCAAGTCGAGAAGGCTTCCAAAAGTAAATGACGAATATATTGTTTATTTTGAAGGAAGATACCGTCTTCTCAGAGCTACACAAGTTTTTAAAGACCCGAGATTGAAAGTGATTGCCGAGGTGGAGTGATATCGTGCAAAACTATTTTGTTGATAGATTTTAATTGAGCACGCTTTTTTCTTTCACAACCTCTATATTTTTCTGCTCTTTAATGCTGTTCCATCCGCCTGAAACATTACGAAGATTGTGTATGCCTTGCCTTTTCAATAATGATGCAGCGATAATGCTTCTGTAACCGCCGCCACAATGCAAATAAAGGTTCTGGTCATCTTCAATATTAGCCATGCTGGCTGGGTCATTCATTTCACTGAGCGGAATATTAATAGCACCTGCAATATGACCGTCTGCAAATTCTGTTTCTCTGCGAACATCAATCACAACCAGATGTTCATCAAATGGTAAATCCATTGCAAGCTCATCAGCATCCACATTAATGATCATATCAATACTATTGCCTGAGTTTTTCCATGATTCAAACCCTCCATCTAAATAACCATTTATTTTATCGAAGCCAACTCTTGCCAATCTGATAATTGTTTCTTTTTCTTTGCCTGCTTCGGTGATTAAGATAATTGATTGGTCAAAAGGCAATAAGCTTCCAGCCCATTCTGCAAAACGCCCTTCCAGCCCGATGCTTATTGAACCGGGAATAAAACCTTGCGAGAAAACCGTTTCATTTCTTGTATCCAACAAAATGATACCGTCTTGCTTCGACAGTTTTTTAAATTCGTCAACACTCAAAGGTTTTAATGCTTCTTTCAACACTTCCTCAAGGCTGTCGTAGCCTTCTTTATTAATTTTTGCGTTGATAGGAAAATATTGTGGGGGAGCATTCAATCCATCTGTTACTGACTTGATAAATTCTTCTTTGCTTTTCGCATTCAAAGCATAATTGCCTTCTTTTTCGTCAGCAATGGTGCTGTAAGTATTTGGCCCAAGATTTTTTCCGCAACTGCTGCCTGCACCATGAGCGGGATAAACAATCACATTGTCAGGAAGAGGAATTATTTTTGTATTCAGAGAGTCATATAACATGCCGGCCAATTCTTCTTTCGAAAGATTGCCACTGCTCAAATCAGGCCTGCCGACATCCCCAACAAATAAAGTGTCCCCAGTAAAAATCGCGTGTGGTTTATTATCCTCATCTCTCACAAGATAGCATGATGATTCAAGCGTGTGACCGGGAGTATGAAGCACTTCAATTGTAATATCTCCTAATTTAAAAATCTCTCCGTCTTTTGCTTTGTGAATTTTAAAATTCGTTTCTGTATCAGGCCCGTAAATAATTGGTGCTCCCGTTGCCTTGTTCAAATCCAAATGACCACTCACAAAATCAGCATGAAAATGCGTTTCAAAAATGTATTTGATGTTAGCTTTCCTTTCACCTGCCAGTTCAAGGTAATGCTCAATATCTCTCAATGGGTCGATAATCGCCGCTTCATTTTTACTCTCGATATAATACGCCGCTTCGCTTAGACAGCCGGTATATAGCTGTTGAATGAACATAATTTCTTTTTTGCAAAATTATGCATTAAACACCAAAGGGAAAATATCAGGGAGATAGTTTAGTCAATAAGATTGCCAACACATTTCATGATGTGAGCAATGCGTTCATCGCTGACAGTGTAGTAAATAAATTTACCATCGCGTTCTGTAGTAACGATTCCGGCCTTGCGCAAAATAGCAAGATGCTGTGAAGCAACAGACTGCTCAAGGCGAAGCTGGACGTAGATTTCAGTAACTGTAAGTTTTTTATTGTCATCAAGCAATTTCACGATTTGCTGGCGGAGCTTATGATTAAGCGCACGCAAAATCATAGCAGCCTTTTTCAGGTTCACGAAATCAACCTTCACAGGTGTGCCCTCGGAGCCATTTACAATCATCCAGTGATTACTTACAGTTAAAGTCATTACAAAATGGTTTACTTATTTTAGGAGATAAAACAAAATTAACATTGCAACACTAAAAAGAGCTCCTGAAATGCCTTTATATGATAATGTGTTATTTTTTAATATAAGAATGGAAATCTTTGATATAAGCGGGTTGGCTATAAACTATGTCGGTGAATTGTCGGTGAATAAATTTTTGGTAGGACAAATTTCCCAGATAGCCGATATGAAAACGGACATCAGGAAAAAAGGCATTATTTGAATCGGTCATTTTCTCCCATTTGGCACTTCCATTTCCAAAAAAACATATTTTTTTTGAAGAAAGATGAGCTAAAAAACTCTTCTCATCCAATAACATTGCGGTGGGCGGCAATAATTCTTCCAATCTCTGATTATATAAAGCAGTAAAAACCTCCATTCGCCTTGCATCAATCATTGGGCAAAGAAATGAATCACTAATATCATTTATTTGCTTAGTTGCTGCATAAGCCATGAACTTTAAAGAGCTTTCAGTAATCAAAGGAATTTGCAAAGCATAACATAATCCTTTTGCCGCAGACATTCCTACGCGCAAGCCTGTGTAAGAGCCCGGGCCATCGATAACAGCAACTGCACTTAAATCTTTCATCAAAAAACCATTAGACTTCATCATTTTATCAATAGCAACATGAAGCCATGACGCATGCTCTTTTTGTTCATTGCTTTCTGACAATGCCAGTTGCATCCCATCTTTCGAAAGGCAAATAGCTGCAGATTCTGTGGATATATCAATATTTAAGATTAATGCCATTTGTGTTTTGCTTCTTTTTCCAATGCTTCTGAAATTTTGTACCTGCTATCAGTTTTGCTCAGTTCCAAAAGCAAATCATATATATTCTTTAGTCCGATTTTTTCGCTCCATTCAAAAGGACCATAAGGATAATTGGTGCCAAGCTTCATGGCTAAATCAATTTCATGTTTGGTGCTCACTTCATCCTGCAAAGTATAATATGCCTCATTAATAATCATCGCCAAAATTTTTGCGCTTATCATCCCTGTAACGTCGGGAACAAAACGATAATCCCATTTCAATTGATTAAAAATTTGCTCTGCATTTTGTTTTTGCTGTTCATTAGTCGCAGCCATTTCGCAAATCTGTCTTTTCAAAAATCCGTTCCATGCATTGATTCGGATGAAAGGCTGATTAATCTGCTTCAAAGTTGTAATAATGGAATTTATGAAAACAGGTTTGGGCAATAATGTTTGCAGCTCATCAATTCTTGTCTTTTCATTCAGAAATTCCAAATCAAAATAAGCATCTGCATCTGCAATATTTAAAAAACCCTGTACTGAATCAATCCATTCAATGCTTACATCAATGCCCGCACATTTCTGCTGCATTTCTTCTTTTGATAAACTATTTGCCAGCACAGCAATCTTCATGAACGGGAATTTTTTCAGCAAAGAAAAACTATTTGGATGAATCTCACGCAACAGCGCGGAGACGCAGCGACACAGACAAATAGAGGCGCCGAGGTGACACCTTTTTGAAAACGTGTCACCTCTGAGTGAAAAAAAAATCTATACATTTGGCGCATGGAAAAGAAAATAATCAACACTAAAAATGCTCCCGACCCAATTGGACCATATAATCAGGCAATATTTGTCAATAATATGCTTTTCATTTCCGGGCAGGTTGCAATTAACCCAGCAACAGGAAATGTAGAAGCAAAAGATGTGATTGCAGAAACACATCAGGTGATGCACAATCTCAAATCTATTTTGGCTGAAGCAAAAATGGATTTTAATAATGTGGCTAAGACAACTATTTTCTTAAGCGATATGTCTCTTTTTGCAACAGTGAATGAAGTATATGGAAAATATTTCACGGGAGACTTCCCAGCACGTGAAACCGTTGCAGTGAAAGGCTTGCCGAAAAATGTGAATGTGGAAATTAGCATGATAGCTGCAAGGTGAATGGCCAATGGTGAATAGTGAATCGCATTCAAATTTCTAATTCCTTATTTCTCATTTTTTATTTCTAATTCTTCAGGACTGCTAACTCCTTCCCCACTTTTGTGAACGCAGCAATCGCTTTGTCCAAATGCTTTTGTTCGTGCGCAGCACTTAATTGCACTCTTATCCTTGCCTGACCTTTTGCAACAACAGGAAAGAAAAATCCAATCACATAAATGCCTTCTTCCAAAAGTTTTGCTGCAAAATTTTGTGCGACTACTGCATCATAGAGCATAATCGGAACAATCGGATGGTCTCCTGGTTTGATATCAAAACCGGCTTCAGTCATTTTGCCACGGAAATATTTTGTGTTGAATTCCAATTTGTCTCTTAGCTCAGTTGTCTCGCTCAGCATATCCAGCACAGCAATAGAAGCACCTACAATTGACGGAGCAACAGTATTTGAAAAAAGATAAGGGCGGCTTCTTTGCCTCAGCATTTCAATGATTTCTTTTCTGCCACTGGTGAAACCACCGCTTGCTCCCCCAAGTGCTTTTCCAAGCGTTCCGGTAATAATATCAATCCTTCCTACCACGCCACGGTATTCATGCGTTCCTCTTCCTGTCTTTCCTAAAAACCCGGAAGAATGGCATTCATCAATCATCACAATTGCATCATATTTATCCGCCAAGTCACAAATTTTATCAAGCTGCGCAATAGTTCCATCCATACTAAATGAACCATCAGTTACAATAATCCGGCTGCGCAAAAGCTGGCTTTCTTTCAATTTCGCTTCAAGGTCAGCCATATTATTATGCTCATAGCGATATCGCTGCGCCTTGCACAAACGAACGCCATCAATAATCGAAGCATGGTTCAAAGCATCGCTGATAATCGCATCCTGTTCATTGAACAAAGGCTCAAACACACCACCGTTTGCATCAAATGCTGCGGCATACAGAATCGTGTCTTCCGTTCCGAGAAATTCAGCAATCTTTTTTTCCAGTTCCTTATGAATATCCTGAGTTCCGCAAATAAAGCGCACGCTGCTTAATCCATAACCGCGCTTGTCAATTGCTTTGTGCGCTGCTTCAATCACTTTTGGGTGAGAAGAAAGTCCGAGATAATTATTAGCGCAGAAATTCAATACTGTTTTTCCGTTCACGACGATTTCTGCTCCCTGTTCGCTGGCGATAATGCGCTCATTTTTGAACAAGCCTGATGTCTTAATCTCGCTTAATTCTGAAGCAATGCGCTGTACAAATTTCTGGTTCATGGATTAGAATTTTGGGCTGTAAAGGTAAGGACTTACAAGTTCAATAATCAGTGTTGTCGATTGTCCTGATTCGAACAGAAGTTCAAAATTGTCAGCTACTTATCTTTAGATTGAAATTATATATCAAAAATATTAGATGCTTTGAGATTTTTCTATACTTTTGCATCCGAATCTACAATGAATAAGAAGTATATCATACGTTTTTTTGCTCTTTTGCTGGTTGCTTCAGCAGGTCTTGCCTTCATTTCTTATGAGCATAAAAAACCATCTGCCAGCCAGGAATGCTGCAGTGAAAAATGTCAGCAAAACAAAGCCCAAACTGACTTCATCCTTCTCGAATCCCTTTCAAGGCATTTATTGTCGGCTACTGACAATTGATTTCTATCTTTAAATAATTTATTGAATGCTGTAACATTGCCGGCATTTGCCCGTATTATATTAAACCACCAACTGAAATAATATTAGGGAACTGTTTATGACAGAGAAAGAGTATAATGAATGTGTCAGGAATTATGCCGATAATGTGTTTCGCTTTATCGTGAAAAACCTTCGCCATGAAGAAGATGCTCGGGATGTGGTGCAGACTGCTTTTGAAAAATTGTGGCGCAACAGGAATGAGGTCGAGAACGGAAAGAGCAAATCATATCTTTTCACGATTGCCTATCATCAGATGATTGACCACATCAGAAAAGTGAAAAGGATTCAATTGAAGGAAAACTTTCATGAAGAAGCGAAAGTGCAGGACAAGCAATCGCACAATTTGAAAAAGGTTTTGGAAGAAGCATTGGCAAGACTGAATGAAACACAGCGCTCATTAGTGCTGCTGAAAGATTATGAAGGTTATAGCTATGAAGAAATCGGGCAAATAACAGGATTGAATGAAAGCCAGGTGAAAGTGTACCTGCACAGAGCACGGTTGCAATTGAAAAATTATTTGGTGAAGCCGGAAAACGTAATGTAGAAAATGATTACAAGATATAATTATGAAGAATATTTTTTGATGTATGTGGACAATGAATTGTCTGCTGCAGAAAAAAATGCTGTGGAAGAATTTGTTCAGCAAAATCCTGATTTGGAAGAAGAGCTGAACATGCTGAAACAATCTGTCATCAAACCGGAAAGCAATATTGTTTTTAATAATAAAAATTTATTGCTCAAACAAACAGAAGAAAACTCATTCATCAACTTAAATAATTACGAAGAATATTTTTTGTTGTATGTAGATAATGAGTTGAACACACCCACAAAAAAACAAGTAGAAGAATTTGTCAGCAAAAATCCTTCATTGCAAAATGAATTCTATCTTTTGCAACAAACAAAATCAGAAGCAGATGAATCAATCGTGTTTGAAGGAAAAGAGTCTTTATACAAAAAAGAAGAACGCAGAAGATTTATTCCATTTGCATGGATTGCATCGGCTGCGGCAGTAGCAATATTATTAGTGACAGGTTTCCTGCTTTATAATAAAGAAGATATTAGTAAGAGAACTTCTGATAGGACTATCGTTAAGAAAAATGAGGCTGAAAAAAGCAACTCAGCTACGGATATTATAAAAGATAATAAAAAAGAAACACTGCCTGTAACTTCTTCTATTAATGATTCGTTGAATATTTCAAAGCTTGCAGAAGTTAAAACAACAAATCGCAGGAACGAAGAAAAGAAATCTCCAAATGAGATTGCAAGCAACAAAAATCGCAGCAGAAAAGAAGACAGAAAGAAATCGGAAGATATAAATGTTGTTGAACCAATTGATGAGCCTGATGCAGTCAATAAAGCATCGGTTGCAAAAATTTACAACACAATTATCGACCCTAAAATAGAAAATGCAACAACCGGAACTTCAGAAATTGCGCCGAAACAACTTGTTGTGATTGTTGACAAACCAGCTGATTTACCCAACGATAAAAATACTAAGAGCTCTATTGCCATACTAACAGCTTCAGGTGACGAAACAACCAATGACGATTCTGAAAAGAAAAACAAACTGCGTGGAATCTTTAGAAGAGTGTCCCGTGTTTTCAACAAATCAAATGATGATGAAAACAGCAAACGCTCAGTCGCCATCGGGAGTTTTCAAATTGCATTGAGATAGAAGAAGCAGAAAAAAATCATATAATTATAATTGATTCTTGTTTCAGATGCTCAAGCGAAGAATGAGATGAACTAAAAGACTAAAATCAATTCAAAGAAATTATGAAAAAGAAATTATTATTAATGGCAGCATTGTGCGCTGCGCTCACAAGCTTCGCACAAACAGACACGACCGGAAAAAGCAGCACGAACAATAATCAAAGCGATACAATTCATGTTGGTAATATGGTGATTGTAAGAAATGGAAAAAATGATAATGACAGCATTGTTGTTCGCACACATCGCCACAATTATTACAAACCATCCAACATCAGCACCAACTGGGTAATTATTGACCTTGGGTTTGCGAATTATAATGACAAAACAAATTATCCGTCAAGTTTTGCTGCCGGCTCAACAAAGGATTGGTTCAATCTGCGCACAGGGAAGTCGGTTGACGTGAACATCTGGCTTTTCATGCAAAGATTGAATCTGATTAAGCACGTTGTGAATTTGAAATACGGATTGGGAATTGAACTAAATAATTATCGTTATTCTTCACCCATTCTTTTTAGCGAGAACCCGGCAACAGAAGTTACGTACGATTCTGTTCGACATTACAAAAAAAATAAGCTTGCTGCAGATTATGTCACAATTCCATTCATGCTGAATTTCAATTTTACTCCGCACAGAAGAAATGGTTTTGGCTTGAGTGTTGGCGCAAGTGCAGGTTATTTGTATTCGTCCAGACAAAAAATAATCACGGAAGAAAACGGCAAGCATAAAACGCATGATGATTTCGATTTGAACCCCTGGAAAATTTCATGGATTGGAGAAATACAATTGGGATATATCAGGTTGTATGGTTCGTATGCAACCAAAAGCATGTTCAAACAAGGGCTTGACCAGACACCATACACAGTAGGAATTCG
This sequence comes from Puia sp., assembly GCA_035295505.1. Classification (GTDB taxonomy): domain Bacteria; phylum Bacteroidota; class Bacteroidia; order Chitinophagales; family Chitinophagaceae; genus Puia. The sequence goes on along the minus strand of DATGIX010000223.1, from coordinate 37,446 downwards.
TCTTAGCAGCTGGTAGTTTTTATTTCACACAACGAACACGAAGAATACAAAGGGGACAAAGTAATTTCTGTTCCCTTTTTTGTTTTTACCTGCTTAAACCAAATAAAGAGTATCCAATCTTATTATCCGCCTTTGCGTTCGTTGTATTCTTTGCGCCCTTTGCGTGAAATTTTGGAAACTGTTTTATTTTGGGAAAATCAAAGGATTCGTTAAAGAAATCCACACCCAAAATATTTGCAAATGGCATGGCGTTTGAGCAGATTATTTACTTCAATTCGGATGGTATGCGAACACAAAAAATCCTTCTTTTCTCCGTGCTAGCGCTAAGCCTCTTTTCATTCAGCCACACCAATTCGAGACATGTTAAAATAAATTCTTTCCATCGCTCGCTGAATACCGATGGAGAAGTTTATATCATCATCGTGAAATCTGATTATGAACTAAAAGTGTATGACAAAGAAGGATGGTACGCCACATATCCTGTTGTGTTCGGAAGCAAATCATTGGGAGATAAAATGGTGGAGGGTGACAGAAAAACCCCGGAAGGAACTTATCATATCATATCAAAACGCCGTCATGAAAAATGGGACAAGATGATGGATATCGATTATCCCACAAAAGCCGATTATGAAAAATTCAATGAGAGGAAAGCAAAAGGATTGATTCCAAAAAATGCTAAAATCGGCAACGGCATTGCTATCCATGGCACATGGCAACATGATGAGCATGTAGTTGACATGTTCCAGAACTGGACCAATGGATGCATCTCTTTAAAAAACGAAGATGTGGATGAATTATATGACCTTGTTCCGGTAGGAACGAAAGTTATTATTCAGAAGTAATAGTTGCTATTCGTTAAAAATTTAGTACATGTTTGAAGTTTATAATTCTTTATAAAGTCAGTAACTTTAAACTAACTAAATTCTATGTACTTCAAAAGATGTTTTGCCTACTTAATTGATGCTTCACTTGCTACTATTCCAGTCTATATTTTTTTTCAAGTTTTTGGTCATGTAAACAAGGATGGAGAGAAAACAATAAAAGGGCTTTCTGGCTTAATTGTATTTATAGGGTTAACTTATTCTTATTATATAATTCAGGAATATTTTTGGAGCAAAACTTTTGGCAAAAAAATTTTAAAATTAAGAGTTGTAAAGATTGATAACACTAAACTCTATTTTAGTGATTTGCTTAAAAGACATTTTTTTGATATTCTTGAAATATACTTTTTGTGCCCGATTGGTTTCCTTGTTTCTATTTTAAATAAAAAAAATCAACGTATTGGAGACCTTATTGCAAAAACACAGGTAATTGAAGAAAAAAGTTTTTCTCAGCAATCATGAATCAATATAGTTTTCGACAACCACAACTTTAGCTAACTCCCATTTCCTACAGCTTTCCATTCTTAATTTCATCCACTACTCCCGGGTCAAGCAATGTTGTAGTATCTCCAAGATTTTGTGTTTCCCCTTCTGCAATCTTTCTTAAAATCCTACGCATGATTTTTCCGCTTCGAGTTTTTGGTAAGCCGCTTACAAATTGAATTTTATCCGGCTTTGCAATTGGCCCAATCACTCTGGTTACTGTCTGAAGAATATCTTTTCTATTCAGATTTTCATCGCTCTGATGACCGGTATAAATAATATAAGCATAAATTCCCTGCCCTTTAATATCGTGCGGATAACCGACTACGGCGCTTTCAACAACACCAGCGTGCATGTTAATCGCATTCTCTACTTCGGCAGTCCCGATACGATGACCACTTACATTCAATACATCATCCACTCTTCCAGTAATCCGATAATTTCCATCATCATCTTTCAAAGCTCCATCACCAGTGAAATATAAATTCGGATAAGTAGCAAAATAATTGGTGCGGCAACGTTCATGGTCGCCATAAGTTGTTCGTATAATAGAGGGCCACGGATTTTTGATGCAAAGGTTTCCTTTATACAAACCATGCTCATCTTTTTCAGTCACTTCTTTTCCATTTTCATCTACCAAAATCGGATGAATGCCGGGCATTGGCAATGTTGCCCATGATGGTCTTGACGGAGTGATTCCAGCTAAATTAGAAATCAATATGCCGCCTGTTTCCGTTTGCCACCATGTGTCAACAATCGGGCATTTTTTCTTCCCTATATTTTCATCATACCAATGCCATGCTTCTTCATTAATCGGTTCGCCAACCGTGCCCAAAATTTTTAATGATGATAAATCTTTTCCCTGCAAAGGTTCTAAACCAAATCCCATCAGGCTTCTGATAGCAGTAGGTGCGGTGTATAAAATATTTACTTTATGCTTCGCAACAATATCCCAAAACCTTCCTGCATCAGGCCATGTTGGAACACCTTCAAACATTAATGAAGTTGCGCCTGCACTCAATGGTCCGTAGACAATGTAACTATGACCCGTTATCCATCCCACATCAGCTGTGCAGAAATGTACATCACCAGGCTGATATTGAAATGTATTTACGAAAGTATAGTTCGTCCAAACCATATAGCCACCACAACTATGCACAACTCCTTTTGGTTTGCCCGTGCTTCCTGAAGTATATAAAATAAACAGCGGGTCTTCTGCATCCATTTCTTCTGCAGGAAAAGAAACCACTCCATTTTTTTCTACCTGCGTTTCTGCGTGGTCCATTTCATCTTCCCACCACACATCGCGGCCCTTAATCATTGACACAGGCGTTCTCGTTCTCGTATAAACAATCACTCTTTTCACAGTCCTGTTTCCTATCAGAGCATCGTCAATCACACTTTTCAAAGGAATATCTTTTCCCCCGCGATAAGCCCCATCGCAAGTGATGATATATTCAGCCTGCGCATCATACAATCTGTCGGCAATGCTTTGTGCACTGAACCCGCCGAATACAACGCTGTGTATTGCCCCAATCCTTGCACAGCCCAACACTGCATAAGCGAGCTCAGGAACCATACCCATATAAATACAAACACGGTCGCCTTTTTTCACTCCGTTATTTTTCAGCATTTGTGCTACCTGACAAACACGTTTGTGCAACCGATTATAAGTAACTATCCTCACTCTTTCATCAGGATGATTTGGTTCCCAGATAATCGCAGGCTTCTCTCCCATTGTTTCCAAATGCCTGTCGATACAATTTTCAGTAATGTTCAATTTCCCATCGAGAAACCATTTCACATTTGGCTCTGTGAAATTCCACTCCAGCACTTTGCTCCATTTTTTTCTCCATTGAAAGTTTTCTGCAATCTCTCCCCAAAACGCTTCAGGATTTTCTTCACTTCTCTTATAAGCTGTTTTATATTCTTCGAAAGATTTAATCTGATATGGATAGCTCATACGGCAAAATTATTTTGAGACGGTAAATTTAAAATTTAATCGCACATAAAAGATAAAGAATAGTAGAACGTTTGCATTGCTTATCTTCTTTGTGCGAAATTGCCTAAACTTGCTTTATGAAAAAATTGCTTTGCTATTCAATCATCATTTGTTGCGCTTTTATTTCCTGCACCAATCCATCTACAACGGAATCATCAAAAGAAGAAAAAAAGATTCCGGAAGATGACAGCAGTTGGGCATTAATTCCTTTTGTGAAAATTGATTCTGTTAATCCCATTATGAAACCCGGCACCGGTTCTTTTGTGTGCCCGATTAAAAAAGAAAAAATTCTGTGGGAAGAAAAAGATGTTTTCAATCCCGCCATTGTTGTGAAAGATGGAAAAGTTTTTATGCTTTATCGTGCGCAGGATAAAGTTGGAAAGCCTGATGGAACATCAAGGATAGGTCTCGCTGAAAGCAGCGACGGCATTCATTTTAAAAGACATCCCGAACCTGTTTTTTTCCCCGATAATGATGAACAGAAAAAATATGAATGGGAAGGTGGCTGCGAAGACCCGCGCATTGCAGAAGATAGTGCCGGCATTTATTATATGACTTACACTTCTTTTGATGGCAAGGTTGCGCGGTTATTGATTGCTACTTCAAAAGATTTAATTCACTGGAAAAAACACGGGCCTGTTTTTGCAAAAGCGCATAATGGAAAATATCTTGATAAATGGTCAAAGTCAGGTTCCATCGTTTCAACTTATAAAAATGGAAAAATCATCGCGGCAAAAATAAACGGTAAATATTGGATGTATTGGGGCGACCAGAATATCTGGGCTGCAACATCTGATGATCTAATAAACTGGTCGCCTGTTGAAATGCAGCAAAATGAAAAACCTCCGATTGAATTGAAAGGGCAGGCAATTAATATGCCCGAGCTTAAAATTGTTATTCCAACCAGAAATAAAAAATTTGATTGCGACCTTGTTGAAAGCGGGCCACCTGCAATGCTCACTGATAAAGGGATTGTGCTGATTTATAACAGCCGCAACATTCCTTCCATTGGCGATAGTTCATTAGCAGAAGGAACTTATGCTGCATCACAAGCATTGCTTGATAAAAATGACCCAACAAAAATTTTGAAAAGAATGGACACTTATTTCATGAAGCCTGACAAACCATACGAATTCAGTGGGCAGGTTAATAATGTTTGTTTCGTTGAAGGACTCGCAAACTTGAATGGCAAATGGCTTTTGTATTATGGAACCGCCGACTCGAAAATTGCAGTGGCTGAGAAAAAATAGTTGTCGATTTTCTTTTCCATTATCGTAATAATTCGAACTAATAATTAAATTCATAGCACCAAACCAATTGCTGCTATGTCTTCTTCAAATTCACCGATAAGAAAAGTTATTATCGCTTCGGCTGTCGGCACCATGATTGAGTGGTATGATTTTTTTATTTTCGGAAGCCTTGCTACTGTAATTGCCAGTCAGTTTTTTCCAAAGACAAACCCAACCGCAGCTTTGCTTTCTACACTGGCAACATTTGCTGCTGGTTTCATTGTCCGCCCTTTTGGCGCATTGGTATTTGGAAGATTAGGCGATCTGATCGGAAGGAAATATACATTCCTGCTAACGCTCATTATTATGGGCGGCTCAACATTTGTAATAGGGCTCGTTCCAAAATATGAAACGATTGGTTTTGCTGCTCCTTTAATTGTTTTGATATTACGCTTGCTGCAAGGACTTGCACTTGGGGGGGAATATGGCGGCGCAGCGACTTATGTCGCAGAACATTCACCGGACAATAAAAGAGGATTTTACACTTCATGGATTCAGACAACAGCAACGCTTGGATTATTTGTTTCGCTTGGCGTTATTTTATTAACGCGCCATTTGCTTGATAATGACCAGGCAAAATCCATTGCAAAATTCAACGACTGGGGCTGGCGGATACCGTTTTTAATTTCTATCATACTTGTTGGCGTTTCAATTTACATCAGGCTTAAGATGAGTGAATCGCCTTTGTTCACGAAATTAAAAGCAGAAGGTAAAACTTCTACCAATCCATTGAAAGAAAGTTTTACTCACAAGGAAAATCTGAAAATGGTTTTGCTTGCATTGTTCGGCGCAACCATGGGACAAGGAGTTATTTGGTACACGGGTCAATTCTATGCGCAATCGTTCATAGAAAATGTTTGTAAAGTTGATTTTGACCAGTCGAGGACAATTTTCATTTGGGCCATTTTATTCACCACGCCATTCTTTGTCATGTTCGGTGCATTGAGTGATAAGTTTGGAAGAAAATGGATAATTGTGGGTGGCATGCTCCTGTCTGTATTGTGTTATCGTTTTTTGTTTTCGCAGTTGTTAAACATTGCTGATGAAAAAAATAAAACACAAGTCACTCAGCTTAGCCAGGTGAAAACGAATTTGACTCCGATTCCGAATTCTCAGAATTCATTGCGGACAATGACCACAAAAAGTTTTTATGATGATGGAATGATTATATCGGAAACAAAGAAAGATACTTTATATGTGGACCACTCGAGTGCAAAACCGGAAATCAAAATTTCAAAAACATTGGGAAGCACAGGTTATTGGAAAATGGTTTTTATAGTTTTCATAATGATCTTCACTGTTACTATTGCTTACGGGCCAATCGTTGCATTCCTTGTTGAATTGTTCCCGACAAAAATCAGATACACATCTATGTCGTTGCCTTATCATATCGGCAATGGGATATTCGGAGGGTTAACGCCATTTTTCGCAACATTGCTCACCACTATATATACAAAGGACAAACTAGTTGGATTAACCTACCCGTTAGTTATTTCACTGATTTGTGCGATTGTGTGTATTTTATATGTGAGCAACAAAAGAAATTTTTCATTTCATGAATAAATAATTTTTATGAACGCATTAAGAAGAATTGCCGGTTTTGTTTGGATTGCGCTCGCGCCGGTTTTGATTTATTATCTTGTCAGCACCGCATTATCAGAAATTGCAAAAAAACCAGTAATTGATACAAAAATCCAATGGGCGGTTTTTATTATCATTTTTATCCCGATTGCCATCGGGCTGGTTATTTTTGGATATTATGCGCTGAAAGGAGAATATGATGAGCAAAAAATGTGAAAATTGCTCAATGACTCAATTGTTCAATTCTTCTTCAACTTACGCAGCCTAAATTGAGCAATTTTCACATTTGCTAATTCGTACATTTACAAATTGATTACTTTCGCGGAGCGTAAACCTCTATCATGTCGATTGAAGTAAAAGGGCTCACAAAAATTTACGGCGAACAAAAAGCAGTTGACAATATTTCCTTTGCAGTAAAGAAGGGTGAAATTGTTGGTTTCCTTGGACCAAATGGTGCCGGAAAATCAACCACTATGAAAATCATCACCGGTTATCTTCACCAAACCGAAGGTGATGCTTTTGTCTGCGGCACTAACGTGAAAGCACAACCGATAGAAACTAAAAAGAAAATCGGTTATCTCCCCGAAGCAAATCCTTTGTATTATGATATGTACGTAAAAGAATATCTTGGCTTTGTTGCCGATGTTCATTCTGTCGGCGGCAATCGGTTGTCAGTCATCAATAAAGTCATTGAATTAGTTGGATTAACGCCGGAATGCAAAAAGAAAATCGGACAGCTATCAAAAGGATATAAACAGCGCGTTGGTTTAGCGGCTGCATTAATACATGAGCCTGAAGTATTGATTTTGGATGAACCCACCACCGGGCTTGACCCAAACCAGATTATTGAAATCAGAGACGTCATTAAAAATTTAGGCAGAGAAAAAACGGTTTTATTTTCTTCGCATATTTTACAGGAAGTGGAAGCTATTTGCGACCGTGTTATCATTATTAATAAAGGGAAGATTGTTGCAGATGATAAAGTGATCAATTTGCAGAGTACAAATAAAAATAATCATGTTGTCCTTGTGCAGTTCAAAGAAAATGTGGATGAATCATTAATAAAAAATTTGCATGAAGTTTCGAATGCGGAGCAACTGCAAACCGGAAACTGGAAACTGGAAACTCCCAATCCCGAATTTGTCCGCAAACAATTAATGCAACTGTCTTTGCAGCATAATCTGAATATCGTTTCTTTGCAAAGCGGCGAGCAAAGTTTGGAAGATGTGTTCAGGAGCTTGACGAATTAGGACATGTTTAACCGCAAAGACTTGGGGGGCAGAGTAAACACGGAGCCTTACCGATTGTGATGCTAAGGAAGAACAAAGTTACTTAAGTACAAGGGTGCGACGCAACGATGCTGAATAAAGAACTAATGCTGGTCACAAAAAATTAAAATATAAACTTAAGTGCCGTTACTATTTGTGAGAACTGGCAAATGCAAACTAAAAACTGAAAACTTATATGAGCTACATTGAGCAAGTACATGCAAGACAGATTCTGGACAGCCGAGGAAACCCGACTGTTGAAGTGGATGTTATTACCGACGAAGGTATTCTTGGCCGCGCTGCTGTTCCAAGCGGCGCCAGCACGGGCATTCATGAAGCGGTGGAGCTTCGTGATAGTGATAAAAAGACTTATCAGGGAAAAGGTGTTCTGAAAGCCGTGAAGAATGTGAACGATTCAATTGCTGAAAAAATATTAGGCTGGGAAGTGGCTGACCAAGCCGGTCTTGACAAATTGCTGATTGACCTTGATGGAACTCCAAATAAATCCAAACTCGGCGCAAATGCGATGCTTGCAGTGAGCATGGCTGCTGCAAAAGCTGCGGCACAGGAATCAGGATTGCCTTTGTTCCGTTATATTGGTGGCACGAATGCCAAAACTCTGCCTATGCCGATGATGAACATTTTGAACGGCGGTGCACATGCAGATAATAAAATCGATTTCCAGGAATTTATGGTGATGCCAATTGGAGCATCTTCATTCAGTGAAGGTCTTCGTTGGGGCGTTGAAATTTTTCATGTGCTAAAAAGTGTTCTCAAGAAAAAAGGATTCAGTACGAATGTTGGGGATGAAGGCGGTTTTGCTCCGAATATTCAAAGCAATGAAGAAGCGATTGAAACTGTATTGGAAGCCATCAGCTCGGCAGGTTTTAAAACAGGTTCTCAGATTGTGATTGCCATGGATGCTGCGAACAGTGAGCTTTGGGATTCAAAAAAGAAAAAATATGTTTTCCATAAAAGCGATGGGAAAGAAATGAGCAGCGACCAATTAGTAAAATACTGGGAAAGCTGGGTGAAGAAATATCCAATCCTTTCTGTTGAAGATGGCATGGCTGAAGATGACTGGGACGGTTGGAAAAATCTGACTGAAACCATTGGTAGCAAAGTTCAATTGGTAGGCGATGACTTATTTGTTACTAATGTAGACCGATTGCAAACCGGTATTGACAAAGGAATTGGCAATGCGCTTCTCGTTAAAGTAAATCAGATCGGAACTGTTACTGAAACAATTAATGCTGTTACACTTGCTCAGCATAATGGATATAACACTATTATGAGCCATCGCAGTGGCGAAACAGAAGACACAACAATCGCTGATTTGGCTGTGGCTTTGAATTGCGGACAAATAAAAACCGGTTCTGCAAGCCGCACTGACAGGATTGCAAAATACAACCAGCTCATCCGTATCGAAGAAATGTTGGGCGAGAACGCAATTTATCCGAAAGGAAAAATTAAATTTGGAAAATAAAAAGCAGTTTGGAGTTTCCAGTTTAGAGTTTGCAGTTCTGAATGTTTAAATTTGATTGCGAACTTCGAATCTCTGGACTGGAAACTGAAAACTGTAAACTCTGATCATGAAGCTTCTACAAAGAATACCATCCTGGCTGAAAAATAAATATGTGCTGACTGCTATCGGGTTTGTAGTCTGGATGTTCTTTTTTGACGAAAGAGATTTGATTACCACACATATCAAACAGCCGCAGGAATTAAAAAAATTGCAGCAAAGCGAAAAATATTATCAGGATGAGATTACCGCTACTAAAAATGAGCTTGAGCGGCTTAAATCAAATCCATCAACCATTGAGAAGTATGCCCGCGAGAAGTATCTGATGAAAAGGGACAATGAAGACCTTTTTCTTATCCGCTAAAATTGGTGTTTTACCGAAACCGCCTGATTTTCATGCCTTTTATATTGCATAATTACCATAACCTTATTATTTTGGAAGCCGGACAATAAGAATACCCAAATGCCGTTTTTAATACGGACGTTTCAGGTTACTGGATATAAAATTAGGACATTAAATGGTTTCGCCTATGACACTCTTTACACCGGAGGATCTTCTGCTGTATTTGCACAAAGAATCTTCGCCAGAGCTTACCGCTGCTATTGAAGCAGCATTGAACGAAGATTGGACACTTCGTGAAAAAATGCAGGTTCTGCAATCTTCTGCCGAACAATTGGACAAGCTCATCGTTTCCCCTAGAATGGAAGTTGTTTTAAACGTGATGAACTACGCACGCGAAACCGCTGTGGAGTCTATACATCACCGTTAGAACGTGAGCAATTGCCGATTGCCTTAATTTCGTGGTCGAATTATGACCAGGAAAGAACGCTTTCAATTTGTGATAGATTATTTTCAGCAGCACTCGCCTGATGCTGAAACTGAGTTGTTCTACGACAGCCCTTACGAATTATTGGTAGCGGTTATTTTGTCTGCTCAATGCACTGACAAGCGTGTGAACATGACCACTCCTGCCATCTTCGAAAAATATCCTGATGCAGAAAGTTTGTCGCATGCCACATTTGATGAGCTGTTCCCTTTCATCAAAAGCATTTCTTATCCGAATAATAAAACAAAGCATCTCATCGGGATGGCGAAAATGGTGATGGAAAAATTTCATGGCGAAATTCCATTAACTGTTGATGAGCTGATTGAATTGCCCGGAGTTGGAAGAAAAACTGCGAACGTAATAACATCTGTTGTTGACAAGCAGCCCAACATGGCTGTCGATACCCACGTGTTCCGGGTTTCTGCACGAATCGGATTAACTGTGAATGCTAAAACGCCACTCGCAACCGAGAAGCAATTAATAGAACTTATTCCGCAAGAGCTCATTCACGTAGCACATCATTGGCTCATACTTCATGGAAGATATGTCTGCATTGCAAGAAATCCCAAATGCAATATCTGCGGATTGAAACCTGCGTGTAAGTATTATAATAAAAATGTGAAGCCTAAGAAAGAAGGAAATTAATATTTTGATACCAGCATTTGTAATTCTATTGAACATCGTTGCGTCGCAATCCGTTCATCTGTTGTGCTACTATTAATCTTCAGTTTGTGGATTCATTTTCAAAATAAAGTTCTCATTTCACAAACTTCCCATCCGCGAACAACTCAACTTCCTTTTTCTTTCCGTTCCATTTAATATCCGCTTCATAAACTATTTTTCCGTCGGCTCTTTCAATTTTACCTGCACCGGAAATAATCGCATTTGGATATTTTGTTTTTATAGATTTTGAAGCTGCTTCTGGCAAATCTTTTACAGAAATTTCTGTTTCAGTTTCTTTCCAGCTTCCACTTATATCATAATTCGCTGACATGTTAATCCCATTCATCTTAAAATTCGCTTCATATTCTTTTGCATTTTCCTTTCCCCATTTTACGTGCATTGCATCAGGGAATTTTTTTATGAAGGCTGTTGTTATGGAAGATGGAACTTCTATTTGTGCGTATGTCGACAAACTCACAAATAAAAATTGCAAAACAATTACTTTTTTCATTGAATTTATTTCTTGCATTAAATATTATCTCAATTAAAAATTATTTCTTCTTCACTACTAAAACCTGAAAAGTTCCCGGAACCATTTTAGGTCTTTCTCCTGCTGTGCCCGGTTGTGAATCTGCAGCAGGCATATAAACTTCATGTTTTGTTTCATCTACTGCAATTGTCCTCGCACTTCTTTTCGTTTCCACATTATCAATCACTTTAAATTTATCAGCACTCATTTCTTCAATAACACTCAGTTTTCCTTCCCCGCAGGAAGCGAAAACATATTTCAAACCATTATCAAAACCAACACCATCGCAGCCATCAGCAATCGGAAGTTTGTCAACAATTTTTCCATTCGTTGCGTCTACTACAACTAATAACTTATCACAGCCAGCAAATAATCTTTTTGTTTTAATGTCAATTGCTAATCCGGTTGGTCCATCGGCAGGCGCAATGCTCCAGCTCGCCACAACTTTATTTTTTGCGATATCAACAACATCAATCTGATTTTTGTCTTCAATGTTCACGAAAATTTTTCCGGCATTATCAGATACTGCTGTTTCCGGTTTGCCAGCAACAGGAATTGTTGCAACCACTTTATCAGTTGCCGGGTCAATCACTGAAAGGTTTTTGCTTCTTCCATTGCATGTGATGATTTTTTTAGAAAATTCATCAAACATAATGGCGTCAGGATTTTCACCTGTTGCAATCTGAGTGATGATTTGATTTGTCTTCAAATCGAAAACCGTTACATTATTCAGCCTGCCGTTGCTCGTGTAACCTCTGTCCATTGCAAAAGCAATTCCATGCACGCCTGTTGTTCCTTCAATCACGCCGACTGAATCTCCTGTTTCCTGATTAAGAATATTTACTTGTGTAGCGTGACTAACATACAGCCTGTTATTATTCGGACCGACCGCAATATAATCCCAACCGCCGCCGCTCGCAATATGAAAAGTTTTTGCGACAGAAAAGCCGCTTGCTCCTTGCGCATTTGTGATTTCAAATGCGCTTATGACTAATGCAACCGTAATCAAACCGGACAATAAATATTTCATCGTATTTTTTTGAGATGGTGAATGAAGAACTTACGCCAAAGCTGAAAACAGATTCTGAAGGAATACTGAAGTTTATTGATAACCATGAACTATTTGCAATCAACGATTAACTTGCGCTCATGAAAGTGCTCGTTATCGAAGATGAAAAGCTTTTAAGCGAAAGCATTATCACCTGCTTAAAACAGGAAGGCTTTATTTGCGAAGCTGCGAGTGATTATAAATCTGCTTTGGAAAAAATTGAATCCTTCGATTACGATTGTATTCTCCTTGATATCAATTTGCCCGGCGGCAGCGGCCTCGATATTCTCAATCAACTAAAGAAAAATAAAAAAATGGATGGCGTGCTGATAATTTCTGCACGCAATTCGTTGGAAGATAAAATAACCGGATTGCAATTGGGCGCTGATGATTATTTGCCAAAACCTTTCCATTTGTCAGAGCTTGTTGCGAGAATAACAGCAATCATCCGCAGAAAAAATTCAGGTGGAAATAATCTACTTCAGTTCAACGAACTTATTATTAACACGCTCGCTAAAACAGTTTCTGTCAATCACAAACTGATTGAACTAACACGCAAAGAATATCAACTGTTATTATATTTCGCATATAATAAAGGACGCGTGATTTCGAAAAATGCGATAGCCGAACATTTATGGGGCGATGAAACAGAAAGCGCCGTTAATTTTGATTTTATTTATACGCATGTAAAAAACCTCCGCAAAAAACTGATTGCTTCCGGTTGCGGGGATTATATTCAATCAGTATATGGGATGGGTTATAAGTTTACAAGTTGAATGTCTGAACCTGGATTTGAATGATTGCAAGGATTTATATGATTAGAACAAATCTCTAATGAAGTTAATTACTAAATACAATCGCATCAATATCATCGCAACAGTAATTGTATTGTTGCTGGCGAGCATTTGTTATTATTTCATTGTTCGATATGTATTAATCCATCAGTTAGATAATACGCTGAAAGTTGAAGAAGCTGAGATATTAAATTTCGTCAAAGTCAATAACAAATTGCCTGAAGCAACCAATTACCGCGACCAGCACACAAAATTTGAAGAAGTTGCTGAACCTGTTTCCCGAAAATTTGACAATATTAAATTGTGTGAAGGTCGTCACAGAGAAAGTGATGCTTATCGCGAGCTTTCTTTTCCGATAAATATTAACGGCAAAAATTATAAAGCTTCGGTCACAAAATCGGAAGATGAAATGGAAGATTTAATAAAAATGATTGTGCTGATTACCATCATTATTATTATTCTTTTGGTGTTGATTTTGTTTTTCGCGAATCGTATTTTATTAGGGAGATTATGGGAACCGTTTTATAATACTTTGCAATCTATTAAGCAATTCAATTTTTCAAACAAGCAAAATATTCTTTCTCAAACAAGCAATATTGATGAATTTAAAGATTTAGATGGCGCTGTAAATGCCATGCAGACAAGGATTATAAAAGATTATGAAACGCTGAAAAATTTTGCCGACAACGCTTCGCATGAAATGCAAACACCGCTAGCAATATTAAATTCAAAATTGGATTTATTAATTCAGGAACCTGGTTTGCAGGAATCTCACACAAAGCAATTACAGGCAATGTATGATGCGATGAGCCGTCTCACTAATCTCAACAAGTCTCTATTGCTTCTTTCAAAAATTGAAAACAACCAATTTAAAAAAACCGCTCCGCTTCAATTTGATGTTCTGATAAACGAAAAACTGATTCAGCTTGAAGATTTAATTCATGCAAAACATTTAACTGTAAATACAAATTTGCAGCAAACAACTGTGCAAATGGACAGTTATCTGGCTGATATTTTTTTGAATAATTTATTGAGCAATGCCATCAAACATAATATTGAAAATGGCAGCATTGTTATTGACCTGAACAATGAACAATTAATCATACGCAATTCCGGAACCACATTTGATTTTGATGAATCACATATTTTCGACCGTTTTAAAAAAGGCGATGAATCAGAAGGCGCAGGTCTTGGTCTCGCCATTGTGAAACAGATTTGCGATAACTACGGATTTAAAATTTATTACTCTTTTACTAATAATTTCCATTGTTTCAAAATACAGTTTCATACAACGTAACAAAGCAAACCAAGAAACAAAATCATTGAACGTTTCGCCTTTGCTTTCGTTGCCTCGTTGCGTGAACCCTGTTTTCAAGGTGTGTGAATAACCCGCGCTCGTTTGGAACTTTTTTTTCTTCTAAGTTTGTTATAAATACTGAACAATGAGCGACCTCTTAGATTTTCTGAAACCAGTGCAGCTTTCAAAAACTTCTATCAAAGACGATTATAAGCATGGGCAAATTGGCAAGAGCATAGATATTCATGAAGATGAATTACCGGACTTTTTTGAGAAAGATATCATTCTTGTCGGATGCAATGAAATGCGCGGAAGCGGACTTTACTCAAGCGGCATGACTGCACCAAATGCAATACGGCACCAGCTTTACAAACTTTTTTATTGGCATAAAGATGTTCAGATTGCCGATGCGGGCGACATCAAAGCGGGCGCAGGATTGAATGATACTTACGCAGCACTAAAAACAGTGATTAAAGAATTGACAGATACTGGAAAGACGGTTGTTGTGCTTGGTGGCTCTCACGATTTGACTTTGGCTCAATACAATAATTATGTTGACAAGAAAAAAGTGATTGAAGCAGTTTGTGTGGATGCGCTGATTGATTTGGATATTGAATCATTGAATCGCAGCGATAATTTTTTGATGGAAATGCTCACCAGCGAGCCGAACTATGTTCGTCATTATAATCATATAGGTTTCCAGAGTTTTTATGTTCACCCGCACATGCTCGAAACGATGGACAAGCTTCGCTTCGATTGTTTCCGCGTTGGCAACGTGAAAGAAAATATTGAAGAGATGGAGCCTGTTATCCGCAACTCATCGCTTTTCAGTTTTGATATTTCTGCCATTGCAAATTCTTATGCACCTGCAAATGATTTTTCTCCGAATGGTTTTAATGGCGAAGAAGCTTGTGCGCTCATGCGTTATGCTGGTTTGAGCCCTAACGTGAACACTATTGGCATTTATGGATATGTTCCTGAAAAAGACGTGAATGATTTGACGGCAAAACAAATCAGCCATATGCTTTGGTATTTGATTGATGGCAAAAGCCGCGGTCAACGCGAAGCAACGCTCGATGAACGCGATTCTTTTATTGAATACCACACTGCATTTGCTGAAGTGGAAACTGTTTTTTTGAAGAGCAGGAAAACGAACCGCTGGTGGATGCAACTGCCCGATAAAAAATATATCGCTTGTTCTTACAAAGATTATCTGCTTGCAAGCAGCAATGAAATTCCTGAAAGATGGCTGAGAGCGCAGGAAAGAGTGTGATGGTGAATTGTGAATGGTCAATAGTGAATTTTCTATTATGACCTTAACCGCAGTACTACTATTATACATCCTTGCGTCGCACTCTTGTACAGTTGGAATACTATTCGACAATGTGTAACTCCCTGATCTGAATCATAACTCCATTCTCTGTAACTTCGGATGAACTTTCAATATTTTTCGATGCAGCAAACCATCAGCAAAAAACTTTCTCATTTCTTATTTCTCATTTCTTATTCCTTATTTATAGTTTCCTGCGCCACTCAAAAAGCGATAGTCAAACATGATTATGATGATTTGTTGAGCACGCCTTCACTTCAATCTGCACATGTTGGCATTTCTGTTTTTGATGCAACATCCAATCAAACATTAATGGATTATCAGGGCGATAAATATTTTACGCCGGCAAGCAATGTGAAGTTATTCTCACTATATGCAGGCATGAAATATCTCGGCGATTCATTGATTGGCATTCGTTATATAGAAAGAGATACTGATTTATTAATCCTTCCAACCGGCGACCCGACTTTGCTTCATCCTGATTTTCTGAAAGAGCCGGTTGTTGATTTTCTGAAGTGGAAGAAAAGAAATATTTATATCGCCGATGCAAACTGGAAAGAAGAAGCATTAGGCGCAGGCTGGAGCTGGGATGATTATAATTACGATTACTCAGCCGAGCGCAGCGCCATGCCTGTTTACGGAAACGTTATCAAATGGGCACAAACGCAAGTTTCCGACGGAACTTTTAGCAGTTTTTCCATTCCTGATGTGAATTGGAAAGTCGTTTTCACAAGCGATACAAGCAAAAAATTTTTTGTGAAAAGAAAGCTTGGAGAAAATGTTTTCGAAATAACAGAAGGCAACGAAAAATATAAAGAACAACAAGTTCCATTTATTACGAACGGCATAGAATCGGCGGTTGAATTAATGAAAGATACCATTTCAAAAAAAATCTCCATCAAACATTCACCATTGACCATTGACCATTCGCAATTCACAATTATTCACTCCCAACCCACCGATTCCCTTTTCCGCCCGATGATGTGGCGCAGTGATAATTTTTTTGCAGAACAAACATTATTAATGGTAAGCAATGAAAAACTGGGCTTCATGAATGATGAAAAAATTGTTGAGACATTATTAAAAACAGATTTGAAAGATTTGCCACAAAAACCTGAATGGGCAGACGGCAGCGGGCTAAGCAGATTTAATTTATTCACGCCCCAAGATTTTATTTTTCTGCTTAATAAAATGCAAAAAGAATTCAGTCTCGACAGGATAAAACATATTCTTCCAACCGGCGGGCAAGGAACACTTGGCAATCGGTATAAACAAGATAGCGGCTACATTTTTGCAAAAACCGGTTCTCTTTCGGGTGTTGCTACATTAAGTGGTTATCTCATCACTCAAAAAAATCATCTTCTCCTTTTTTCCATTCTTGTCAATAATTACAATGGAAGCGGCCCGCAAATCAGGGATGCCATGGAAAAATTTGTAAAAATGTTACGTAACAAGAGTTAGCGTTTTTAAACAAAAAATAAAAGAGTTCAAAGAAATGCTTATTCCACAATAAATGAGCATTGATAGAAATTATTAACTGCACTAAGCGGCTTTAATTTTGTGTAGAAAGATTTTTGAAAAATATCGAAAGCAAAAAATTCATGGCTGGCAACGCTGAATTCATCAAAAATCAGTATATCTCCTTTTTTCATGTAAGGTGCTAATTGTGTGAGCGCAAACAATGTTGCAGTAAAAAGGTCTGCATCCAGATGGATGACTTTTCTTTTTTGTGACTGGAGTTCATTTTTGTTTTCATTAATAAAATTTCCAAGTGTATCCTGAAAAAGCCCTTTTATAAATTGATGCCTGCTGTCTTCAATCTCTTCAACTGCATGGCTCATATCACCTTTCTTATAAAAAAGCCCCCAGTTTTCAGGCAGCCCTTCAAATGTGTCGAAACCATAAAACCTGGACTCGCTGTTAGCTGAATGCGCCATCCACCATTTAAAAGACGCACCTGATGCAACACCAAATTCTAGGTAAATAATGGGAACATCTCCTTGTGCATTGCAGGTATCAAATGCTTTTTCAAACCCTTTTACGCGATCCTGATAATTTCTCGAGACCCTGAAAAAATCATTGTAACGAAAATTTTTGCGGTTATTTGCTGTCCAAGCTGTTAGGTTTGAAAAATTATACAAGAACAGAAATAATTTTCTAAATGGATGCAGCAAATAAAACAGCCGGCTGTAGATTAAAATATCCTTGCAAAAACTATTGATCTTCCTGAACATTATATTTTGCTTTACGGGCAAACATACAGCATTTTAATTTTTGGCTCGCGTAAACGAAAAAAAGTTGAATATTTTTCAAATATTTACAAAATACCTCTTCACAAATATTAATCTCCATAAATTTTTTGGCTTACCCAACGCTTTTTAACATAACTGCGTAAATAAATCAATTTATCTTCTTTTCAAACCATCAATGAAACGTTATGAAAAAAGTTTTACTCTCATCAATGATTTTTCTCGCATTTCATTTGAGCTCAAAAGCCCAATGCAATGCGGCATTTACATATAGCATCACTAACAATATTGTAAACTTTATGTCGGCAGATTCATTGCCATATGGAGCTTCGGTTTGGTATTTCGGCGATGGTTCAGCGGGCTGGGCGAGCTATTTTACTCATCCGTATAATGCCTCCGGGACTTATTCTGTGAAGCATATAGTTTATGATTCGTTGAATCATTGCAGCGATTCAACTGTGAAGGTCATCACTGTAAATTTCACGCCAAGCTGCAATGCCTCTTTTTCATATTACCAGGACTCAACTCATCTTGGAAACTATTATTTCTATGACCAATCAGCAATCATTGGTTCATATTTCGCCAGTGCAACATGGACAATTAATGGCTCAACAGTAAATGACACTTTAATTAATCAGGGACAAGCGTTTAATTATTCTTTCACTAAACCAGGCATATACCATGTTTGTGAAATGTTGCAAACAAGTTCGGGCTGCACTTCTTCAAGCTGTCAGGACATTAATGTAGTTCATGTTGATTCCTGTTCACTAAATATAATTTTTACTGATGCAAAAGAAAATTCAAATCCATTTGCAATCCAGTTCACATCTACAGTAAACACAAGTTCAACTGCAAACGTTTCTTACTCCTGGTATTTTGGAGATGGTGCAACTGACACTACGAAAAACCCAATCCACACTTACACAAAAGGCATCTATAATGTAACAGCTTATGCATTTTACACTGATTCGAACAAGTTAAGCTGTTCCTCTTATTATTATGCTCCTTTATATGTGAACATCGGGCCTGTAGACACTTGTTCAATTAATTTTACTTACACTGCAAATAGCTCCAAGCCAAATGAAATTAGTTTTGCTGCTACAGGAGGTCAGGTTTTTAGCACAGAAGAATGGTATATCGCAAAAACATTCTCGCAAACTGATAGTTTTTTTGTTGACACTTCAAATTATGTTCAACTCAATAGCATCGATCCTAAATATACATTTACTGATTCTGGCTATTATTGGGTGAGAGTGCAGGCAACCACTCAATCAGGTTGCATTGTTATTTCAAATTGGCAAACATTATACATAGACAGCGCTCTTGCAAATGTTCAATCACCTGATAGTGCTTCGCGGATTGCTGCATATCCGAACCCGGCAACAAATACGGTGAACCTCAGTCTTGCTTTGCCTTCAAATAATACTATTTCAATTAATATCTATAGCTCATCGGGAATTCTGGTATTGACAAAACAGGTCTCAGGTGTTGCAGGAAATAATCAGGTGGCATTGCCGGTTCAGAATTTAAAACCCGGAGTTTATTATGCAGAAATAAATTATGGAAGCTTTACAAAACGCAGCCGTTTCCAAAAAATGTAAAAGCCATTAAACCTTATAAATTCGTTGGTAGATTAGAACCAAGATAGAATTGCCGCCTATTGATGAAGACATAAAAGCATTGATTGAAGGTTGTAAAAAGAATGACCGCAAGGCACAGGGACTGCTGTACAGGAAGTTTTATGTGGCTATGGCATCTATTTGCTCAAGATATATCAGCAATCAACAGGACGCTATGCAGATTTTGAATGATGGTTTTTTGAAAATGTTTAAGAATATACAATCGTACGATGAAAACAAAGCCGGCTTTTACGCCTGGATAAATAAAATAATGGTGAACACCGCCATTGATTTTTTAAGGAAGAGGCATATCACTTACACAAGCGAGCTATCAGATATCAAAGAAGAATCAGCGATTGAAAATAGTGTTATACAGAAAATAAACGCAGACGAATTATTGAGCCTCATCAGGCAGCTTCCTGCTGCCACTCAGCTTGTGTTCAACCTTTATACTGTGGACGGATTCAATCATCGCGAAATCGGTGAAATGCTTGGGATTAGCGAAGGCACAAGCAAGTGGCATTTAAGCGAAGCAAGAAGACAATTAAAACAATCAATCCTGCTACAAATAAAATCATGAGCGGGCATTTTGAAAATATTAACTTCTGGGCTGAAAAGCTGCAACAGATAAGCTTGCCGGATGCAGAGCAGCAGTGGCAATCTATGGAAGCTATGCTGGATGCTGAGATGCCTGTTTCAAAAAATAAAGACTGGCGGCGCTGGCTGATCCTGATTATTTTATTGTTGCTGCTGATTGGCGTTTGCAATTGCCCTGGGATTATGAAAATGAATAAATTTTCTGCAAACAATGATGTTCAAGTTGAAGACAAGCAATCAAACCAAAAAGAAAAACAAAAGTCAGGCAATCATTCTTCTTCAATTCACTCAAGTGATTCACTAAAGATGAACAATGGAAGCAAAACAGAAAATGCCGATGAAACAATTAATGCAAAGGAAAGCTTAAAAGAAAACGAGAAAGAAAAAACTCATTCGAAAAATGCTGATTTGACTACGAATAAATTGAATAATTCTTTTAAAAAGAAAGATTTGGAGGCTACTAAAAATATTATCACTCCAATAAACTCAGTCCTTATAAAGAAAAAAGATGCTAAAGAATATGTTCATTCTAATAAAATCAAAAAATCGAAAACTTCTTATAACAAGAAACAGGATGCAACAACAAAAAATGAAAAGGAAAATAAATTAAATCTATCTCAAACTAAAACTGATAAATCATCCAGATTGGCTGATAAAAAAAATCAGAGCATCAATACTCAACTGACTAATAATATTGGAGAGACTAATAATGATGAAATAAAAAATAATAAGATTGATGATTCTGCAGCAACAAAAAAAGCAGAGCATGTTATTGCTGATTCACTGAATAAGAAAAAAAATATTGATAGTGTCAACAAAAAGAAACTGCTTGCAGATAGCACAAAAAAGAAAACAGATTCATCAGATAAAAAAAGAAAGCGAATTGCTTTGGCAGCAGGTCTTGGTATCAATCAGTTTTTCACTGTCGGCAGTCAGCAGCATTCAGATTATAATTCAGGCGGCACAAGCGGAGTATTGTCTGATTATATTCCTGTTCCTCTGGTTCGTGCATATTTTAGTAAGAAATTGTATTTGCAAATAGAAGCACAGATTAACACGCCTCAATACACAAAAAGTTTATTAGCAAGTCAGGTAATAAAAGCCGACACTCCCGGAAGCGGCAATCCAACACCGCCGAGTCAAAATTCTGTATTCATAAAAAAACTTTTTTACTTTAATATTCCATTGAGCATTCATTACAGTCCCTTTGAAAATTTTTATGTTGGAGCAGGTGTTCAATTTTCACGGCTAACAAACGGTGTTGGTTTATTTCAAGACAATGCACTTACTTCAACAGGATTTGATTCTCTCACACTTTCCAAAACACAAAGTTTTAAAAAAGACCCTGTGTACAAAGAAATTAAAACAAATGAATGGCGCTTTTTGCTGGACGCAAATTATCAATGGAAAAATTTAGTATTTGGCGTGAGGTATAATCAGGCGCTCAGCAATTTTATCAATGTGCAGATTTCAAGCACGCAGGTGACGCAGGCACGCAACAGTTCTATTCAATTATACTTCCGATATATTTTATGGAACAATAAAAAAGCGAAAGAATTGTTTTCAAAAAAATAATCCTTAATAAACTGTTTGGTATCCCGCAGGATTTGAAACACATGATGTAGCTTAGCTGAAATGTTTGCTATGAAAAAAAGAACATTTCTTAAATTATCATCTGCATTAATCACCGGAAGCTTTTTTTCACCTTTGGTAACTATGAGTCAGGAAGAAAAAATTAAAAACTGGGCGGGAAACCTTGAATTTAGCAGCACTAATCTTCAGCAGGCGAAAACTGTTGATGAGGTTCAGCAATTTGTTGCGCAGCACAACAAATTCAAAACGCTTGGAACAAAACATTGTTTCAATAATATCGCCGATTCAAAAAACGGTTTTCTTTCTCTCACGGAATTTGCCAATAAAATTGACATAGATCGTACCGCAATGAAAGTGACTGTTGACGGCGGTCTTCGGTATGGCAAGGTTGCTGAATACATCAACAATGAAGGATTTGCGCTGCATAATCTTGCTTCATTGCCGCATATCAGCGTTGCAGGCTCCTGCGCAACTGCAACACATGGTTCGGGCGCAAAAAACGGAAATCTTTCTTCGGCAGTTGCTGCTATGGAGATAGTAAAAGCTGACGGCAAGATTATTAATTTATCCAGAGAAAAAAATGGTGAAGAATTTTTAGCAGCTGTAGTAAATCTTGGAGCACTTGGTGTGGTTACAAAAGTGACGCTTGATGTTCAGCCAACATATCAAGTCCGGCAGGATGTTTATGAAAATCTTTCTTTCGAACACCTGAAAGAACATTTTGACGCAATCATGTCTGCAGGTTATAGCGTTAGTTTATTCACCGATTGGCAGAACAAAAATTGCAGCGAGGTATGGATAAAGAATAAAGTTGAGAAAGGCTTTAATTTTCAGGCAAGACAAGAATTTTTCGGAGCTACGGCTGCTACAAAAAATGTTCACCCGATCATTGCGCTGGGTGCTGAAAATTGCACTGAACAAATGGGCGTTCCCGGGTCATGGCATGAAAGATTGCCTCATTTCAAAATGGGTTTTACGCCGAGCAGCGGAAAAGAATTGCAGGCTGAATATTTTGTTCCCCGCGAACATTCTTACGAAGCTATTATGGCTGTCGAAAAACTGCATGAAAAAATTACACCACATTTGTTCATCACTGAGATCAGGACTATTAATGGAGATAATCTCTGGATGAGCCCTTGTTATAAACAGCCAAGCACTGCTATTCATTTTACATGGAAACAGGAGTGGGATGCAGTGAAAAAATTATTGCCAATGATTGAAGAGCAATTGGCTCCTTTCAATGCAAAACCGCATTGGGGAAAACTATTTACTATGAAGCCTTCAATATTGAAATCGCGATACAGTAAATTAAAAGAATTCCAACAATTGATGCGGGAATATGACCCGCAAAGGAAATTTAGCAACGAGTTTTTAGAAAGAAATATCTACGAAAGCTGAATATTTTATTTGTTGAAAAGTTGCTCTAAATAATCTTTCTTGAACTCAATATAAGTAGGCTTGCCCGCAGCAGTGATATTTGGTTGAGCGCAATTAAAAAGTTCTTCCGATAATGTTCTCATTTCTTTTTCAGCAAGAGATGTTCCTGATTTAATAGAATGTTGCCATGCCAATGAGCGGATTAATTTTTCCCGTTTGGAAAATTTCATGTCGCTGCTGAAATGCTTGAATTGCTCAACTAAATTTTCAATCGCATTTTTCTCATTTCCTTGCGAAACATCAGCAGGCGTTCCTTGAATAATGAATGCATCTTTGCCAAATGGTTCTATTAAATAACCAAGTTCATTCAAATCATTCATCAAATCACTGAGCAAAGCGGCATCCTGCGAGGATAACTGAATGGTTACCGGAAATAAACTTTTTTGAACAGCAATGGATTTGCCGTGAGAAGCCGCAATATATCTTTCATATAAAATCCTTTCGTGCGCCAATTGCTGATTGATTAAAATAAACCCACGAATGGTTGAGGCAATGATGTATGCCTGATGAATTTGTACAAGTTTTGTGTCGGCAAGCAATTCCAACGGCGCTGACTTATAGCTAACAACCGGTTGCTGATAATCAAAATTCTTTTCTTGCTGATTGCCAATCGACGACTGCCAACTATCAGCCCCTGAATCCCGACTTTGAACTCCCGACTTCGGGCTTTCGTACAAATCTTTCCAGTGCTTCAGTTCATTTTTATTATCACGCTCAATAAAATGCGCCTGATTTTTTTGAGTGAATGTTTTATATAATGAAGTTGATGCCGTTTCTGCTTTTTGTTGTTCAGTAAAAGGCTTGCTCACAGCATCTAACTGCTGAATCGAAGGGTCAAGGTCAAAATCCAAAGTTGGCGTAATGCTGAATTGGGCCAATGCATGCTTCACTGCAGCCTGCACAAATGCATACACAATTTTTTCGTCTTCAAATTTTATTTCCTGCTTGGTTGGGTGAACATTGATATCAACTTGTGCGGGGTCTAAATCAATAAACAAAACGTATAATGGAAAACTGTCGGATGGAATCATTTGCTGATAAGCGCTCATCACGGCGTGATTCAGATAAGCGCTTTTAATAAAGCGATTGTTCACAAAAAAATACTGATCGCCTCTTGTTTTCTTTGCTGCTTCCGGCTTCCCGACAAAACCGTAAATATTCATGTAGTCAGTATTTTCTTGTACTGACACTAATTTCGGATTGAGATTATCTCCTAATATTTGAACTATGCGCTGCTTTAATGTTCCTCTATCCAAATGAAAAATTTCCTGACCATTACTGGTTACGGAAAAGAAAATTTCAGGAAACGATAATGCAACACGAATAAACTCATCAATAATATGCCGCATTTCAGCAGCATTGCTTTTCAAAAAATTTCTTCTCGCAGGGACATTGAAGAAAAGATTTTTCATCGCAATGCTGGTGCCATTTGCGGATGCAATCGGTTCCTGTTTTTTCACGATGCTATTCTCGATTTCAATATAAGTACCGGTCTCATCATCCGCTCTTTTTGTTTTTAATTCTGTTTGTGCAACTGCTGCAATAGAAGCAAGTGCTTCACCACGAAAGCCCATTGTTTTAATGCGGAATAAATCTTCAATATTTCTGATCTTAGAAGTAGCGTGGCGCTCGAAAGCCATACGTGCATCAGTTTCACTCATGCCTTTGCCATTATCAATCACCTGAATCAATGCTTTGCCTGCATCATTGATAATGAGCTTTATTTCTGTTGCGTCTGCGTCCACAGCATTTTCCAATAGCTCTTTCACAGCACTGGCTGGTCGTTGAATCACTTCGCCTGCTGCGATTTGATTGGCAATGTTATCCGGCAATAATTGAATAATGTCTGGCAATTCTATCTTAATTTGTGATGCAATTTACTGCTTAAAATCTTAAGCCCTTTTTAACTCATAAATATGAAGACATTTTTTCTTTACGCCATTCTGATTTTAATAACCACATCGTGTTTTGCTCAATTCAAATCAAGCCTCCCCGCCGATAAATGGGTTGACAGCGTTTTTAGAACTTTGAATGATGAGCAAAAAATTGCTCAACTGATTATTGTTCGTTTATCAGCCATAGACCTTGCAACACGAAAAGTAACTTTTTACGATAAACAAGTCGATTCGATAGTAAGACAATATGATATCGGGGGAATTTGTTTGTTTCAGGGTGGGCCGATAACACAAGCAAATTTTATTAATCATTTCCAAAGCATTTCCAAAACGCCTATCATGATTTCTATTGATGCAGAGAATGGTGTTGGCATGCGCATGGATAGTGTGATTGGTTTACCTCGGCAAATGATGCTCGGTGCCGTTCAAAATCCTGAACTGATTTATCAATATGGAAAATTAGTTGGTGAACAATGTAAACGGATAGGCATTACCGTTGATTATGCTCCTGTTGTTGATATTAATAATAATCCGGATAATCCTGTTATCAACGATCGTTCATTTGGAGAAGATAAAAACAAAGTAGCTGAATACGGATTGCAATACATGAAAGGTTTACAAGATGTAGGTGTCATGGCTTGCGCCAAACATTTCCCCGGTCATGGTGATGTTTCTGTTGATTCACATTTGGATTTACCGGTTATTAATAAATCAGTCAAACAGCTCGACACACTGGAATTATATCCATTCAAAAAATTATTCAGTGCAGGCATTGGCAGCGTGATGATTGCGCATTTGTATATCCCTGACATCGACAACACGCCAAATCTGGCAACATCTATTTCAAAAAACAATGTTACCAAACTACTTAGGAAAAAATTAAAATACAATGGCATCAGTTTTACAGATGCACTGGAAATGAAGGGTGTTGCAAAATATTTTCCTGACGGAGAAGCGGCTGTGCAAGCCTTGATTGCAGGAAACGATATGCTTTGTTTGCCCGGCAATGTTGATACTACTATTATGAAAATAAAAGAAGCCATTGCAGAACGAAAAATAAAATGGAAAGAGATAAATACAAGAGTAAAAAGAGTTTTGTTAGCAAAATATAATTATGGTCTTGCCAATATTCAGCCAATAAAAATGGATTCACTGACTGAAGATTTGAACAAAGATTCAAAAGATATGCGCCGAGCAGTGGCAGAAAATGCAATCACATTATTAAGAAATGATGATGCAAATGCATTTCCATTATATAATACTTCTGCTAAAAAGAAAATCGCGTTTGTCGGAGTTGGGTTGACAAGTGATAATGAATTTGCTCGTCGTATGCGAAGCGATTATAATGCACATGTTTATTATTTCGATAATTCTTTGGATAGCCTGAAAGCTATTGCCATATTAGAATTGCTGAAAAACAGGTACGATGAAGTTGTTATCGGTTTGCATAGCTACAATCGCTTTCCAGCAAATAATTTCGGCATGAGTAATTCTGCAATTTGGTTAATCAATCAATTACAACAGCAAAACAAGTGCATAACTTTTGTTTTTGGAAATCCTTACATCATCAAAAATTTCTGCAATGCAAAAACATTAGTTGAATGCTATGAAGATGATGAAATCACTCAAAGCGTTACTGCCGATTTATTGAACGGAAAATTTTCTGCCAGAGGAAAATTGCCAGTTACTGTTTGCGACAATTTAAAATATGGAACAGGCATTCTCAATGCGGGTGGGTTATTACCTACTGTTCCTGCAATTAAGGAAGGATTCAGCACAGAAAAACTATTAGTGATTGATTCCATTTGCAAAGCTGCAATTGCTAAAGAAGCTTTTCCGGGTTGTGTGGTAGTGGTTGCGAAGGATGGAAAAGTGGTTTATGATAAAGCATTTGGTTATCTCTCTTACGATAAAAAAGAACCTGTTTATATTGAAACGATTTATGACCTCGCATCGGTTACAAAAATTTGCGCCACCACCATGGCTGTGATGAAATTGTATGACGATGGAAAACTGGATTTACAAAAAACACTCGGCGATTATTTGCCATGGGTAAAAGGAACAAATAAAGAATCCATAAAAATCTGGGATGTTCTTTTGCATCAGGCCGGGTTAAAAGCGTTCATCCCTTTTTATAAAGAAACGATTGACAGTGCGAAGAAAGGAATCCCTTTGCGATTGTATTATTCATGGAAGCAAGACAGCTCTCATAAAATTCGCGTTGCAGAAAATTTATACATGCGCAACGATTGGTTAGATACAATCTACAGTCGCATTCTTACGAGCAATGTAGAGACACAGAAAAAATATATCTACAGCGACAATGATTTTATTTTCATGGGAAAAATTGTGGCGGCAATCACAGGAATGACACTTGACCAATATGTGAAGAAGACTTATTATGAGCCTTTGTATATGAACACAACAGGTTTTAAACCGAGAAATTCTTTTCCGTTAGATAGGATTGCACCAACAGAAAACGAGCAGATTTTTAGAAAGCAATTGATAAGAGGCGATGTGCACGATCCCGGTGCTGCGATGTTTGGCGGCGTTGCCGGTCATGCGGGTTTGTTCAGCGATGCATATGATCTGGCGGTCCTCGAACAAATGTTATTGAATGGCGGAACAATCAATGGGCAGCAATTTTTGAAAAAAGAAACCATCGATTATTTCACAGCATATCATTCAGATATCAGCCGCCGCGGGATTGGTTTTGACAAGCCCGAGAAAGATAATGCAACTCTTAAAGAACCTTATCCATGCATTTCCGCATCGCCGCAAACTTTTGGTCACACTGGTTTTACCGGCACATGTGTTTGGGTTGACCCGAAATATAATCTTATTTATATTTTCTTATCGAACAGGGTGAACCCGACAAGTGAGAATGGGAAAATTTCATCACTGAGTGTTCGTGGCGGGATTATGGAAGCGATTTATAAAGCGATGGGAGTGAATTAATCTTAATTAATAAAAAAGTGGACGCAAAAAATGCATCCGCTTTTTTATTTGAAAAATTTTTAAGCCGCTTTCTTCGCAGGCGCATTATGTTGCGCACAAAGCCTGCGCGTCATTTGTGTGGTGGTTGCTCCGCAGCTTGGACATTTGCCGGGCTTGTTGCCGGTTGCTTTCACGCAATGCTCACAATAATAAGTGCCGAGCTGCACTTTTGCAGTGTTGTCATCGGCGCAAGTGCCGCCGTCTTTGGTAATCTTAAAACACTTTGGGCAAGCCCATGCTGCAGGGTTTTGAACATGCTTGTTGATTGCTTTTTTTGCAGTGTCTGCAGCAGCGGCCGGAGTTTGTTGCGCAAAACAAAAAACTGCCCCCATCAATAAACAGGAAAGGAATAATACTTTTTTCATAAAAGAAATTTTTTCAAAGGTAAGGAGAGTTTCCAGTTTCGAGTTTTCAGTGTCCGGTTCTTAGAATTGAACTTGCAAACGGCAACTTTAAGTTTTTACCACCTGAGACATATAAGAAAATCTTAGGTGAACTTATATGTCTTATATGTTTAAATTTTTTTTTGAAATTGCCGCTCTGAAACTGAAACCCCAATAGTAGCAAAACAGATGAACGGATTGCGACGCAAGAATGCTCGACCGGAGTTGCTAAGGCCGGTATCCTAAATTCTAAAAATTTGATAACAAATATTGCTGTTGCAACAATAAAGCTGATTCTATCTTATATTCGAGTAATTTTACTGTATGAAAAGAAAAGAAGAACTCTTACATGACGTAGTGATAAAATTTGCGGGCGACTCCGGCGACGGGATGCAGTTGACCGGTAGCCAGTTCATGAACAATACTGCGCTGCTGGGGATTGACCTTGCGACATTCCCTGATTTTCCTGCCGAAATCCGTGCGCCACAAGGAACGCTTCCCGGCGTGAGCGGCTACCAGCTTAGGTTTTCGAGCGACCATATTTTTACTCCGGGCGATGAGTGCGATGTGCTGGTTGCCATGAATGCTGCGGCTTTAAAAGCAAATTTGAAGGGATTAAAAAAAGGTGGTAAGATTATCGCAAATGTGGAAGGGTTCGATTCGAAAAATCTTCGCCTGGCAAATTATCCGGAAGGAGTGAATCCTTTAGAGGATAATAGCCTTGATGGATATGATGTAATCAAAATCGATGTGACGAAGATGACGCGTGAGGCGCTAAAAGATTTTACCATCGGCATGAAAGAAAAGGACCGCGCAAAAAATATGTTCGTGCTTGGGTTTTTATATTTCATGTATGGGCGTGATATGGAAACCACCGAAAAATTCCTGCGTGAAAAATTCAGCAAGAAACCTGAGATTCTCGAGAGCAATATCAAAGCACTTCATGCAGGATATAACTACGGCGATACGACAGAAACTTTCACTACCACATATAAAGTTGAAAAAGCAAAACTCGAAGCGGGGACTTATCGCTCTATCATGGGCAATCAAGCATTGGCTTATGGGTTGATTGCTGCTTCTGAAAAAAGTGGTTTGCCATTGTTCCTTGGTTCATATCCAATCACTCCGGCTTCTGATGTGCTGCATGATTTAAGCAAATTCAAATCATTTGGTGTTCGCACATTTCAGGCGGAAGATGAAATTGCAGCGATTACTTCGGCTATTGGTGCCAGTTATGGCGGCTCACTCGGAGTAACAACAACATCAGGTCCGGGCATGGCGCTAAAAGGTGAAGCGATGGGACTTGCTGTGATGCTCGAAATTCCTTTATTGATTTGCGATATTCAACGTGGCGGACCATCAACAGGTTTGCCAACAAAAACGGAGCAAAGCGATTTGATGCAGGCATATTATGGAAGAAATGGCGAATGCCCGATGCCGATTATTTCTGCTTCCACACCCAGCGATTGTTTTGATGCAGTCTACGAAGCGGTGCGCATTGCTGTTCAACACATGACACCAGTTATTTTTTTGAGCGATGGTTATATTGCTAATGGAGCAGAACCGTGGAAATTTCCGACCAGCGCGGATTTGCCGCCGATTGAAGTGAAGTTCAAAAAAGATTTAGGTCATGGCGAAGATAAATTCCTTCCTTATTTGCGTGATGAAAAATTAGTTCGCCCATGGGCAATTCCGGGAACGCCGGGCTTGCAGCATCGTGTTGGCGGATTGGAAAAACAGAATATCACCGGTAACGTGAGCTACGACCCGGAGAACCATCAACTGATGGTAAAAATCAGGCAGGAAAAAGTAGATAAGATTGCAGATTATATTCCACCACAACATTTGGACAGTGGTCCTGAAAAAGGAAAATTATTAGTGCTTGGTTGGGGCAGCACTTATGGTGCTATTAAAAGCGCTGTTGCAGAACTGCAACATGAAGGTTATGCAGTTTCACATGCACATCTCCGTTATGTGCGCCCATTCCCGAAAAATTTGGGAACAATTCTGAAAAATTTCGAGCAGGTATTGATTCCTGAAATCAACAACGGGCAACTCATCAAAATCATCCGCGACCAATATTTTGTGGATGCAAAAGGCTATAATAAAATCATGGGCGTGCCAATTACAAAAACAGAATTAGTGATGAAATTGAGAGAAATGCTGGGGAGTAATAATTGATGAGAGAAATGTATTAAGTGAAGATTCAATAATGAAATTCGGAAAGCGCAAAGATGAAAAGTTATCAGAAATCCCTAATGGCTATTTTTAATATTTGCATAACATGCAAATGCTCAGGGTGAGCTTAAAAAATAGGTTGAAGAATTGATACGCATGTTGAAAACCAAAAAAATTAGCAAAAATTATCCACATCCTGCTAAATAATATAGCGACTTCATAAATTGCAAGATTAAAATCTCATCATGAAATCAAGTTTTAATGTCATTGAGCTTTTTGCAGGAGCCGGAGGGCTGGCATTGGGTCTCGAAGCTGCTGGCTTAAAATGCATGGCATTGAACGAAATCAATCATTGGGCGGCTGAGACATTAAGGTTGAACAGACCAAAGTGGAGCGTGATTGAAGACGATATTAAAAACGTATCATTCGCACATTTAAAGGGGCGAGTGGATGTTGTTACCGGAGGTTTTCCTTGTCAGGCATTTAGTTATGCCGGAAAAAAATTAGGATTTCAGGATGCGAGAGGAACGTTGTTTTATGAATTTGCAAGAATTGTGAAAGAAACAATGCCTGCAATTTGTATTGGTGAAAATGTGAGAGGTTTATTGAGCCACGATAAAGGAAAGACATTAAAAGGAATGATTTCTGTTCTTGATGAAATTGGATACAGAGTGTTAGACCCGCAAGTTCTGAAAGCAATTTATTATAATGTTCCGCAAAAAAGAGAAAGGCTGATAATTGTAGCCATCAGAAAAGATATCGAAGAAAATTTTTCTTATCCTCAACCAAATTATAATCAGGTCTTCACTTTGAAGGATGCGCTGAAAAAAGGAAAATTATATACATCAAATGTTCCAAAATCAATCGGCGCAGTGTATCCGAAAAAGAAAAAAGAAGTACTGGACTTGGTTCCACCCGGTGGTTATTGGAGAGATTTGCCTCTAAAAATTCAGAAAGCTTACATGCTGGAAAGTTTTTATCTCGGTGGCGGCAAAACAGGTATGGCAAGAAGGATTAGCTGGAACGAACCATCATTGACACTTACGTGCAGTCCGATGCAAAAGCAAACGGAAAGATGTCATCCTGATGAAACAAGACCTTTCACAGTTAGAGAATATGCAAGAATTCAAACCTTCCCTGATGAATGGCAATTTGCCGGTTCAATGAATGAACAATACAAACAAATTGGAAATGCAGTTCCGGTTAATTTGGGGAAGGCGATTGGAGAATCTATAATAGCATTCTTAAAAAAGCTAAGTAAGAAAGATGATTTTAGCGAATTAAAAAGTTCACACCCTTCACTTCAAAAAAGCAAAATGCCAATTGCTTTATCTTTTTAGTATTTTCGGTTATCGTCAATGCTTAATAAGGTATCAATGCCAAAGCTAAAATGGATTAGCGATGAAGATTTAAGCAAAGCTGTCGCTGATTTGTTAGAAACTGCAAAAAATGCAAAAAATAATGCAGCAAAAAATTTTGGTATAAATGTAATCGACCCTTTCTCTGCTGTTTTTGAAATGGCAGGATTTGAAATGAGTTATGAAGAATGGATAAAAAGTGAGCAAGCGAGACAAGCACAAAAAACTTTGCAAAATTTTATTGGCAATTTTCACCAAACAATATTAGGTTTTTGTAAAGGTTGGAAAAATCTACATGTTGGTAACATAGTTGATTTGGTAAATGAGGAAAAAAAGATAATTGCTGAAATAAAAAATAAGTATAATACAGTTTCATTTGGGAAATTAGCTGATTCATACTGGTCGCTCGATTCTTCTGTAATGCCCAAAACAAGTATTTACAAAGGATATACAGCTTATCATGTTTCTGTTATTCCCAAAACCTCTAAAAGGTTTGATATAGAATTTACCCCTTCCAACAACAAAACCGGACAAAAATGTCCATCTAATAAATTAATAAGACAAATAGATGGCGCCAGCTTTTATACATTGGCGACTGGTGATGAAAATGCATTGAAAGATTTATTTGAAGTTATACCATCTGTTATTACTAATATTACAAAAAGCTATAAACTTGATTCGATAAAGCTCAAAAAATTATTTGAGTTAGCTTATGGGTAATTAAATATTTTTCATCCCTGAAACCGAATCTGCAATTTCTCCAGGCTCGTTGCAATATTCATAATGAAATTAAACTGGTCAGCAACAGGTTTTATATTTCCCAATTCTTTTCTTGTCTCGCTATATTGAATGCCCATCTGCAATTCTTTTTTTCTTTGCTCTGTCAGTTCATTGATTTTTGAATTGAAAATTCTCCAGCCACTTTCATCTTCTGTTGTGCTGTTTCTTTTTCCTTCGTCAGCCAGCTTTGCTTTTGCGTGTCTCAGTTTTGTTTCAATCGCATTAATTACTGAAACAAAATTATAAGTGCTTCTATCCTGATTAAAACGCGGCGCATAATAAGAAAGCGTTGCAATATGAGAAGTAAGCATGTGATTGGAAACGACAAACTGATGAAGCTCTCTCGAATTGATTTGCTTGCTCTTCGGCTCGCTGAGCATTCGGCTGAAAGCATCTGAAAGATTGGCAAGTGACACAAATGCATTCTTTCTGCTCAGTTTGTACTTGTTGACTGTCGTGGTTTCGCGGAGAAATGAATTGGCAACCTCATCAAAATATTGCAGGTTGTCTTCAATCATTTTAATCATGTATTCGTTCATCTGCTCGTGTTCCCATGTTGGAAATAAAAAAATATTTGCAACAAATGCAATCACAGAACCAATGGCTGTGTCAATAATTCTGTCTGTGATGATGGATTGAAAATTATTTGGGTTGAGCAAATGGAACAATAACAAAATATACGGCGTCATTAATGAAACGAACACTAAATATTTTGTGCGCATGAAACTATAAGCACCAATCATGAAAATAATCATGATGATGAATAGCGCAGTTTTATCTTTTATTAAATACAATGCAGCAATGCCGATGAACGCGCCGGCAATCGTTCCCCACAATCTTTCAGAATTTCTTTTTTTGGTAAGACTATAAGCTGGTTTGATAATGACAATTATCGTGAGTAAAATCCAATAGCTATGTCCGAAAGTAAAAAATCTTGAGACGATAAAACCTGTAAATGTTGCAATACAAAGCCTCAGTGAATGACGGAAGATACTTGACTTCAACGTGAGATTTTCAACCAATAATTTTGGCTCAATCTCCTGATGAACCACAAAATCATCATACTCTATTTTTTGTTCTTGCTTTTTGATTAGCTTTTTATCGTAAGTGGTATAATTTTCCAATGTGTAAATTCTCGCAGCAATATCTTCAATGCTTTCCAAAATCTGGCGAAGGCTAATGAACGCTTCCACATTTTGTGCTGTTCGTTTTTCATCGCGGGACTTTTCAAAATATGCCCTTAACTCAGCAATTTTTGAGCGAAGTCCGGCTTCACGCTGGTAAAGCCTTGCACTTTTAACGGCAATGCCTATCTCATCAAGTTCGTTGCACATAATCAGGATTGCCTGATGATATTTTTCAAGAATGTCAGTATTATCAAATGTTTTATGCAGCAAATTATAATCCTGATGAGATGTGATAATGCTTTCAAACAAATCAATAATATCGAGAAAAGCCATTACCAGAATTCTTCCTGTAGTTGTCGACTCACGTATAATATCACGGCTTTTAAAAATCAGTTCGCGAACCAAATCCTGTTTTTGATGAACTTCAATTTGTTTGTCTAATAACTGCGTATAATTTTCAGCATAATCATTTTTCTTCTCATAAAAAGAAGCTTTGATGCGCAAATAATCTGATGTTGCTTGTATGCATTCTCCCAATGCCTGTTGAGCCAGCTTATATGGGCGAAAACTATAAATAGATAAGCTCAGCAACATATACCAAACTCCTCCGCATAGGATGTAAAGCGCATAATAAAGAATGCCCCAGCCCTGATTTTGCCTGTCGATATTTAAAACCATCACGAATAAAGCGGCCAGCCCGATAGATGTTGCACGACTTCCGTAAACACCAATCATTGCGAATACAAAACAAAAAACTAAAATAATTGCACCAAGAATAACTGTATTATAAGAGGCAATGGCAGTAATTATTGCAACTACAAACACTACCATATTGCAAACCATCATTGCATTTCGTCTGTGATGGATTGGGCCTGCATTATCAGGCATGCTGGCACATAATGCGCCAAGCGAAACAATAATGCCTGAGGAAAGATTATTAAAGTAGCCCATGATCACAGCAGGCAAAGTAACGCCGATGGTTATGCGCACTCCTTCATAAAGATAATAGCTGTTTACAAAGCTTTTGTATTGTTTCAGGTAATCCATTACCGTGCAAATTTACCAGCAAAAATCTTTGTAGCTAATAAGTAAGTTCTGGTTTCGGTAAAATATAATGTCGTGATGAGAAGCAATCGCTTCTGTACCAGAAAAATTAATTTGCAGTCTTTATAGCATTTTTAAAAAATACTCTTATCATACTTGGCAACACGATTAATAATAATGGCAATGCTCCAATAAAGCCGCCAATAACAGCAATAGCAAGCGGCTGATGCAGTTGAGCACCTGTACCCATTCCAAGTGCAATTGGCAACAATGCGATAATCGCTCCGAGCGCGGTCATCAGTTTGGGTCGAAGCCTTGTAGAGATGGAATAAATGATTGCTTCATCAACATTGTTTGTTGACTTAAGCGATTCTTTGAATTGCAAAAATGTGAAGATGGCGTTCTCGCCAATAATTCCTACAATCATGATCAATCCTGTGTAAGAGCCAACATTGAGCGGCGTTTTCGTGAGATATAGTGCAATATAGCTTCCGGCAATGCCAAGCAATGCAATCAGTAAAATTGAAATTGCAATCCGGAAATCTTTGAACAAAAATAATATCACACCAAAGACCAGGAGGCTTGATGTGATTAGTATCATTAATAATTCTTTGAATGATTGTTGTTGCGCTGCATAATTACCTCCATACACAACAACATAACCTTGAGGCAATACAAGTTTAGCAGCAATTTCGTTTTGAATATCTTTAATCACACTTCCAAGGTCTCTGTTTTCAAGCCTCGCCGTTATCACGCCCATCGACTGCAAATCCTCACGTTGAATTTCTGCATCGCCTGGATTTACATGAACATCTACTAACTGATTTATCGGTTGCACTTTACCGTTAGGAAGAAAAACCGGAAGCTTTGCAATATCTGATACACTCAATGTTCGATTTCCAGGGTAAACCAACCTGATATTTGACAATTGTTGTTTGTCGTAAACTACTCCTGCAACATTTCCTTCTAATGCAGTTTGCAATTGAAACTGAAGATTTGCAGGTGTGATTCCAAATTGAGCGAGCTTGCTATAATTGGGTTCAACATCAACTGATGGTCCTGCAATTACAATTCCATCAAATACATCTGCAGTGCCATCTATTTTTGAAATAATTTCTGAAGCCTGTTTTGATAATCGTTGTAAAATCTGTTGATCATTGCCAAAAATTTTTACTTCAACAGGTTGAACAGAAGTCATTAAATCTCCCAGCATATCCGTGATTACCTGTCCGAAGTCTACGCGAAGTGAAGGTTGTGTAGCGTTTATTTTCTTGCGTATATCATCACTTACTTCTTCGGTTGTACGTGTCCGTGATTTTTTTAATTGAATCAGGTAATCTCCTCTGCTAGGTTCAGTGATAAAAAATCCCATTTCCGTGCCAGTGCGACGAGAATAAGCCTCCACTTCAGGAACCTGCAATAGAATTTTTTCTACCTCACGAAGCTGACGGTCGGTTTCATCAAGTGAAGTGCCGGGCAGTGAATTATAATCAAGCACAATACTTCCTTCATCCATTTCAGGCAAAAAACCTGTCTCTAATTTTGGGAGAATAAAATAAATCGCAAACCCAAATGCAAAGAGAATTATTAAGCTTATAAGTGGTCTTTTTATAAAAAAATTTACCCATCGCTGAGTTTTCACAGCATGCATTTTTAAAATCTTCTTTTCGTCATTCTTCTTTTTGCGTTCAGGAGAAAATATCAGGTAGATAATAGGTAAGACAATCCATGTCACAAAAAAAGAACAGACCAATGTAATGATCATTGTATTCGTCATTACATTGAAATATGCCCCTGCAACGCCGCTCATTAATGCAAAAGGAATAAAAATAACAATGGTACTTAATGACGAGCCTACCATTGCAGGGAATAAATAACGAATTGCTCTTTGAACCAGCAATTTTGATGGCTGATCGGGGTGCTCTTCATGTGTTCGGTGAATTTGTTCAACAACAACAATCGCATCATCTATTATCAAACCGATTGCCGCAGCCATTGCACCAAGAGTCATGATATTAAATGTTTGTCCGAATGCGTACAGGCAAATAATCGTGAGCAATAATGTAATAGGAATCGTTATAAGAATTACAGTGCTTGCTTTGAACGAGCGCAAAAAAATGATGGCAACAATAATCGCCAGCGCTAATCCGATCCACAAACTATCAGTTACACTTTTAATAGAATCTTTTACGAAATCTGCCTGCACATAATACGGTTCGATGATTACATCTTTTGGAAGAATTTTTTTTAACTCTTGCAACTTCGCCTGCATTTTATCTGAAATATAAACCAGGTTAGCATTCGGTTGTTTAATAACGGCAAGCAAAATTCCTTCATGCCCGTTTGCATTGATGCGGATATATTCTTTCGCTTCCTGTATCTGCACATCAGCAATATCTTTCAGCAACACAATCCTTTTTCCATTATTGCTGATCACAATATTTTCCAATTGATCTTTTGAATTTACAGATGCGTCGGTAAGCGTGAGGTATAATAAATTGTAGTCGCTGATATAGCCATTCGATTTTATAAAATTCGTTTGCGCAAGTGCATTACTGATATTATCCGGTGTAATGCTCAGCGTACTCATTTTTTTTGTATCAAGAACAAGCCAGTATTCTTTTGTCTTGCCGCCGATCACACGCACTTCAGAAACTCCTTCCACCTGTGAGAGA
>DATGIX010000222.1:0-12196 GCA_035295505.1 Puia sp. | reverse complement strand
CCATCACTTTTGAAAAGCGCGGGTTTATTTTAAAAGTCTGAAAGCTTTTTATAATCGAAACGACTTTCAGTTTCGATATGATCAATGCAGGGTAATAGCCTGCAACAATTCCCAATGCAACACAAAGGAGTAGCAATGCAGGGAATATTTCTCTCCATGAAAAATTTGCAAAACTGAGATTGCTTCCCATCATATTATTAAATAGAGGAAGAATTAATGCAGTTAATGTCAGCCCGATGAGCACAGATATTGCAACTACAATTTGTGTTTCTAACCAAAATTGTAAAATGATAGCTTTTCTTTTTGCGCCCATCACTTTTCGCACGCCCACTTCCTGTGAACGGGAAGCAGCATTGGATACGACAAGCAGCACATAATTCAATGAAGCAATCAATAAAATGATAATGACGAGACAAACCAGTTGATAAATATTTTTTGCATTGGTGTAATGGCCCCATGGTGAGGATGCATTATAGTGGCAATTCGCAAATGGCCTTAAATACCAGTGAAAGTTTGCATCTATCTTGTTTGTATATTTTTCACCATTTACAACAAAAGGCTCGGCATAATATTTTTTTACCCACAGATTTAATTTGTTCTCAAACTGAGAGGCAGAAATATTTTCTTTCAATTCCACCACCAAAAAATGAGAGCTATGATTGAACCTTTCTTTAATATTTTCAGCATAGTCCGGATCAGCCATTACAGGAACCACAATGTCATATTGGATGCTCGAATTTGCAGGCGCATCTTCCGCAATGGCAGCAACTGTAAAAAGCCTGGTGCTATCGCTCACCAGCTCAAGCGTTTTGCCAATCGCCTCTGCTTTACCGAAATATTTTTTAGCTGCAGTTTGTGAGATGATTACATGATTAACAGATTGAAGCGCAGTTTTTGCATTCCCTTTTTTTATGTGAAATGTGAAGTTGCTGAAGAAATTATCATCGGCGTAAATAATATGCTTTTCTTTATATACTTCTTTATTCGCTTTTACTAACTGCTCTCCCTGATCCTGAAAACGAGTTACGCTTTTGATCTCAGGAAAAGTTTGTTGCATATCCATCCCAACTACTAATGGAAAAACTAACTCGTTCTCTACATCATCATTTTTTGTGAGGAATGAAAAAAGATGATCTTTTGGTTTTATATCCGGCGACACCCATGTATTGGTCATTTCCATCCTGAAAAGCCTGTTTTTCTTTTCATGAAAAGAATCGTACGATTGTTCATGCCTGATATAAAAAAAAAGCAGTAAGCAAAATGCTACAGAGAAAGATAAACCGACGATATTGATAATGCTGAATGTGCGGTTCTTTAACAAATTGCGCCACGCGATTTTGACATAATTTTTAAACATGGTAGTAGTTTATATTTTGGTTGTCGGATATCAGTCGTCAGTTCTCAGTCTTCGGTCGGCGGAATGCCTCTAATGAAGCAATTTTAATTATCAGCAGCTATCTGATGACTATTCAGTTCTCAAACTTTTCACCGGATTTGCCAGCGCTGCTTTTATCGATTGTATGCTGATCGTTATCAATGCAATTAATAGAGCTAAAAACCCTGCTGCTAAAAAGATATACCAGCCAATGCTGATGCGGTATGCAAAACTTTGCAGCCATTTGTTCATGGCATAATAAGCGATGGGAGATGCAATGATTGTTGCAACTAAGACCAGCAATAGAAAATCTTTTGCGACA
Organism: Puia sp.; assembly: GCA_035295505.1. Classification (GTDB taxonomy): domain Bacteria; phylum Bacteroidota; class Bacteroidia; order Chitinophagales; family Chitinophagaceae; genus Puia. The sequence goes on along the minus strand of DATGIX010000222.1, from coordinate 10,499 downwards.
AGCATCACGATGGTGCCCACTGATGCGCCGAGCACTTTTCGTATTCCGATTTCTTTGGTGCGCTGAGAAATAATCAATATCACCATTGCTAATAATCCCATACATGAAAGCGCAATGGCAATGATAGCGCCTGTTGTGAAAATCTGCATTAATTTTTCTTCGCGTTTATATTGCCGGTTCACGTTCTCATCAAGAAAAGAACCTTGAAACTCGCGACCGTTAGAAATGCCGGCCCATGCAGCTTTCACAGCTTCCATGCTTTGATGCAGGTTATCGGGTTTCACTTTCACCAAAATATAATTGATGCTGAAATTCTTATCGAGCACTAAAGTGAGCGGGTCAATTTTTTGTTTTAAAGATTTGAAGTTGAAATTTTTCACGACGCCGATAACGGTAAGTGGTTTTGCCGAATCAACTGGAAGTTTTAAACCAACAATATTTTTCTCGCCAATTTGTTTTGCCATTTCTTCATTAATAAGAACAGCGCCGCTATCAGTTGAAAATGCTGTTGAGAAATCTCTGCCATCAACCATTTTCAGGTCAAGCGTTTTCACAAAATCATAGCTCACGCCCATCCAGTTGCTTTTGATTTCGCGATTTTTGTAATCGAAGGTTAATACCGATGTGCGGTTGGAGCCATCAGTGCCCCTTCCAAGATTAGCATAAATACCGCTCACGCTTTCCACAGATGTAACAGAAGAAAGTTTATTGCGCATTAATTGCAATGCCTGTGTTGCATCCATTTCGCCATTTGCAGGAATGCTGATTACCTGGCTGGTATTATATCCCAGCGGTTTTGTGCGCAGGTAATGAATTTGTTGCCATGAAATAATGGTGCATGAAATCAGCAGCACTGTGATGATGAACTGAAAAGTGATAAGCCCGTTGCGCAATTTGTGCGAACGGCTCACAGACATTTTTCCTTTCAGCACTTCAACAATGTTCAGCCTCGCCATCAGCCATGCAGGATAGCCTCCAGCAAAAATTGTTATCATCAAAAAACCAATCACAATAAAAGCCCATACTTTAGGTGATTCGAGCATGCTTCTCTGAATATGCATTGCAAAAAGCAATTTGTATTGTGGCAATAAAAGATAGGTAACAACACAACTGATAATAAATGCCATGAAGCAAACCAATAATGCTTCAGACCAAAATTGCAGCGCTACATGATTTTTTAAAGCGCCCATGGTTTTGCGCAAACCAATTTCTTTTGAACGTGTGAAAGATTTCCCGATGCTGAGGTTAATGAAATTGATACATGCAATGGCAATGATAAGAATGGCAATCGCAGTAAGCAGGTACAAATAGCTTTTATTAATAGAATCACTGCCGCCGATTTCAGTGTTGGTATGCATGTCAGTTAATGGCTCCAGCAGTAGCTTCATATATGCCCCGTCTTTAGTCGGCGCTGCTCCATCTCTTTTAGCATGGCTGATATCTTCGGCAAAATATTTGTTAACGAATGGCTGAAGCTTTGGCTCAAAATTATTTTTTGAAATATTATTGTTCAGCAGAACAAACACATCGTGAAAATTGGAATACCATTCATTGGTAACTTCCTTATAAAAAGAAAGGTTTTCAAAACGAGTGATGATGTCGTAATTAATGCTTGAGTTATCCGGGAAATCGTTGGTGACTGCTGCAACAGTAAATGGTTTCCACTGATTGTTTTGCTGGAGCTCTATCACTTTCCCTACTGCTTCTTCAGCCCCAAAAATGGCTTTAGCTGTGCCTTTGCGAAGAACCACTTCATTCAAATTGTGCAACGGAGTTTTGTTGCCGTCAACAACAGGGAAAGAAAACATGTTGAAAAAATCCGCATCCACAAACATGAGCGATTGCGATATTTTTTTGTCCTTATAGCGAACGGTTGTTCCGCCGTTCACTATTCGGGTTGCATATTTCACATCAGGATATTCCGCTTTCAAAGAAGGTGTGAGTGGAGCGGGCATAGATGATGTTAGCTCCTGTCCTTGCAAATGTTGTTTCTGAAAGTATAGATTATATATATTATCGGCATTGGCATGAAATTTATCAAACGAAAATTCATAGCTCACGCTGAGCAATAATAATAATGCGCTGGTGAATGCGATGCATAAACCAATAACATTAATAAAACTATCTGTCTTGTGCTTCCATAAATTTCTCCATGCAATTTTGAAATAATTTTTCAACATGAGTTCTTGATTTACGAATTACAATTTGGGATTTACGATTTATTCAACCTTTCCTTTCTTATTTCTTATTTTTGTAGACCAGCATTTATTCTCTCTTCAGCATCGTTGTAGCTTGTCCGCTGCGGCGGGTCACTCAATTGTGCTTTTAGTTATCTATTCATCTTCAGTTTCACAATCGGCAACAACATTCACTACTCACTACTCGGTTCTCAAGCTCTTCACCGGATTTGCCACCGCTGCTTTGATTGCCTGAAAGCTAATAGTCGCAAATGCAATCACAACTGCAATTAGGCCCGCAATGGCAAACACCCACCAACTGATATTGATCCTGTATGCAAAGTCCTCGAGCCATTTGTTCATGATGAGCCATGTAATCGGTATCGCGATTAAAAATGCAATCAGCACCAATCTTAAAAAATCTTTCGATAACAAAACGAGCAATTGCTGAATCGATGCGCCCATTACTTTGCGAATGCCGATTTCCTTTCTTCTCTGCAAAACATTATACGCAGATAATCCTGAAAGGCCAAAGCATGCTATCAGAATGGCGAGCATTGCAAACACAGTAAAAATGCTCCCGAACAATTCATCAGATTTATATTGCCTGTTGAATGAATCATCTAAAAAGAAATAATTGAAAGGGTCGGAAGGAAAATATCTACCCCAGATTTTTTCAATATTTGCAACTGTCTGATGAATATTTTCTTTCCCCAATTTCACAGAATAATATTGTCTTGAGTTGGGACGTAAAATAACCAGCATTGGCTGAACTTTTTTCTGCAAGCCTTCCTGATGAAAATCCGCAATTACACCAACAACTGTAGGCGTATCGTTAATAGTAAGTTTTTGATTAATCGCACTCTGAGCATTTTCAAACCCAAGAAGCTTTACTGCTTCTTCATTTAAAAGCACAGATTTGCTGTGCGTCCCAAAATCTTTTGAAAAACTGATGCCTGCTTTCATTTCTATTCCATAAGACTGGATGAAATCATAATCAACACCGAGAAGATATAATGTCACGCTCTTACTGTTTGCTTCTAATCTCCGCACGCCTCTTGTCCAGTAAATTTCATTGCCCATGACAGATGTAGAAGCCGTGATATTCTTTACATTGTTTTGTTTCAGCACTTCCTGTTTGAAAGGTTGAAAAACGCCGGTGTAAGTTGAATCTTGCAAAGAAGCTGCGCCTTCTATCACCAGTGTTTGGCTGATATCTGTTCCAAGCTTTTGGCTGCGCATATAACTGATCTGCTGATACACGATCATCGTTCCTGCAACCAGAATAACTGAGGTAATAAATTGAGTCGTGATCAATGCTTTTCTTAAAATCACTCCACTGCTCGAATTTTTGAAAATGCCTTTCAGCACTTTCACTGGCTGATAACCTGACAGCACAAATGCGGGATAAATTCCTGCTAAAAAACTTCCTGCAAAAAACAATGATAAAAACCCAGCCCAATATTTTGGAGGCAATGAAAAATTCATGGCTGTTTCTCTTCCAACAAAATGATTGAAAGAAGGAGTGAGCAAATAGGCTGCGAGAAATGCAATGATTAGTGCTACAAAATTCAGCATGAAACTTTCAGTCAGAAACTGCCTGATCAGATCTGTCCTTAACGCACCAAGCACTTTTCGAACACCGACTTCTCTGGCTCTTTCGATAGAACGTGCGGTGGCAAGGTTGATATAATTGATCCATGCAATCAGAATAATGAGAATGCCGATCAGGAAAAGAAATGATACAGTTTGTCCATCGCCATTCACTTCGGCTTCCTGGTTATAATTTGAATACAAATGAATGTCAGCAAGCGGTAGCACATGCAATTCAACTTTCACATTATTTGTTTTTTGCCATTCGCTATTGTTCATGTGTGCATCACAGAACGCTGGAAGCTTTGATTCAATCTTCTTCAAATCCGTTCCCGGCCTAAGTTTGATATAAGTATAAAAGTCATACCATCCCCAGCTTGTTTCAGTTGAGTTGGTAGTGTCACCTTGTGCACGGCCTATCTTTCCCAATGTTGCGTATGAAACCATGTAATCAATAATAAGATGAGAATTATTGGGATAATCTTTGAAAACTCCGGTCACCAAATATGATTGTGTGAATTGCGGATCTTTTGATACCAATTGTTTCCCTATGGGGTCTTCGCTGCCGAAATATTTTTTTGCGAAAGACTCAGACACGATCATTTTATCCGGAGCATTCAAAACTTCCTGCTCATTGCCTTTCAGCATTTTCAGGCCGAGCATGTTAATGGAAGAAGGATCGGCATAATATCCTTTTCGCTCGTTGAACTTCACGTTTTTTTGTTCATTGGATAATAACAATTCAGCATCATGCAGCCTGCAAAAATCTTCTACTTCAGGAAATTCTTTTTTTAATGTTGGCCCTATTGCCGGATAGCTTGTTGCTGATTTCCATGCAAGCTTTCCTTGCTGATAGCTGTCTAATCTGATCCTGACAATATTATTTACATCATTGCTGAACTTGTCATAGCTTCTTTCATACGACACATATTGGAATATTAACAAACAGCAAGTCACGCCAATGGCAAGACCAAAAATATTCAACAGCGCATAACCTCTTCGTTTAGTGAGGTTGCGCAAAGCGATTTTGAAATAGCTCTTGAACATAACTGTATGATTTACGAATTACGATTTGGGATTCACGATTTCTGACATTCAGCCTTTCCTTTCTAATTTATTATTCCTTATTCCTCATTTCTTATTTTTTGTTGACCAGCATTATCCATTGATTCAACATCGTTGTAGCTTGTCCGCCGCGGCGGATCACTCACTTGTACTGTTGTAATTCTATTCATCTTCAGTTTCACAATCGGCCAATTCGCACATCCGCACATTTTTACATTAGCAATGAATCTATTCAGTGCGTAGTGATTTCGCCGGATTTGCCAACGCTGCTCTCACAGAATGGAAAATCACAGTCAGTAATGTAATCATTAATACAGTCAGCGCTGAAAGCAAAAATGGCGTAAGGCTCAATCCCGTGTTATATGGAAATATCTTCAGCCACTTATCCATAAACAGATAAGCAACAGGGAATGCAATCAGGCATGAGATGCCAACAAGCAGCACAAAATTCCTTGTTATCAATGGCACAATTTGCCCAACACTTGCGCCCATGATTTTTCTAATGCTGATTTCTTTTTGCCTTTGCTCGGTAGTGAATGCTATTAACCCAAGTAAGCCCAGACATGTTATCATGATCGTGAGAACTGAAAATGCCGTAAATATTTTTCCACGTTTTTGATCGGCTGCATATTGCGAATCAAAATCCTGATCAAGGAAAGTATATTGGAATGGCAAATCAGGAAAAATATTTTTCCATGATTTTTCCATGCTTGCCATAGTTTTCGGAATATTTCTTGCATCCACTTTTAGTTGAATGCTGTTCCTGTTCGGGCTATAAAAAATGATTAACGGAGTGATAGGATTATATAATGATTTTTGATTGAAATCTTTTACAACACCGATCACTTCGAAATAAAATTTTGAAGTGTCACCGGGAAAACGCACCTGTTTGCCAATCGGGTTATCCCATCCGAAGTATTTCACCATGTTCTCATTCACAATAATATTTCGCAGCGTGTCAGGAAGCCCTTCAAAATTTCTTCCTTGTTTTATCTGCATGCCGAGTGTCTTAAAATAATTTTCATCAACTGCATAACAGTCTACACCTTTTTCAACAAACCCATTTTTAGATTGAACAGAAAATAAATTAAAGCTCATGTTGTTTTGTCCGGGCGCTGCATCAGCGCTGCTTACTGCAGAAATCTGAGAATTTTTCCTTGCTTCATTTTTGAAAGCAGCAATTTTTCCGCGTATATCGCTGTTTGAATTTGCGATGATAGAAACAATCTGCTTCTTATCAAATCCCAGATCTTTATTGCGCAGATATTTCAATTGGCCATACACGATCCATGTGCAGATAAGCATGATCATGGAAATGGAAAATTGAACAACAACCAATGCTCTTCTCAACACTACATTACTTGACCCTTTTGAAAGGCTTCCTTTGAGAATGTTGACAGGATTGAATTTTGATAAATAAAATGCTGGATAGCTTCCGCCGAGCAGACCGACAAATAAAATAATGCCAAGCAGAATAAAAAATGTGCCGGGCTGAAACAATGTTGTGAAAGAAATAAATTTTCCCGACAAAGTATTAAATGTGGGAAGCAACAATGCAACCAACCCCATGCTTAACAGCAATGCGATAATGGTTATCAAAGTAGATTCAATCAGGAATTGTGCTATGAGCAACGACTGTGTGGAGCCCGTTACTTTCCTGATGCCGATTTCTTTTGCTCTTCTTGCAGAACGCGCAGTTGTCAGGTTCATATAGTTGATGCATGCAATAATCAGCATGAACAATGCAACTGCAGAAAAAATATAGATATAAGAAATGCTTCCAAGCTCTTCAGGTTCATTGGCAAAATCTGAATGAAGATGAATAGAAGTGATTGGCTGCACGCCATAATGAATTTTGATTTTATATTGAGCGAAGATCGGAGCCATATATTTTTCATACATAGGAGCAAGCTTTTGCTGGAATGCAGCTGCATTCACATTAGGGCGGAGCAACACATAAGTATAAAATCCAAAAGCTCCCCAGTTGTCAGCAAAATTTTTTGGGAGCGAATTTCGCGAAATCACTGCGTTAAAAATGATATGAGAATTTTTAGGCACATCTTTAACGACTGCGGTTACCTTATAAATATCTCCTTTATCATTTTGCAATGATTTTCCAACATAGCTGGTAGTCTTTCCAAAATATTTTTCGGCAAATGATTGTGTGAGCACAATTGAATTCGGCTCAGCCAAAGCCGTTTTTGGATTTCCTTCAATGAAAGAATATGTGAATACATCGAAAAGAGTACTGTCAGCGAAAAATATTTTTTGTTCATAAAAACGAACATCACCATTTTTAAAAACAGTTGTATTGTTTCCGACAAATCTCACATATTCTTCCACTTCAGGATAATCTTTTTTCAATACCGGACCGAGCGGGAATTGTGTAGTTGCCCATCTCATCGTGTCCTTCTCAGGTTCTTTCACAAATGCTGTGATGCGATAAATCCTGTCTGCTTTTTCATTATACTTATCGTAGCTCAATTCATCTTTGATATAAAAAATCAAAAACAAACTGAAAGTGATGCCAATGGTGAGCCCAAGAATATTCAGCAGGCTATACCATTTGTCTCTCTTAAAATTTCTGATGGCAACAAGGATTAGATTCTTTATCATATATTTTTTTAACTTTTTTGGTAGCCGACATTACCCTTCGATTAGATCCGCCGTGGCGGATTGTGTCACTCACTTGTGCTGTTGTAATTCTATTCAACTTCAGTTTCACAATCGGCACATTTTCAAATTTGCTAATCATCAGCACTGACGACTGCTGACCGACAACCGCTGACTATTCCGTTCTCAAACTCTTCACCGGATTCGCCACCGCTGCTTTAATTGCCTGAAAGCTCACTGTTATTAATGCTATGATGATTGTTAATGCACCTGCTAATGCGAATACCCACCAACTGATATCTATCCTGTATGCAAAGCTCTGCAGCCATTTGTTCATCGCCCACCATGCGACAGGGAATGAAATCACAAAAGCTATCAACACCAGTTTCACAAAATCCTTTGAGATCATTGTCACGATGACACCGATATTTGCACCAAGCACTTTTCGGATGCCGATTTCTTTGGTGCGCTGTTCTGCTGCATAAGTTACCAATCCGAACAAACCAAGACATGCAATGAAAATGGCAAACACTGCAAACGTGATGAAGAGCTTGCCTGTACGTTGTTCTGCATCATATGTTTTATTAAAGTCAGTATCTAAAAATGTATAACTGAAAGGCTGTCCTGCCGCCATGCTGCTCCATTTATTTTCAACCTGGTTAATTAAAGAAGGAATATTTTTTGTGTTGATGCGCATGGCAATTCTTCCATAATTTTCGCCGAGCTCAATAACCATCGGACCAACTTTATCATGCATGGAACTGAAATTGAAATCTTTTACCACGCCGATAATATGAAATGGCTTAGCTATAAAATTCCCATTGGCGGCATAACCATTAGGCCTGTATAAAGTTTCTCTCATCGGGTCTTTAAATCCGAGCAGTTTTGCCGCTGTTTCATTAATGATCACTGCTGTCGAATCAGATGGAAAATCAAGAGAAAAATTTCTTCCTGCAGCCATTTTCATACCTAATGTCGGTATGTAATTCTGGTCAGCATAAAAATCAGTCAGGATAGTTACCTGCTTTGCATCGAGCGTGGCATCTTTGAACCAGCCATTTTGATCATAGCTTGTTTCAGTGGGCAATGATCCTGCGACCGCAGCATTTTGCACACCCGAAATTTTCAGCATTTCTTCACGGAACGGTTTTATTTTTTTGTCAAGCACATAAGTGTTGTTGATCACAAGCACCTGATCGCGGTTATAACCAATTTCTTTGCTCTGTATATAATGAAGCTGATTGTATATGACAATCGTTCCTATGATTAACGTGATGGAAATGAAAAATTGAAAAACAACTAAACTGCTTCTTAGCCAACTGCTCTTAAAGCCTTTTGCTATGGTGCCTTTCAGTACCTGCACCGGTTGAAATGAGGAAAGATAAAATGCAGGATAGGATCCCGCAATGCATCCAACAATAATTACCAACCCGACAAGAACGGGCATCATCCATGATGAGAAGAATGTCCATACGCTCATTTGTTTTCCTGCGAGCTGATTGAACAATGGAAGCAGCAGTGCAGAAATCAAAAGCGCAAGAACCAGTGAAAGGAAACTTAGTAAAACTGATTCTGTCAGGAATTGTATAACGAGGTTCGAGCGCAATGAACCGGCAACTTTTCTGATGCCAACTTCTTTTGCACGATTAGCTGAACGTGCAGTGGAAAGATTCATAAAATTTACACAGGCGATAAGCAAAATGAAAACAGCAATCACTGAAAAAATATATACATACGCAACATTGCCATTTGTTTCCACCTCATAAGATTTGTTTGAATGAAGATGTATATCTGTTAAAGCAATAGCCGGATAAATGAAATGATTCCCGCCTTTCTCCGCATCTTTCAAAGATGTGTGAAGCACCTGTTCTAATTGCTTTCCCAGATAATTATTAATAGCAGCATCTATGCCTCGTTGAAGTGTTTTTATCGATACTCCCGGTTTCACTAAAATATATGATAGACAACTATTGCTCAGCCAGTCATCCTGGCCGCCATGATAAGTATCATGCATCGGGCGGATGAAACTAAAATGAAAATGTGATTGTCGTGGAATGTCTTTAATAACAGCAGTGATTTTGCAGCTCACAGAATTATCTACATATAAAGATTTGCCAACAACATCTGTGCTGTTGAAATATTTTTTTGCATTCGTTTCATCAATCACAATTGAGTTTGGCTCATTCAATGCTGTCAAGGGATTACCGGAAATCACCGGCAGTTTAAAAACCTGAAAGAATGTAGAGTCTGCAAATACTGCATTATGGTTTTGTATATTCTGGTTGTCTTTTTTTATCAGGATATCGCCATAATTCCTGAGCCTCACCACCTGTTCTACCTGCGGAAAATCTTTCAAAAGAGTTGGCGCAAGCGGCGCAGGAGAGTTCACAGATGTGAATTGCGTGTTGTTGAAAAAGATGTCAGAGTCTACGCGATAAATCCTGTTAGCATTCTCAGTGTATTTATCATAGCTCAATTCATCCACCACATAAAGCACAATCAGTAAACAAACCGCAAGCCCTGCCGAAAGGCCAATGATATTGATTGCAGAAAAAGCTTTGTTCTTCCACAAATTGCGAAGCGCAACTTTCAGATAGTTTTTGAACATAAAATGTGTTTTTCCCTTAGATGTTCAAGCCCTGGATTTTGTTACTGGCATCTGCTTTTATTTTCTGTTATTCTGCTTTTAAGATTTATTAATCATAGTTTTTTAATTTGGTCGCCAACATCATGCCTTGATAAAGCATTCTCCCGCCGTGGCGGGCTCTTGTACTGAAACAATTCTATTCATCTTCAGTTTCACAATCGGCAACAACATTCACTATTGACCATTCACTACTCACTACTCCGTTCTCAAGCTCTTCACCGGATTTGCCAATGCTGCTTTAATAGCCTGATAGCTCACAGTGATAATTGCAATCAGCACTGATAATAATCCTGCTGTTGCAAAAACCCACCATTCAATATTCACACGATAGGTATAATTCTGCAACCATGTGTTCATCGCATACCATGCAATCGGCGACGCTATTAAAAATGAAATGATGACCA
>DATGIX010000221.1:0-8793 GCA_035295505.1 Puia sp. | reverse complement strand
TTTTATGTTATAGCAATGAACGATAACAAAATGTACTGCATCCCTGAAAAATTCAGGAAAACCGAGAACCTTCACATCCTGTTCTGGTTAATAAAAGATGTAAGTTGGGCGATGCTATGGAGACCTTTGGGTATAGCAATGATTTTCCCGACAATATTTGTAGCCCTGATGATAACATGGCAAACGCGAAAAATAAAAGCAGAGCTCTTTCATAACCTCGCGATTGTTTTCTGGATTTGCGCTAACGCAACGTGGATGTTGCTCGAGTTCACCGGTAACGATGAGCATTACCGAAAATACACGGCAATACCTTTTGCCATCGGATTGTTCTTTATCCTTTCTTATTATTTGTATATACTTCCCAGAGAAAAAATGAGAGAAAAAAAATTGGCTGCCAGCATAAAAGCCGAACAGCCAATAGAATTGCCAAGCATTAATTAATGCCAGTCGGCTATCTTGATTTTGGTTGTAAAATTTTTTCTATACTCTTTATTTATTGAACAAATAATTATCAATTCTCAATTAATCAACTATCCATTTTATTCAAACTGCCTTCAATGAATGCCTTTTGATAATCGTCATTTTTCCTGCTGTGAAATCAAGCGGGTTTTGATTCAGCACTTTTGACATCGCATTATATAAGTCAGGCAAATCGTGCCTGAAACGCACCGGGTTTTCAAAAAACAATTCTACTGCAACAGCCCAGAACTCATGATAGTTAGTGCCTGCATATTCACCTAAAATATTTTTATATCCATTTTGCATGGATGTGAAAACCGGTCTCGCCACTTTCGAAAAATTCATGAACTCTTTTTTGAAATGCTTGTCTTCATCAGTTTGCGTGATGAAGTTCACATAAGCAAGCGCATGCGCCATTTCATGCAAGCCGATATTACAATTAGGAGTCATTCCGCCGATGCCTTTGTTGAAGTTATCCCATGAAAGATAAATACCAGTCTGGTCAACATGCCCCTGAAAAGGTCTTGAATAAACACCGTAGTGATAATCATCTTTAATCACAAAAATGTCATCAAAATAATTGAACATGAATTTGTCGAGACCGAAAGTGAGCTGCACCGCAACCGCACTGATGAGAATCGGCATCTCAATAGTTTCATGCACTTCAATGTAGTGAAAGCGCTTCGACTTATGGAACAAATAAGTCCTGAATAAAAATTTGTGTTGGTCTTCGAGGCTCAGCCTGTTGTAGAACTTGATTCTGTTTGAAACGATTGCATGATAGAAAGTTTCTCTATTTGCAAAAAGTTTTGCCTGGCGCTTGATAAATAGATTATGGAAGAGCAGGCTAACGGGCTTGTGCAAGAGAAGCACTGCGAGCACGAGCGAAGAAATAATTACTATTTCCATGAGGGTCTTTTTTCTTTTTGTGATTCAAATACAATTCAGAGAAAAGGCCTTGCATAGAAGCTTGGATTAATAAGGACCAAGGTTGAGTTTACATAACAAGAATTAAGAATCTAAGGGAGGGCTAATCAGAAGGATACGAATTGTGGGGGATGAAACAAGGTAAAAACTTTTTTTAAAAGTTAAAAGCATTTCAGGATTGATTTTTTAGCTTTTTTATAACCATTTGGTAGTTAATCGCTTTCAACAGGAGAAATTACTTTGTTCGTAGTCAGCGGATCCTGATTTAATAAATCACAAATGGCAAAATACAATTCAGGTAACTGCTGCCTGAACTTTTCTGGCCTTTCAAAAAAAGTTTCTATGGACACAGCCCAGAACTCATTAAAGTTTGTTGCTGCATAATTATTCAGCAAATTTATTTCACCATTTTGCATGCGCTCAAAAACCGGCCGGCCTACTTTCGAAAAATCTTTGAACTTATCGTGAAACCAATCATCTTTTCCATCGTCAACTGTGAAGTTCACATACGCCAACGCATGCGCCAGTTCATGCAACCCCAAATTTTCTCCATCCGTATAATCATTATTGTCTTTCATAAAATTATTCCATGAAAGATAAATGCCGTCGTCGCTTACATGCCCTTCAAAAGGCACATTATACAAACCGTATTTATAAATACTTTTCAGCACGTAGATATTTTCGAAATAATCCATTTTATAATGTTCAAGCCCGAAAGTGAGCTGCACTGCTGCTGCTGCGATCAGCAAAGGCATGATGTCTTCCTGTTCTATATCTATATATTTAAATTCTTTTACCTCGATAAAAGCAATCACCCTGTTCATAAATCTTTCGCGGCCGTTTGCAGGAAGGCTTTTATAATAAGGGCTGTAATGCTGCAGCATGCTATCGAAAATCGTTTCTTTCGATTCAAGAATTTTCGCCATTCTCTTTCTGGCAATCAGAGAGCGTATGTTCCGGATGATAATGGGAACGACAATAATCGCCACTACAATCAATAAATAAATTTCGATCGCTAATCCCTGCGCGTCTTTATTATTTCGCAGAATTGGCTCGTTGGTCTGAGGAACAGTCAGACTCGCCTGCAACGAATCTTTCAGTTGCACGCTGTCTGGCAAACCAGCAGCATTGTATGTCGAATCCTGAGGCATAGAGTCAATTAGAATAAGGCATTTTATTTGCGGCAATAGGTTTTATCTGCAACCGAAACCATGAAAATACTATTTTTAATGAATTCAAAAAGCCGGTATAATTTGAATTCTATTCTAAACTAATAATTATCGGTATTGAAAAAGAGCCGTCAAATTCCAATGATTTTATGTCTAATAATCTTCTGCGGCTCTCATTTACTCTCTGTGGTTCTCTGTGGGCTATCTATCGTCTTTTAAATTACCTTTGCTGCTCTTTAAAAATAAAATAAAATTCAAGGGAATGTACAGAACGCATACTTGCGGGGAACTAAGAGCGTCCGACATTAATAAAGAAATCACACTTGCTGGCTGGGTGCAAACGGTCAGGAAATTTGGAAGCATCACTTTCATTGATTTGCGCGACCGATATGGAATCACGCAATTATTATTTGGTGAAGAATTGAATGCGCAATTAAATGAAAATGCAGTAGGCAGAGAATTTGTGCTTCAGGTGAAAGGAACTGTTTCCGAAAGGAGCAGCAAGAACGCTAACCTTCCTACTGGTGATATCGAAATCAAAGTGACATCATTTTCTATCCTTAATAAATCTGTCACGCCACCATTTACTGTTCAGGATGACACCGACGGCGGCGATGATCTTCGCATGAAATTCCGCTATCTGGATTTGAGAAGAAATGAAGTGAAAAAAAATCTTGAGCTGCGTTATTCAGTGAACCGTGCGGCAAGAAATTATCTTCATGAAAATAATTTCATGGATATTGAAACACCGTTTTTAATTAAATCAACTCCTGAAGGCGCAAGGGATTTTGTGGTCCCATCAAGAATGAACGCCGGACAATTTTATGCATTGCCGCAAAGCCCGCAAACTTTCAAACAATTATTGATGGTAAGTGGCTACGACCGTTACTATCAAATTGTGAAATGTTTTCGTGATGAAGATTTGCGTGCAGACAGGCAGCCGGAATTTACGCAGATTGACTGCGAGATGAGCTTTGTTGAACAGGAAGATATATTGAACATGTTTGAAGGCCTGGTGAAACATATTTTCAAACAAGTGAAAGGAATTGATTACACAGAAACGCTCGAGCGCATGACCTGGGAAAATGCGATGTGGGATTATGGAAATGACAAACCTGATATAAGATTTGACATGAAAATTGCGAACCTGAAATCTGCTTTCAAAAAAGACGGAGAAATTGTCGCAACAGGAGAATTGGTTAACGGCGCAGGCTTCGGCGTGTTTGATAATGCAGAAACAGTTGTTGCGATTTCCGTTCCCGGTTGCAGCGAATACACACGCAAACAAATTGATGAACTGACCGATTGGGTGAAACGCCCGCAGATTGGAATGAATGGAATGGTGAATATCAAATGCAATGTTGATGGGACTTTCAAAAGCAGCGTTGATAAATTTTATAATGAAGAAAAATTAAAAGCAATTGCTTCATTTGCAAATGCAAAACCCGGCGACTTGATTTTGATATTAGCAGGAACAGAAGAAAGAACACGCAAAGCAATCAGCGAACTGCGCCTGGAATTAGGTCAGCGTTTAGGTTTCAGAAAAAAAGACGAATACAAATTGTTGTGGGTTTTAGATTTCCCTTTGTTTGAATATGCGGAAGAAGACAATCGCTGGGTTGCACGTCACCATCCTTTCACTGCGCCAAAACCAAGTGATATTGAAGTGATGATTGAAAATAATCCGGTGATTGAAAACGCCGCGGAATATCTTAAACATCCTTATGCTAACATCAAAGCCAACGCTTACGATATGGTGCTAAACGGAAATGAAATCGGCGGTGGCTCTATCAGGATTTTTCAAAGAGAGCTGCAGGAAAAAATGTTTACTGCGCTTGGAATGAGCAAGGAAGAAGCGTTGCACAAATTCGGGTTTTTATTAGGTGCATTCGAATATGGCGCTCCGCCTCACGGTGGCATTGCATTTGGCTTCGACAGATTATGCTCCATTCTTGGTGGCAGCGAAAGCATACGTGATTTCATTGCTTTCCCTAAAAATAATTCAGGAAGAGATGTGATGCTCGATGCACCATCAACCATTGATGACAAACAATTGAAAGAACTTTCTATTCAGCTAAACGTTCAATAAATTTTTTTGATGAAAAGAGCATTAGCAGTTTCCAATATTTTATCATGGGTCAATCTGGTAATTGGCAGTTTCTTCGCATTGTGCGCATTGCTTACCATCATTGCACTTCCTCCAATTGCTGTATTAATATCTGTTGTTTTGATTGGATGCGTGGTGCTTCATAGTTATGCAGCTTTGCAGTTGCGCAAAAGCATTATCAATCCTGTAATTCAACTCAACAAGCAGACTCCCGTCGGGATAAGGATGATGGGATACATGGCTTTGTTTTTTGCCATTATGCTTTTTACAAATGCAATCTATATGTTGCAGAGCACAAAAGAATTATTGAAACAAATGCAACTTCCTCCACAATTAAAAGAAAAAGACTTCATTAATATTGTTCATGGAACTGCAGTTTTCATTCTGCTTTTTTCTCTCAGCGTTATTTTTAATGTCGGGTTGAATTTCAGGTTGCTGAGGTGGTTCACCATCTCTCAAAACAATACCGAGAACCCTCAATAGTTTCTTTTACAATTGCGAGCAGGCAGCAAGGATGTTTAATTAATAGTTGATCCTTGCAATCAAAAAATTATCAAGATTTACTAATGATAGGAATTCGCTGCTTTTCTTTTTTTGAAAAAAAAAAGATGATCAATAAGAAGAAAAAAATACCAACACCCGTTAAAATATATTTCACATTTTTTGATTCAATGTCTTCTTTATTATCAATACGATGCCTGCAATCTGTTATATAATTTTCAAGCGTAGGATATTCTGCATTTAGTTTTTTTACTTCCTGGAAATTATTCAGCGCTTTTCTGTAATACTGTTTATCAAAATTATTAAGTCCTTCAGCAAATAGCTTTGTTGCTTTGCTAAGCTCAGGCTCAATGCCAGCAGAATCCATGAATTCATTGAGGATCGAAACAGGGATTGAGAAATTTAATCCTGCCGCTAGTCCGCCGGAATTTTCAAGGCTGCCGAATGTTGTGAGGCCAACTACTTCACCTTTGCCATTACAAACAGGGCCACCACTGCTTCCGTGATTAATGTTCGCATCCATTTGTATTACCGGCCAGCCATTCACTGATTTTTTAATGGCGCTTACAATGCCGGTTGTAAGTGTCGGCTCAATAGCAGATTCAGCAGCAACAAAATCATTGTTGGTAACAGGTCCCGGGTAACCATAAACAAATAATTGCTCACCGACTTTTGGCAATTGCTCATCTGCAATTTTAAGAACCGGCAAATTCGTGTCTGCCTCGATTTTAAGTACCGCAACATCCTTTCCCGGCATTGGTGAGCCTTTAATAATAATATCTGCAGGTTTTGTTTCTGTAGCTTGACCTTTTTCTGTGTCTTTTCTGTAAACCACATATATCGTCTTTTTCAAATCGCTCAATGTCATCGGAAAAAGCTTTGAATACACAGAAGCGTAAGTATTATACAAAAGTGTTTTCTGCTGTTCAGTAAACTTGGCTGCCCATGAATTTTCAAATGCATCAATATTTGCCTGGGTTATTTGCTGAAATGCATTCAAGATAAACTGCCTTCTGATAAAAGCATTTTCACGATTAATCAAATGACAGTTTGTTGCAACATAGCCGTTTCCCGAAATAAAAAATCCGGTACCCGTTGCCGTTATTTCCTGTGTTTGCTCAATATTATCAAACGTTTTTTTAAAAAATCTGGCCGGCCTGCTGTTCATCTCTTTAAGAACAATATCTAACTTTTGCTCTGGCGTGAAGATATCTCCGGCAGTATCCACTCTTTGAATGGAATCAAGCAGGCGATTAAAAATCCGCTCGTCCATTCTCATTTTATTGACAGAAACATTTGCGGAAAAAACTGTTTTGATCATCACAACACCCGGGCGGTTCAGTGCATAGTTCTCCGCCGCGGAACAATTCTGTGCGCTGGCGGGTTTCGAAAGGGCCGTGAAAAAAAATAAAATCCAGATCAGGAACAATCTCATTATAAATCCATTTCATTTATTAAATCCACAATTCATTAAACTCTAAAACAGCCAAGTTGTTGTACTATTGTGTTTTAAATTTTGTTTATGAGCCCTGTTCATGCACCATTGGCAGAAAGGCTCCGGCCGCATTCGCTTGAAAATCTCGTAGGGCAGAAACATCTTACGGGTAAGGGAAGTATTTTGAGGACTGCTATCGAGCATGACTCCGTTCCTTCCATGATTCTTTGGGGACCGCCCGGTACCGGCAAAACTACGATAGCAAATATAATTGCTCACACTTTACAAGTTGATTTTTATACGTTGAGCGCTATTTCTTCCGGAGTGAAAGATGTTCGTGAAGTGATTGAAGAAGCCAAGCAAAAACCCAAAGCCATATTATTTATTGATGAAATACATCGCTTCAATAAAGGGCAGCAAGATGCACTGCTTGGCGCAGTTGAAAAAGGGATCATCACATTAATAGGTGCAACGACTGAAAATCCTTCATTTGAAGTGAACAGCGCTTTGCTCAGCCGCTGTCAGGTATATGTGCTGAAACCTTTGAACAATGATGACCTCATTCAATTACTACAAGCAGCAATCCACAATGATGATGAATTAAAAAAGAAAAAGATCGAGCTGAAAGAAACGGAAGCACTTATTAATATATCAGGCGGCGATGCGAGAAAATTACTGAACCTTCTGGAACTGGTTTGCAATGCTTATGATGATGAACCTATAATAATAACAGACGACAAAGTGATGGAAGTTGCACAGAAACGCGTTGCATTATATGACAAGAAAGGCGAGCAGCATTATGATATTATTTCAGCATTTATTAAATCCATGCGCGGCAGCGATCCAAATGCAGCAGTGTATTGGCTTGCACGAATGATTGAAGGTGGGGAAGATGTAAAGTTTATTGCAAGAAGAATGGTGATACTTGCCAGCGAAGATATTGGCAATGCAAACCCCAATGCATTATTATTAGCCAATGCGACATTCGATGCTGTGAATAAGATCGGTTATCCTGAAGCAAGCCTGATCCTTTCTCAATGTGCCACTTATCTTGCTTCATCACCCAAAAGCAACGCATCATTAAAGGCAATTGGTGCTGCATCGGAAGCTGTGAGAAAATTTGGAGACCTGCCGGTTCCACTACATATCAGAAACTCGCCAA
This sequence comes from Puia sp., assembly GCA_035295505.1. GTDB lineage: Bacteria > Bacteroidota > Bacteroidia > Chitinophagales > Chitinophagaceae > Puia. Next base: position 1,033 of record DATGIX010000221.1, on the reverse strand, counting down.
CCAGATTAATGAAAGATCTTGATTATGGGAAAGGCTATCAATACAGCCATAGCTATGAAAACAATTTTTCTCAACAGGAATATCTGCCAAAAGAAATCTCAGGGTCGAAATTTTTTGATCCCGGAAAAAATGCAAGAGAAGATGAGCTGAGAAAGTATTTGAAAAATTTGTGGAAGGATAAGTATAATTATTAATTAAGAATTGATGATAATATAAACAACAAACCGTGACAAACTGGATCTGTAAAAAATTTGATGAGCTTACTCCGAATGAACTATATGCATGCCTTCAGTTGCGCAATGAAGTTTTTGTAGTGGAGCAAAATTGCGTTTTTCAGGATGCTGATAATAAGGATCAGGAATCTTTTCACTTAATGGGTTGGGAAGAAAAAAAATTGATTGCTTATACACGAATTGTGCCAGCGGGAATTTGCTATGAGGAAAGTTCGATAGGCCGCGTAGTAACTTCACCATCTGCAAGAAGGAAAGGATTAGGAAGAGAATTGATGCAGCAAAGTATAGCATCGGCTAAAGCCTTGTTCGGCGCAGCTTCCGCAATAAAAATCGGCGCACAATTATATCTTAAAAAGTTTTATGAATCACTTGGCTTTGTGCAAACAAGCGATGTATATATTGAAGACGGAATAGAACATGTAGAGATGTTACTACAAAGCAATTAGTAAAAGCACTCTTTTTAAAAAATGAATGATAAATATTTAGTCATTCACACACAAAAAGAATATTTTTTGCGTTTCTTGTAAGAAATCTGGTTTTTATTATTTTGTAGCCGGAATCCAAACCATCGGAAAACTAAAATCAATATTCATGAAAAAGAGTTTACACTCCTTAGTGCAGAAGTGCGCCTTAATACTTTTACTGCTTCTCACGTTTCACGCATCGTCTTTCAGTCAATTATCCGCAGGCAATTATTTTGAAGGCGGCATCACCATCGCTCCAATGGGCTTTCTTGGAGATCTGGGTGGCCATCAGGGAAAAGGTACGACTTTCCTGAAGGACTATAATATGAATACTAC
>DATGIX010000220.1:0-33826 GCA_035295505.1 Puia sp. | reverse complement strand
AATCAGAATTAAATTTCCAGTTTCTTGCATTTCCTCCAAGCAAGCCCTGAACATCTAAAAATCCTAAAATCGAATTTTTGTGATAGCGGGCCTGGATCTCAACGTTAGATTCAAACAATGATCTTCTGTCCTCATTATAATCTCCATGTTGTTCACGCCTGCCATATTCATTTGCTGACCATGGCATTTTTTGGGTATTCAATAAATCGTATGTATTTAGGCTCGGGCGCAATAACAAATCAATATCATTTGTGACCTTATAGTTCACTGTCATGTAACCATTGATCTGATTGGTATAATGGCCTCGCAGCCATTCATAAGATAGGAACCAGGGATTGTTGTACTGATAATATTCTGCATACATCTGCTGAACGTTTATCTTACCGGGTTGCCATATATTTCTTATCTCAGGCGATTTCACATCCCAATCAGCCCCAGACCATAATATAAGATTGTAGATAGTGCTATTAGGGCCGTAATTCACGTCTGGTAAATTTGGAGTGGCCTGTCTGGTATAATTAATGTTAGTAGATAAACTAAGTTTTTTTGAAAACCTGTAAGTAATACTTGCCGCAAAATTCGTCGTATTAAGAGTGGTGTTTGGCACGCTTCCTTTTTGATAGGTATTGCCCGCAGAAAATCGGATGTCTGCTTTATCGGTTGAAGAAGAAACTGCAATACTATTAGTCGATAGCAAAGGGGTCTGCAAAAAATTGTTCAGGTTATTTTTTCCTCTTGCCAACCAGGGAGTAGGTTGCCTGTCATTTACAATAGAAGCATCACCATTTTTGAAAGTGGTAGTATATGTTTGGCCTGGGTTTATCGGGCCATCAAATTGAGGCAATAGCTGTCCTCTGAACTGAGGCCCCCAAATATCATAGTCGGCATCATTTTCGCCACTACCTCTTCCATCAACAAATCCATAATTCCCATATTCACCCGGTCCATATTGATTCTGGATTTTTGGAAATGTCAGGTAGCCTTTGTTGATCTGTGTGGTTGAGTTAAAGTCAATCTGAAAGCCTCTTTTATTTTTGCTTCCTTTTTTTGTGGTGATTATTATTGCTCCTTCTCTTCCTTGAAAGCCATATAAAGCTGCTGCATTGGGGCCTTTTAAAACAGTGAAGGTCTCGATGTCGTCAGGATTGATGTTATAGGTATCCGAACTCATCGGAACCCCATCTACTACATACATCGGAGAACCTTCTCCACGTAAGTACACTCCTGGTGATCTTCCTATTTCATTATTGATATCCACCACAAGACCCGCCACATTTCCCTTAAGTGAATTAATAACATTCGGCTCACGAGCTTTCGACAAATCAGCTGCCTTTATTTCCTGCACGGCATAACCCAGTTTCTTGGCTTCTTTTTTAATACCTGTAGCCGTGACAACAACTTCATTTAAATTTTTTGCGTCAGTCGTTACGGTAATCGTCAGGTTTTGGTCTCCACTAACAGTAACTTCCTGTCTTGTTATCCCCACACCCGTTACTACTAATATATCTCCATCTTTTGCTCTGACGGAAAAACGGCCATCAATGTTTGTGGCTGTCCCGATTTTTGTTCCCTTCACGATAACGGTTGCTCCGGAAACGGCTGACTGATCTGATTTTGAAATGACTTGACCTGTGATTACAGTTTGTGCATAGCAGATATGCATGGCTGCTAAAAACGGCAGGACGAATAGCATTACCCTTAATTGGGTCATGATCCTTCTCATAGCGATAAAATTTTGTTTTGGTATTTAATTCAAAAAAAACCGCTTAACATTTCTATGCTAAAACAGAATGTTAAGCAGCTCAAATTAATTGTTTCTTCAATTGGAAAATCGACTGGAGAAGCCCTGCAAATGCAGACTGGTTGCGCAATCGGTTGAAAATTGCATTTCAAACGATTGCGTGATTTTTAACTTTTTTGAAGATTAACAAACGTGCGCTTTGAATGTAGCTGCACTTATGCAAGAAAGAAGAAAAAATAGAGCATATAAAAAATGAAGATGGCGGAGAAGTAATTACTTCTCCGCCATCTTCATTTTATTTTTTTATTACAAGCTCAATTTGCCCTGATAATAATCGAGCACTTTTGTTCTTAGAATAAAAATATATTTTGCCTGAGCTAGATTGATATTGGCTCTATCAATATTATTTTTTGCAATCACGTACACATCTGAATTAACCACGCCTTCATTAAATCTTATTTGTGTGGTGCGGAAAGATTCTGAATAAGCGGCAACCTGATCGACAAAAGCTTTGTATTGCCCATAAGCGGCCATCATATTCTGATAAGCCAGTTCAACATTTTGCTGTAGTGCAAGCTTTGTGGAATTAGCAATGTACTCTGAATTTTTCAAATTGATTTTTGCCAGCTTCACATTGTTCCTTACTCTTAAATAATTCAGGATCGGCACCTGAAGTGAAAGACCAAACTGGGTATAGCGGTTGTTGTTAAACTGGTCACCAAAAGAAGCTTTCGATGTAGTTTGATTTTTGATATCCTGAAACACATCGTAAGTCCCGGTAGGTGTAGTAACATATTGCCCGGTGTTAACAGGGCTTGTACCAGTTCCTACAATTGTATTAGTAGCAAGATTGGAATAGTTGGAACTGACACTTCCATATAATGACAGTGTAGGAAAATATTGTCCTCTGTTAACTAAGATTGCTTTCTGATAAGCTTTCACTTTGAGGTCAACTGATTTTATGGAAGGAAGCGTGCTCAGTGCAGTTTGATAAATGCTTTCAGAACTTGTTTGTGTGTTCTGCACATCTACATCCAGAAGCAATCCTTCAAACTGAATATCTTTTTTATAAGGGATATTCAATATTTGAAAAAGATTGACTTTGGCTGTTTCAAAATTATTTGTTGCAGTAACAATGTTGGCGAGGTCACCAGCATATTGCCCTTTCAGATCATAGAAATTTGATAACAATAAAAGTGCGCCTTCTTTGTTCTGCAGATCCAGCCTGTCTACCTGTTTAGAATCAACATCTGCCTGTTCTTTGCTGATGGCTAATAAATCCCGGGTGCCCAGCACTTGTAAGTAAGCAAGTATCACATTCAGAGTAATGTTGTCTTTCTGTTGCTGCAAATCCATTTTGCTCGCATCATAAGCATATTGATTTTGCTTGATGGCATTTTGCAATGAAAGACCGCTGAATAAAGTGAGGTTTGCATTAAGCGCATAACTGCCGGTATTCTGTTGTTGATTGATATAGGCGTAGGTAGTTGGGTTGATGCTTTTTCCAAAGTTTGTTCCCTGGCTTGCAGATGCATTGATTGAAGGCAGAAGATTGGAAATTGCCTGAGTTTTGTTCACTGCATTCGTCTGCATCGTCAAATCACTTTGCTGCACGATTAAATTGTTTTTGATGGCAATGTCAACACATTGCTTCAATGTTACCATTGATCCAAGCGAGGTGCTATCCTGGCTAAAATTCTGTTTGTAAAATAAAAGGCTGACAAAAAGAAGAAATACATTTCTCATAATCCTTTGCATGAAATATCAGGTTGTGTTATAAATCTATTATTGAGTAATTTTTTTTGAAATCTGAAACTTATTCACCATTGACTACTCACTACTTCTCCGATTCAATTCTTCCGTCAAGAAGATTGATGATCCTTGTTCCGTACTCCGCATTTTTTTCTGAATGCGTTACCTGAATAATCGTAACTCCATCTTTTGTGTTCAGTTCTTTGAATAATTCCATAATCTCTTCGCCTTGTTTTGAATTGAGATTTCCGGTTGGCTCATCTGCCAGTAATAATTTAGGCTTTGCAACCAATGCGCGGGCAATGCCCACTAATTGTTGCTGCCCTCCGGATAGCTGTGTAGGGAACAAATCTTTTTTACCAACAATGCTAAACCTGTCGAGCGCATCGGCAACGATGGATTGCCTTTCCGATGATTTCAGGTTTTGATAAATCAAAGGTGTTTCGATGTTCTCATAAACGGTCAGCTCATCAATCAAATGATAAGCCTGGAACACAAAGCCGATGTGTTGCTTGTACAGTTGCGAGCGGTGTTTTTCTTTCAAGGTATGAACGGCCTGATCTAAAAAATAATATTCGCCTTCCGATTGCTCATCGAGCATGCCAAGAATATTCAATAAGGTTGATTTCCCTGAGCCGGAAGGACCCATAATGGAAACAAATTCTCCCTGCCTAATGCTTAGGTTAATATCTTTTAAGATAAAAGTGCGAATTCCGCCTATTGAGAGCCATTTAGAAATGTGCTGAAGTTCAATCATAATTTCTTTTTAAGAGTTTCTGCTATAAAGTTTCCGATTTGCTGTAAATGTTGCTTTAATAGACGAATTTATCGCACACAATGTTACCTAATAACATACCGGAAATAAATGTTGGTGATTTACAATGCAATATAGAGGCGCAATATACGAACCAGTTCGTTATCGATACAGGGAGTGTACGGTTTTGATACAATGAATAGTTGACAGTTTTCAATAACAGTTCACAGTTATCAGTTCCCAGTCGGCAGTTAGCCTCTGATAAGGCATCTTTCAATTTCAATTTCTAACTGCCGGCTGATAACTGTCTACTCGCTTTATTCACTTCTTAAACTCTTCACCGGATTTTCAGTTGCTGCTTTAAAAGCTTGTGCGCAGATAAGCAAACCTGTTATCAGGCCAAGACACCCAAGTGAAATAATAAAAGGAACGATGCTGATGTTGATGCGGTATGCATAGCCCTGCAGCCAGCTTTGCATGATGATATATGCCAAAGGGCAGGCAATAATGCCGCCGAGAAGAATAACCCAAAGAAATTCTTTGATGAAGAGCGATAAGATATTTGAAACCGACGAACCTAATACTTTTCTGATGCCTATTTCCTTTGTTCGTTTTTGAATGCTCAGCGAGATGAGGCCAATGACACCGAGCAACACAATGATGACTGCTAACAAAGTAGCAGTATATGAAGCTTTCTTAAATTGCAACTCTGATTTGTAAACACTGGCAAGTGTTTCATCCATGAACCTGTATTCAAATGCCGCGCCTGGCATTAATGCTGCCCACTTTTTTTGAAGGCTGTTGATGGTTGATGGAATATTTTGTGGCTTTATTTTAAAAGAGAGATAACGATATATAGTTGCGAAGTTCACAGTGAATACAACAGTCGGGTCAATTTTTCCTTGCATGGACCCGAAATGAAAATCACTCATCACCCCGTTGATAGTGAAGATAGTCGGGTCGCCGGGAATCCGCATCTGCTGGCCAATTGCATCGTTTGCATTCTTCCAACCAAACCTTTGCACAGCAGTTTCATTGATAATTATTTTTGCGGAATCAGATTTACCGCCACTGAAAAATGAACCGGCTTTTAATGGTATCTCATAAACTGATAAATATTTTTCATCTGTTTCAAATAATGTCGCGTCAATAGCTTGTGTCGAATCTGTACCGAATTTATAAACCGGAGCACCACCAATATTGAAGCCGTTTGGTATTTCATAAGAAAGCGAGACCTGAGAAATTTCCGGCATAGAAGCAAACTCGTTGCGGATGGTTTCCATTTTTGCAACCCCAGACGCTGTCCAGTCTCTCGGAACCTGAGCAGAAAGCACAAAATCTTTATTATAGCCGAGCGATTTGCTGAAGAATAAATTTATTTGCTGCGAAATAATAATAGCGCCGACAAACGCAACAATAGCTATCACGAATTGAAATGCAACCAGCGATTTTCTCAACCATATTTTTTCTTTTATAGAAGATGGCCTGCCTTTTAATGAGTCGACCGATTTTAAAGATGATAAAACAAATGCAGGATAAATGCCTGCAACAAAACCAAGCAGTATCACAAGCAACATTGGAAATAAAACAAACCATGCAGGAAACTCATTGAGCGAAGGGATTGTGCTGCCAATGATATTGCTGAAAATATTTTTTGACGAAGTATAAATAATAAATGCGGCTATCGTAGCAAAAAATACAATCAATGTTGATTCCGCAAGAAACTGCAATATCAATTGTTTTTTATCTCCACCTAGAACTTTTCTCACGCCAATTTCTCTCATTCGTGTTGACGACCTGCTAACGGACATGTTGATAAAATTGATGACAGCCATCATCAAAATAAAAATTGCAATAGATGATAACACCAATAATGTTTTGCTTACAAAACCATTCAGATAAAATTTCTTTAATGAAACCAGATATGGTTTGAATATCCGTGCATCCTGTGGCTGCGCATTTAGTTTCACAAGATGTGCAATAGGCTGTTCAAGATCTTTTGGTGTGACTCCTTTCTGCAATTCAACATAACTTACAATGGCTGTGTTTGGCCATTCCATATCACGCCCAAAAAATTTCAGGTTTGTCTCAGAAACATAAACCTGGTTGTCATTATTATCATTAACATGAGTTACAGAATTTTTATGTTGAATTTCCATTACGCCGGTAATCAAAAAATCATGTTTGCCTCCCGACATATTTTCAATCGTAATTGTTTGGCCTAACACGTCTGTTTTGCCGAAATATTTTATTGCACGATCTGTAGTGATAACAACGGTAAATGGATTTTTCAATGCTGATGATGCATTACCATACATCAATTTAAAGCCATACATGTTGAACATAGAACTGTCGCAAATTTGTATGCCTTCGCGAAATGCTTTGTCGCCTTTCGATACATTGCTGGTGATGCCATCCCAGCGGTAATAGTTGGCAACAAGGCTTGGATAATTTTCTTTCAGTGCTTTAGCCAAAGGCCCAAATGTTGTAAAGGCTCCCGTTTCCTGATTTTTCCAAAGGTTTTGGATAATAAACTGTCGATCGGAATTTTTTAAATTTTTATTTACCTGAAACTCGCTCCACACATAAGCTGCAATCAAAAGTGTAAATGCAATGCCTGTTGCCAAGCCAATAATATTAATCACCGAATAAAAGCGGCTTTTGGTAATATTCCTCCATGCAGTTTTGAAATAGTTCTTAATCATCAGATAAATATTTATGAATTACAATTTGAAATTTATGATTTCTGAAATTCAGCCTTTCCTTTCTAATTTATTATTCCTTATTTCTCATTTCTTATTATTTCTGAACTAAGATTGAAATGATTTTTTATTTTTCAATTATCCATTATCAATTCCACTCACAATTGACCATTCACTACTCACTTCTTAAACTCTTCACCGGGTTTGCCATTGCAGCTTTGACTGCCTGAAAACTGATTGTTATTAATGCAACGAGCACCGCAGCGAGACCCGCTGTTATAAATACCCACCAACTGATGTTGGTCCTGTATGCAAAATCTGAAAGCCATGTGTTCATTGCCCACCAGGCAACAGGAAAGGCAATCACAGATGCAATGATAACAAGCACTATAAAATCTTTTGATAACAACTGAACAACCTGTGAGGTATTTGCACCCAAAACTTTTCTGATGCCGATTTCTTTTGTTCTTCTTGCAACGGTTAAAGTTGCCAACCCAAATAATCCCATGCATGCAATAAAGATGGACAAAGCTGAAGCAATTTTTACAACGTCGGCGCTTTTCTGCTCCTGCTTATAGGCATCATTTAGTTTTTCATCTAAGAAGCGATATTCAAATTCCTGTTTGGGTGCAACAGCCAGCCATGCTTTTTTTAGCAAGCTGATATTATCCTGAATATTGCCGGCTTTCATTCGCACGGAGATTCTTGGTTGCGGAGCATTAGCAAAAGACACATCACTTGACTGGCGTGCCATCGTATCAAATTTTAGCGAAAGAACAAGCGGCTTTATTTTGTTGTGCAACGATTCGTAATTGAAGTCTTTCATAACGCCGATAATAAGCTGCGAATATTTGCCGAATTTTTTTCCTAAAGGATTGGTAAGACCATATTCTTTCACCAGTGCTTCGTTCACTAAAATACTGTTGTTCGTGTCTGCAGGATTGTTCTGCGAGAAACTTCTGCCTTGAAGCATTTGTATTTGCATAGCTTCTATGAACTGATGATCTGTTTCGTTATACTGAAAAGTGTGATATTGTTTCTGATCATCTGAAAACCCCAATGTTGCCCATGGAGTTTCAGCAAAGCTGAAAGTAGAAACGCTTGCGTCTTTCACTTGCGGATATTTTGAAAGCTCTGTTTTATATAATTGAGCAAGCGGATAGCCATCAGCTCTTTTTTTGTTGGTTGGAACTACGATGACCTGATCTTTATTATAACCAAGATTTTTGTGAAGCAGATAATTCATCTGATCGCCTATTATAATTGTACAAATGATCATCACAACAGAAGCTGCGAACTGCCCAACGATTAATCCTTTTCTAAATAATCCCGCATTGTTTTTCAAATTCAATTTTCCTTTTAATACTTCAACAGGGCTAAAACCCGAAAGTATAATAGCTGGATAAATGCCGGCAATCAAAGCAATGATGCCTATCAGCAAAATGCAGAACAGAATAAATAATGGATCAAAATGAAAACTGAGATTTCTGTTGATGAGCTGATTGAATGGTTTTAGCAATGCAATCGCAACTAATAATCCGATCGTAACTGAAATAATGGTTACCAGTAAAGCTTCGCCCCAAAATTGTTTTATCAATTGTTTTCTTTCTGCACCTAAAGCTTTTCTCACTCCGACTTCCAGGGCTCTTGTTGTTGAGCGGCCGATAGATAATGTGATGAAATTGATGCACGCAACAAGCAATAATAAAACGCCGATGGTAGCAAGTATATAAGAATATTTTGGATTGCTGACAGGCTGGTTCGCCGCGGGTAATGTATTATTTAAATGAATGGATGTTAATGGTTGCAGATACACATTGAATTCTTCTTTGCCATAATCTTCGCCTAATTGCTGCTTCAGCATGCCGGGGAATTTCTTTTCAAGATTTGATGCGGACACATTTGGCTGAAGCATGATATAAGTTTCAGTAAACACATTGAACCAATTCGTGAGCATTCTTGGCCTGAACAAAAATTTTTCGTTGGAAAAAGGTATCAGCATATCATATTTAATGCTTGATTCTTCCGGTGCTTGTTCCGCTATGCCTGCGATGGAGAACAATTGTTTTTCATCTCCGATCTGTATTTCAAAACTTTTTCCAACCGCATTTTCTGTTCCGAAATATTTTTTTGCAATTTCCGGTGTGACAATAATTGAATTGTTGGTGGGAAACGGATTGTCATGATTTCCCTGCAATAATTTAAAATCAAACATTTTAAACAATGCAGAATCTGCCATCGTAATGTTTTCATTAAAAGAATTATTTCCAACGGTGATCAGCGTATTGAACACATAAACGCGTGACATGGCTTCAACTTCAGCGAAATTATTTTTGATGGCAGGCCCCATTGGGAGCGAAGTGACCGTATTTATAAATTCCTGGCCTTCTGATTTTTCTTTTTGCCAGGCGCGATAAATGCGATTAGATTTTGTGTGAAAGCGGTCATAACTGAACTCACTTCTTACAAAGAGCATGATGAGAACACAACAAGCGATGCCAACGGCAAGACCGGAAATATTAATGGCAGTGTAAGTTTTATAATGCATCAAATAGCGCCATGCAATTTTGAAATAATTATTAAGCATAAAAAAGCATTTATGGTTTTATTCTATTTTTTGCAATCAATTCATTTCACTGACTCAGGCATTTTTTATTCTGCCCGAAGAGATTTCACCGGATTTGTAACTGCTGTTTTCAAACATTGCGCCGTTATTAAAATGAATGCAGTAACAAAAATAAAAATGCACACTGTGAAATATGGAATTGCATTTTGCTGTATTCGATACGCATAATTTTCAAGCCATTTATTTGTAATGATATAAGCAAGCGGCCACGCGATCAGATTTGCAATCAGTATCAGCCATGCATAATCTTTGATGAACAATGAAAGAATATCTTTGATATCGGCGCCGAGCACTTTGCGAACAGCAATTTCTTTTGTTCGTTTTGCAAGTGTGAAAGCTACCACACCAAAAATACCCATGAACACAATAATCAGATTGAGCGCTGTTGCAATATTGGTTGCTTTTTTCAATTGCAGTTCAGATTTGTATAATGATTGAAATTGGTCATCCATAAAAACATATTCGAAAGGCGCATCCGGCAATAATTCTTTCCATTTCTTTTTAACTGCATCAACGGCTTTCGGGAAATCATCAGTAGCTAGTTTCAGATTCATGTACCGATAAGCCCGTGCATCTTCAAAGTGAATGATGACAAGCGGCTCGATCTGTTGCTGCATGCTTGAATAATGATAATCTTTTATCACGCCTGCAATGGTAAGCATAGGGTTTCCTGTTGGTTGCTGTATTTGTCTGCCTACTGCAGCATTTGCATTTGAAAAGCCGAGCGCTTTTGCAGCCGACTCATTAATGACAATCTGAGCAGGGATAAACCCTCCGGAGTGATTAAAAAAAGAACCTGCTGCCATTTTCAAACCGAAAGTGGTAGCATAATCCTGATCTGCTGAAAAAACAGCTAATACCAGCGGATTATTATCTTTTTGCCCTTGTGGATATAATGTGATATTTCCCGGTGGTTTGCGCACAGGGATATCAAATGATAATGATGCGTCTTTCACTTCACGCAATTGAAGTAATTGTTGCTTCACGTTTTTCATTCTCATTACGCCGATGGAATCCCACTGTTTGGGATAAGCGTCCACAAGCAGCAATTGCTCTTTGTTATAACCAAGGTCTTTATGAAAAACATAGGACATCTGCTTTGAAACATTCAATGCGCTGATAAAAACGATAATTGCTAAACTGAATTGAACAATCAATAATGCTTTTCGCAATAACAAGCCACCTTTTGCAGAATCAATTTTCCCTTTCACAGCATTGATCACATTTGATGAGCTGAGCACGAATGCCGGATACACTCCGGAAATAAAGCCAATGAACAATAAGAATGATGCAAACAGGAATATTTTCACTGCATCAAAATGCCAGACAGAAATCAAGGGGGTATTCAGTAATTCACCGAATAAATTTCTGAGCATTTCATATAATGCCAGCGATATGATTGCAGCAATAAAAGTTAATATCAAAGCTTCAGAAATAAATTGGATCACGAGTTGCCTGCGAACGCTGCCAAAAACTTTTCGCAAGCCAATTTCTTTCAGGCGATAAGAAGATGTGCCGATATTAATGTTCACGAAATTGATAATCGCCATCAATAAAATAAATGCAGCAATGAATGAAAGTGCTGTTATCATTTTTTGAACAGCACCATTATTATTTTTCAGATAATAATCTTTCAAAGGAGCTAACTCGACTTCCAGATTATCCTGAGCATTTTTATCTGAATATTTTTTAAGGATCTGTTTGAAAGGCAAAATCATTTGTTGTGGTGAAATGCCCTTCTTTAATTCTATCATTCCAACCTCATAAGGGCTGTTCCAGCCTTCGGCAGGATCGCCACCACCATAAAATTGGTTGCCGATCGTCGGCACGAATAAATTATAATCAACGCCAATCAGCCCGGTAATTGAATTTTTTGGGATGTCTTTTAACACAGCCGAAATGCTATATTCCTGCTTTGCGCCATTTACCGTTTCCACGATTAAAGATTTGCCAATCGCATTTTTTGTTCCGAATAATTTTTGTGCAACTGTTTCTGTAAGCACCGCAGAGCTGATATTTGTAAATGCTTTTTCTTTATTTCCGTACAATACAGGGAGATTATACATCGACACCAATGTGGTGTCACCAATTGCAATATTTTCTTTGAAATGATTAATGCCTACTGAAACAACGGTAGCCACAGGATTATAGCGATAAAAATTTTCAACAAGTGTTGGATATTCTTCTTTCGCCATTTTAGCCAAAGGACCAAATGTGGTAATATCCATGCCCATTTCCTTCACTTTCCATTTGCTTTTTACGAGATATTGGTTGCGCACATCTTTGATGCTTTGGTTCACATCTTGTTGGTTCATCACATACACTCCAATAATCATTGTGAACGTGATTCCAATTGCGAGGCATAAGATATTAATGGCAGAAAATAATTTATGCCTCATGAGATGACGGATGGCAATCGTGAAATAGTTCCTTATCATCAGATAAATATTTACGAATTACGATTTGAGATTTACGATTTCTGAAAACAGTGTTCAGTCGTCAGTCCACGGTCTTCAGTTCTTATAAATTCTTTCTTCTTAATATTTTCAGTTTTTTTGGACCAACACTATCCATTGGTTCAGTCCGCCGCGGCGGATTGTGTCACTCACTTGTACATTTAGTTGTCTATTCATCTTCAGTTTGACAACCGGTTAATTCGCACATCCGCACATTTCAAATTTGCTAATTATCAACACTGACGACCGCCGACTGACAACTACTCACTCCGCAAGCTCTTCACCGGGTTTGCAATTGCAGCTTTGATTGATTGAAAACCGATGGTTGCTAATGCAATCGTAACAGCAATAATCCCCGCCAATATAAAAACCCACCAACTGATATTTGTTCTGTATGCAAAATCCTGCAGCCATTTGTTCATTGCCCACCACGCAATCGGCGATGCAATCACCATTGAGATAATAACAAGAACAATAAAATCTTTTGATAGTAATGTAGTGATGTCTGCAACGCCAGCACCAAGCACTTTTCTAATGCCAATTTCTTTCACTCTCTGTCTTGCAGTGAAAGCAGCAAGCCCAAACAAACCAAGACAAGCAATCAACGCTGCAACGAAAGCTGACGCGATGAAAACGTTTCCTAATTTTTGTTCTTCAAAATATTGCTGGTCATATTTTTCATTGGCGAAAAAATATTCAAACGGGTTACCCGGAAATGTGCTTGCGTAGATATTTTTAATCTCATTGATTTTTGACTGCATATTTCTGGTGTCCGTCTGAATAGTATAATATCCGCTCGAAGCAGAAGCCAGATAAATGGTAGGCTTGATGGGCTCGCGAAATGAAAGATGATGATAGTCTTTTACCACGCCGATGATTTCATAAGGCTTTTCCCAAACAATTTTTTTCCCGATTAAATTTTCTTTTGTATTGAAGCCGAGTGATTGAGCTGCTTTTTCATTGATGATTACTTTTTGAATCTTATTCCAGCTTTCCTGCACATCATCCTGGCTGAATGTTTTTCCCTGAGAGAATTGAATGCCATAAGTATCAAAAAACCGATCATCAGAAATAAACATCGAATAAGATTTTTTTTCATCACCTTTTTGCGGACTGTTTTGCTGTGTTATATTTTCTGTTGAAAAATTATAACCAACACCGGGAACATCATTGCTTGCGGCATATTTTTTTACAAATGAAAGCTGTGCCAAAGCATTTTTGAATGATGCGTTTTTCTGCGATTGTCCGTTTGATGTAACAGTCGGTCCCTGAATAACCAATAGCTCATTTAAGTTCATGCCCAGATTTTCGGTCTGCATAAACTTTAACTGTTTGTATAAAACAACAGTAGCGATAATAAAAACAATAGAAATCGTGAACTGAAAAACAACTAATCCTTTCCGGAGAGAAAATCTTTTTGAAGTAGCTTGAATTTTTCCGCGAAGCGTGCTGACTGGTTTGAAAGAAGTTAATGCAAACGAAACAAATCCACCGGACAATAATGAGCCCACGGCAATCAATAAAACGCTTGAAAACCAGAACCAGCCATTGTTTAAAACCGAAAGTGATAATTGCTTGCCTGTAAATTCATTGAACATGTTTTGAAAAACATTGACTAATAAAACGGCAATAACAGCACTTGATAATGTCAGAATGAATGTCTCTGTTAAATATTGAAACATTAATTGAATGCGGTTAGCGCCTAACACTTTTCGAACGCCCACTTCCTTCGCACGGTTCAATGCCTGCGCCGTTGAAAGGTTGATATAATTTACCCATGCAATCAACAATATCAACACAGCGACTCCTGAAAACACGGCGACTAACAAAAGGCTTCCGAAAGTTTGAAAAGGATAATCAAATGAAGGAGCAAGATGAAGCTCACTGAATGGTTGCAAAATAATTTTATCATTTTTTGCTTGCGGATTCACTGAATGCACAAATGCGGTGGCTTCTTTACTGACACTTGCAGCATTGCTGTTTTTTTTCAATTGCAGATAAATATTCACGAACCCTGATTGAACACCATTTGGGTCAGCCCAATCATTGCCATCTCTGTTAGCAGCGCTTTCCAATGTTTGTAATGATAGTAGCACATCTCCCTTGATGTCTGATTCTTCAGGTAATTTGTAAACTGCTTTTATGGTGTAAACCGTGTTGCCAAATTGATTGCTGACTTTTATTTGTTTCCCGATAACATCTGTTGTGCCGAATATTTTTTGGCTGATTGTTTCAGACAACGCCAGCGTTTTTGAATCGATTAAAGAATTTGTTCCTGCAACAATGGGGAAAGAAAAAACATTCAAAAAATTTCCGTCAACATACATCATGTTGTTTTCACGGAATGTTTTGTTATCAGAAGAATTGTTTCCTTTATAGCTCAACACTCCCGAAGCAATTCCATCTGCAACGCGAACATAATTTTCAATGGAAGGAATTTGTTGTTTGGCAGCAGGTGCCAATCCCGGTGCCAGATAATAATCTGTATTTCCTTCTTTATATTGATAGTTGACTCGATAGAGCTCGCTGTA
Source organism: Puia sp. (assembly GCA_035295505.1). Taxonomy (GTDB): domain Bacteria; phylum Bacteroidota; class Bacteroidia; order Chitinophagales; family Chitinophagaceae; genus Puia. The sequence continues at coordinate 19,264 of DATGIX010000220.1, read as the reverse complement.
ATTTTTATTGAAACGATTTGCATTCCATTCAAATGCTACATATTGAACAATAAAAAGAAAAACGGCAATGCCAATCGCGAGCCCTGCAATATTGATAAAGGTGAATTGCTTGTTGCGGATCAAATTGCGGAAAGCAGATTTAAAATAATTTTGAAACATGGTCTGAACCCGGATTTATGTGATTAAAATGATTTTTATGATTGCCTGAACTGTGTTTTATCTGATTTTTGGGATAGGCTGATTTGCAACATCGCCCTCTTACGGTTCTTACTTTTCATTACTAATTTTCACTTCCTGTCAATCCCAAAAATCCCCGTTCAGCCTTATTCCGTTCTCAAGCTCTTCGCCGGGTTCGCCAATGCAGCTTTTATCGCCTGATAGCTCACTGTTACTAAAGTGATGAAAATAATTGTCGTAGCTGCAATCAAAAATATTCCGGCAGTCATATTAATCCTGTATGCAAAATTTTTCAGCCATGCATTCATCGCCCACCATGCTAATGGAAAAGCAATCAGCACTGCGACCAAAACCAGTTTTAAAAAATCTTTGGATAACATCATCGTGATATTATTTACGGATGCGCCCACCACTTTCCTAATGCCAATTTCTTTTTGCCTTTTCTGTGCAGTGAAAGCGGCAAGCCCAAATAATCCAAGGCAAGAAATGATAATAGCAATTGTCGCAAAATATCTTGAGAGCACCGCAACTTTTTCTTCAGATGAATACATTGCCTGATAATCTGCATCCAGAAATTTATAATCCAATGGGAGCCCTTGGTTAAAGTTTTTATAGAATTGTTCGATTCTTGCGATTGTTTCTCTTTCCATGCCTGCTTTTAATTTCACAAGCACAGTCGGATTAGGGGTAAGGTATTCCAGAAATGCCGGCCCCACTTTTTTATACAACGATTGAAAATGAAAATCTTTAGCTACGCCGATAATTTTTTTCCTATGCCCCCAAAGCGAAACTATTTTTCCGACAGGATTTTTTATGCCCATTGCTGCAATCGCAGATTCATTAAAAATTACTGCCAGGCTATCTGAAGGATATTCCCGGGAAAATGTCCGGCCCTCTGCCATTTTAATATCAAGCACGTTCATAAAATCATAATCACCACTAACGCCGAAATAGCCAATGTTCAAATTCGGATCTTTACCATCCCAATTAATGCCACCACCGCTGTGACTTGAATTTCCTAAAAAATCTCCATTCATCATTGATGCATTCACAACACCCGGAATCTTTTTTACTTCGTCCACAAACACTTCCTGATGGTCCTGCAATTTTCCTTCCGATGAAAACCGGATAATATTATCCTTATTATATCCGAGATTTTTTGTCTGTACCAGTTTCATTTGTTCATAAACGACTATCACTGTTATGATGAGCACAACAGAAATGGTGAATTGAAATACAACCAACCCTTTTCGTATAAAAGATTCGCTGGCAGAAGCAGTGAGCTTTCCTTTCAGTATCAACACAGGTTTAAAACCGGAAAGATAAACAGCAGGATAACTGCCCGCAATAATTCCGGTGATGATCGAGAAGGTTACAACGGAAATAATAAAATAAGCGTCCATATGCAGCGATAATTCTTTGCCTGTAATTTGCCGGAAAACAGGAAGCAACAATGAAGCGATAAAAATCGCAATTATCATAGCGAAAAATGATAAGAGCATTGATTCTGCCATATATTGAATAACAAGTGCGATGCGCGATGCGCCCACCACTTTGCGAACTCCCACTTCTTTCATTCTGCCCGCTGCTTTTGCTGTTGAAAGGTTCATGAAGTTGATGCAGGCAATCACTAAAATAAAAATAGCGATGATGGAAAACAGACGCACATATTCTATCCTGCCTCCGGCATCTTTTCCATTAATATAATTGTTGTAGAGATAGCCGTCGGAATATCTTTTTGCTGAGAGTGTGCCTTCATAATTTGCAAGGCCATTGCCTGGATATAGCGATTTGACTTTTTCTATCGTGAAATTTTTTATTTTTTTATTAAATGCAGCAATATTTGTTCCATGCCTCACTACAACAAAAGTCGAAACCATATTGCTTCCCCAAAAAGTAACATCTCCCATTGTGTGCGCAAATTTTTGCGCATAATAATCAAACGGAAACAGCACATCAAATTGATTCGTTGCATTAGCCGGCGGAGCTGTATAAACTCCTGCAACCGCAAACGGGCCGCTGAGATCAATATCCTCATCTTTAAAATCCCAGCTAACTGTTTTTCCAACAACATCTGTTGTGTTAAATAATTTCATAGCGGTTTTGTCCGACAAAAAAATTCCTGTAACGCCAGAAACAACGTCGCTGCCATGAATGATCGGATAAGAAAACACATTGAAAAAATCTTTGCCCGCAAATTCATGTTTTACTTTGATATGCTTGTCGCCAAATGAAAGTATACTAAGCTCATTATGGCTGGCTACTTGCACAGCATGCTCAACTTCGGGGTATGACTTTTTCATTTCATCTGCCAGCAATCCTTGTGTAGTTGAATAGGTTTCAACTGAGCCGTCAGCATTGATGTTATTTTTAAATACCTGATAAAGCTGCTTATCATTCGTACTGAATTTGTCGACATGCAACTCATCATTCACCCACAAATAAATCAGCAACACACAAGCAAGCCCTGTTGATAATCCTAATAGGTTAAGAACAGTAAACTGTTTTTGCTTCACCAGATTTCGCCATGCAATTTTGAAATAATTTTTTAGCATCGGGAAATTTTTAGCGGATAATATAATTTGCTTTTGCCTGAATTATAACCTGATTCTTTATTTGAGCGCTCTTATCGTTTTGCCATATTCAAAATCTGATGAAATGGTTTTTGCCGCTTTCATATAAGCTGATTTTACATTTTCCGACGCAGGCATTTTTGCTGCGATATCTGTCAGCACATTGCTTTTTTCAAAATCAGAAGAAACTTTTTCTGTGGAGCTGATCAGGCTGATCCAATGCGCTTCTTCTTTGATATCACTACCGGCTAATTGTTTCAGCACATTTGCTTTCTCGAAATCACTTCCAACACTGGAAATGACAGAGAGCGTTTCAGTGAATTGTGCTTCAGGAAGCTTGTCATTCTTTAATATTTCTTTCAGCACATTTGCTTTTTCGAAATCGCTGTGAATACCAGAAGTTGCATTCAGCACTTCAGAAAATTGAGCCGAAGAAATTTTAGTGTTTGCCAGAACTGACTTCAGCACATTTGCTTTTTCAAAATCGCTATGGATATCCGCAGTTGCATCCAACACTGTAGAAAATTGTGCTGTAGACATTTTATTGTTGGTCAATGCTTCTTTCAACACGTTTGATTTTTCAAAATCAGAGTTGATACTTTTTGCTACTTCAAGCACTTCTGAAAATTGTTCCTGCGTGAGTGGCTGATTTAATATCGCTTTTACGGCATTCGCTTTTTCAAAATCAGAGTTGATGCTTTTAACTGCGCCCAGATATGCCTGTGCAGTAGCATCATTTGAAAGATATTTTGCTGAAAACTTTTTAAGCAGTTTTCCTTTTTCAAAATCTGATTGGAGAAAAAAATGCACATCGTTTGCAATCTCTGTCATTTCATTTGCAGACAATGTGTTTGTTTCAAGCAGATATTCGAGGTAGAGGCTTTTCACATAATCAGATTTCATGTTTTTTGTTTCATTCATCACTGCTTTGCTGCCGCCTTTTTTGTAAATGCGTTCCACCCTGTCCCTGGCACCAACACCATACTCAATCATCACTCTAATTGCTTCCGTTAAAAATGTTTTTTCATCAGCAGAGAGCGTACTCTTTTTGTCGCCATTATTTATTTCATACATAATCTGGCCATTGGCATCTGCAGTGACCACTATCTTTTTACCATTTTTTTTATATTTAAGATAGCCATCCTGCGAAATACTTTTAATGGCAGTTTCATCATCGCTAAAAGAAATATCTCCTGTATATTTTACTTCAAGAGAACCATTATCGTCATTGATTACAATTGAATGCTGGCCATTCTCCGAATGAGACGTATATGAAGTTGTTTTTTGAGATGCACAGAAAAGAAAAGTGCATGCCGTCAGAAAATAAGTGATGATTGTTTTTTTCATGATGTAAACTTTACTGATAAATAATTCGAAAACTAAATTTGTGATGATGTATTATTCTGTTCTCAAGCTCTTCACAGGATTTGCTATTGCCGCTCGTAATGATCGATAACCAACTGTTATCAGCGCAACCAAAAATGTGCTTAGGATGGCCATAAAAAAAATGCCCGCGCCTATCTGTATGCGATATTTAAAATCCAGTAAATATTTATTCATTGCCCACCATGCAATTGGTGCGGCAACCACAAATGCAATGACTAATAATCTTGAAAACTCTTTTCCGAAGAGCCATAAAATATCCGGCAGCGATGCGCCTAACACTTTTCTCACACCGATTTCTTTTGTTTTGCGAACGGCCATGAATGACACCAATCCATACAAGCCGAGACAGCCAATAAAAATGGCAATGCCTGCAAATGCTTCAATCAGCTTCAGCATAATATCATCAAGTTCATAAAAGCGTGCAATACGTTCATCGAGGAATTGATATTTGTAAACATATTGCGGGTAAGTATCGTTCCAGATTTTTTCGAGCTCAGCGAGTATGGGCTTTACATTAGCAAGATTGATTTTCACTGCACAGTTTTCATACTCGCGGTATCTTGAAAAAATGGCGATAGGAGCTGTTTCAGATCTGAACGAATAATTGTAGAAATCTTTTACAACGCCAACAACAGGCGCTGTTCTTCCATTCACTACTATTTTTTTATTGATAATTTCTTCCGGTGATTTAAGCCCTAATTTTCTAACGATTGTTTCGTTCACTAAAAACTCTCTCACAGTATCGGATGGATTCAGGTTTCTTCCGGCTACTATTTTTAAATTAAATGTCGGCACGAAGTAATTATCTGCGGCTTTGGAGTTCACATCCCATGGTTCATCTTTTGGTCTGTTGTCATATAATAAGCTTGTGTTATTGTTCGATTCGGCTGCAGGAGCCTGCATGCAAAGAGAAACCTGCTCTACTCCGGGAACATTTGCCAGCCTGTTTCTCAGCGTTTCCATTTTCATTCTTCCGATGGAATCAGTTAAAGGAACCGGCAACATCACAATTCCATCTTTCTTGAAACCAAGGTCAGTTGTTTTTGAAAAATGCATCTGGCTTGCAATAACAATTGTTCCGATAATGAGTATTTGTGAAATGGCAAATTGCGCAACCACCAATATCCTTCTAAGAGAAAAACCACCCACACTGTCCTGCGATAGTTTTCCTTTCAATGCAGTAACAGGCTGGAATCCTGACAGCACAAGACCCGGATATGCACCTGATAAAAATATCACTACAACAAAAACAATCAGCGTGAATATCAGCAGACCGATATTAATAAATGGATTAATGGATAATTCTGTTTTGAACAATCCATTCAAAAATGGCAATCCTAATTTTGCGAGTCCATAAGCTATCAACACGGCAAGAAATGTGATGAATGCGGTTTCGGTAATAAACTGCCAGAACAATTGTTTGCGCATGCTGCCAAGCACTTTGCGGATGCCAACTTCTTTTGAACGGTTGAGCGCTTGTGCAGTAGCGAGGTTAATGAAATTCACGCAAGCTGTAATGATGATGAAGACACCCACAAATATCAACGCCCACAAATATTTTTTATCTGCATAACCATTGTAATCAGGATTGAAATGGATATCAGAAAGCGGCTGCACTTTGAATTTGAAAAAACTTTGATTGTTTTTGTCGTAATACTTTTTCATGAATCCGGGAAAAGCTTTCTCAACATCTGCGGGTTTCACGCCCGGATGAAATAAAGCAAAGCAATGTGTTTCGCTGTTGATACCGCCCCATGCATCATCTTTTGCAAGCCAGTTACTGATATCCTTCATGCTTAAATTAGAAACATATATTTCCTGTTTTCTGTCGGTGTTCAACGGAATGTCTTTTAGTATTCCGGTGATTTTAAAATCTATTCTGTTATCAAGACGAATCACTTTTCCCATCGGGTTTTCATCGCCAAAATATTTCTTTGCAATTTTTTGTGTGATGATGGCTGTGTTGGGTTCGCTCAATGCAGTTTTAATATCTCCCTGTGCCAATGGAAAATTGAAGATGTCAAAAAACTCCGGTTCTACGCATGCAATCCCGGTTTCTTCCTGAAATTTTTTGTTTTCTTTTTCTGATGGGATGGAAATGAGCTGGTCTCCAAATGTCACCGCTCTTGCAACTTTTTCAGAAAATGTGTAATCGTTCCTGAATGCTTTTGCAAATGGCGGAGGCACTCCGGGCGTGTGGCCAATGTCTTCGCTATGCAATTCTGTGACGATGCGATAAATCCGGTCTTTATTTTTATGGAAATTATCATAGCTAAAATGAAATGACACCAACGTGAAAATAAGAATAGCGCATGCAATGCCAAGAGATAATCCGAGCACATTCACAAACACATAAGCTTTGTGTCTTTTCAAATTTCTCCAGGCGATTTTGAAATAATTTTTCAGCATGAACGAAATAATTTATAAATTACGAATTGGGATTTACGATTTCCTCAGAAAAGCTAATAGCTATTAGCTTTGAGCGTTTTCAACTCAACAATCCTTTCTAATTTCTTATTACTTATTTTTCAATTATACATTATCAATTCACCATTGACCATTCGCTATTCACTTCTCAAACTCTTTACCGGATTCACCGTTGCTGCTTTGAACGTTCTGAGGCAAAGTATTAATAATGCCATCGCAAACATGATGCATCCGCCAAGCGCAAACATCCAGATGCTGATGTTTGTTTTGTATGAAAAGCTTTCCAGCCATTTATGACCGCCCCACCATGCAATCGGGATCGCAATTACAAATGCAATCAACACAAGTTTTAAAAAATCTTTTGATAGAAGAGAGATAATTTGCGTAACACTAGCTCCGATCACTTTGCGAACGCCGATTTCTTTGGTGCGCTGATTGGTGATGTATGTAACAAGCCCAAGCAAACCAAGACAACTGATGAAAATTGCAAGACCAGTTGCCCACATTAATAACTTGGAAATATTCTGTTCTGCTGTGTAATATTGTTTGATGGTGTCGTCTAAAAAAGTGTAGCTGAAATCATCCTCAGGATAGGTTTCTTTCCATGCTTTTTCAATTTTGCCAAGCGCGGTTTTCCATAAAGTGCCTTCTGCATTTTGTGGCATGAGCGCAATATTGATAGCCCGCATCTGTTTTGTTTTTGTTGTAAATATCAATGGCTTGATGGGCTCATGCAAAGAACGCTGATGGAAATTTGAAACTACACCGCAAATCGGGATGCTTTTATTATCCCACTCAATGAGTTTCCCAATGGCCTGATTCGGATTTTTGAAACCTAGAACATTCGCATAAGCTTCATTAATAATGACAGTTCTTGTTGTATCGGTATAAGGAAGATTGGAACCAGCAAGCAATTTTATTCGAAACAGTTTTAAATAATTCGTGTCAGCCAATTTCACCTGCACATCTGTTTCAATTTCTTTTTTCCCATCTTTAAATTTCATGGTGCTTGACCACACGCTGTTAATAGAAGGCGGATCATTTGCAAGACTGATCATTGATATCTCAGGAATAGCACGAAGTTTTTCCATCAGCACAAAACGATGCGATTGAAAAGTGTCGTAATAATTTGTTTTCAGATAAACAATGGCATCTTTTTTAAACCCTAAATCTTTATTGAGCCAATAGCTGATCTGTTTGGTGACAAGGATTGTTCCTATAATAAAAACCTGTGCAATCACAAATTGCGAAACAGTCAGCGTTTTTCTCATCCATATATTTCTTGTATTGCCTGAGCCGGATGCTGTCTGATTTTTTAATACCAACACGGGTTTATAAGATGAAAGCACAAGGGCAGGATAAAACCCTGAAAGAAGCCCAACAACTATTATCAAGCCAATCAGAAACAAAACAATGCCTGGCTGAAAAGTGAAATGAAGATCTTTCGGAATAAAATCTGAAAACATTTTCAGTAGCAAAGGCGTGATGAGAATGGATAATAAAGTTGCAAAAATGGTGAGCAGAAATGTTTCGCTGAGGAACTGAAAGATCAATTGCTTTTTTGAACTGCCCATTGTTTTGCGGATACCGATTTCCTTTGCGCGTTGTGATGCCTGAGCAGTGGTGAGGTTTATGAAATTGATGCAACCAAGCAAAAGCAAAAATGCAGCTACCGCAAGCAGGCCATACATTGTTGGTTTATGTGCAGTGCGCTGACCAAAACTATTATAGGTTGTATTGAAATGCACATCGCTTAATGGCTGCATTGAAAATGCTGAAGTGCTATGATCATTCGGGTCAGGCTTTTTGTATTTTTCGCGAAGAACATTTACCTGCTTAGTTACTTTTTGTGCTGTGTTGCCCGGTGCAAGTTTTACTAAAAGCTGCCACGCAGAATTTGTATTGCCCCATTCATTTTTGTCATCCGGGCTTATTAATCTGGTTTCATAAGTTGCTAATGAAATAAAGGTCTTGAAAGTGAAATCAGAATTTTCATCAAGGTCTTTGACAATGCCCACAACAGAAGTCCTGACAGTATCATCAAAAATAATTTCTTTACCGATGATTTCAGAAGGCTTCAGGTTCGGGAAATAAATTTTTGCATTGGACTCCGTCAGTACTGATTCATAATTTTTTTGAAGTGCTGTCTTTTTTGAACCGGCTATCCAGTTATATGAAACCAGATTAAAATAACTGTCATCGGCAAAAACAATATTCTTTTGCTTTTTGAAAATGGCGGGATCTTTTTTTCCTGCAAGTGGTACGCTTATTTTTACGTCATCGCTTGCTGTGCAAAAATGAGTCACGTTTTCAATCGCGGTCAAATCTTTTTTGATAGCTGCTGCTAAGGGATAAGTGGCTCCGGAATTATGATAATCCTCACCGGAAAATTTAAAATCAGAAACAATGCGATAAATCCTGTCCCTGTCTTTTTCAAATTTATCAAAACTGAAATCATAAGAAACGATTAAATAAATAACAAGCGCAGAGCTTATTCCAATTGATAATCCGGCAACATTTATCAGCGAAAAAACTTTGTTCTTTGCCAGATTGCGCAGTGCAGTTTTGAAATAATTTTTGAACATAAGCAGAGAATTGAGGATTCTGATTTTGTGATGTATGATTTTATTTGAACGATAAATAAACTTTCCCGCCATTTGCATCTACTGTAACTGGTATACCGCCGCCATTCACCGTTCCTTCAATTTTATTTTCTTTCACCGTGCCGCTGAAATTGTTCAGTGAAAAATTCCTGTCCATCTTATCGCCATATAATTTCAGGTCATATCCTTTGTCTTTTGGAATTGTCAGATCAATATGGCCGCCTGAATTATTCAGCTTCACATATTTCCCGACTTCTTTTATTTCTGCATTAATACTTCCGCCACTTGTTGATGCATCAAGACTGCAATACAGTGCGCTTAAGTTCACGCTGCCTCCTGAAGTGGAGGTGATCAATTCACCGCTAATGCTTTTCCCATTCACAGAACCACCGCTTGTAGTTGCTTTGATATCACCTTTCAAGTCATTAAGTGTTAAAGATCCACCTGAAGTCGTCAGTCTTATTTTGCCTGAACAGTTAGTTGCATTGATGCTTCCGCCGCTTGTGCCAAGATCAATATCATCTTTTGTGTCGGACACAGTAATGCTTCCGCCACTTGTTTCGCCATTAATTTTTCCAGTGAGCTTTTCAACAGTTAGGCTGCCACCGCTTGTCCTGAATTCTTCATTACCAGACAAGTTATTGAGCGAAATGCTTCCGCCGCTGGTTGATAAATCTGTAGAAACATTTTGCGGCACAAATATTTTGAAAGAGATATTCAATGCCTTCTTCCAATTGGAAAAATTGTGTTTGGGTCTTGAGGTTGCAGTTAATTTGTTATTTGAAACGGTGATTGAAAAATCATAATCTTCATTCAGCTTTGCCTCAATCTCTTCTTTTGATAAACTTATCTGATGGCCATTTGAAGAAACATACACTTCAATGCGTGCATCTTGGGAATGATCTCCTGACACATTAATGCTTCCTCCGGAAGTTTTAGCTTCAATTTCTTTTATTGTTTCACTTGAAAGTGATTTTGTGAGATATAATGTTTGTTGTGCTTTAGCTGAGAGCATTGCCGAAGCAAATGACATTATCAACAGAAGTTTTTTCATGTTTTATGTTTTATATGTTTATATATTTCCGCCAGCTTCAACGCCATCGTTATTCGAAATGAGTATTATAATATTTTTTATCAATAATTTTTATTGATGAATCACTCTGTCCTGAGCGATTTCACAGGATTTGCAATCGCCGCTTTGATGGCGTGAAAACTTATTGTTACCAATGCGATTATGATCACTAACAATGCAGCCACTGCAAACATCATCCAGTTCAATGTGATGCGATAAGGATAATTTTCGAGCCATTTGTTTGCAGCCATCCATGCCAATGGAATCGAAATCACCAACGCAATCAGCACAAGTTTTAAAAAATCTTTAGATAAAATAGTGACGACTCCACCAACTGATGCCCCCAACACTTTCCTGATGCCGATTTCTTTTGTTCTTTTTTCTGCTGATAAAACAGATAATCCAAACAGCCCGATACAGGAAATAAAAATGGTAAGAATAGCACTGAACAACATGATCTGTTTCCACTTTCCTTCTGCTTCATAATTTTTGAAATTTTCCTGGTCCTTGAATTTATAGCTGTAAGGAACGTAAGGGAATAAGCTTTTGAAAATTTTTTGAATATGCTGCAGGCTCGAAGCTTCACTGTTCGGTTTTATTTTGATGAACACCATTCCCAAACGGTTATTTGTTTTTGCAGAAAATAATTCAGGGCCGATTTTTTGATTTAATGATTCATAATGATAATCTTTTACCACACCGATCACTTTGTATTTTTCGTTGTTGCGGTACCAGAAATTCACTTCCTGGCCGATTGGGTTTTTCCATCCGGCTTGCTTCACAAAAGCTTCATTCACGATAACAGATTGTGTAGAGTCTGAAGGAAAATCTGCAGAAAAATTTCTCCCTTGTATAACAGGTATTTTCAATAACGGGATGAAACTCTCATCTGTGAGTTCATAATCAAATTGTATGGATGAATCGCCATTCACTTTTGCAATTGTTCCCCATGAGCCCCCATTTCTGGGAGCTATATTTATAATCGAAGGGTTTTTCAGCAACTCATTTTTCAATACGGCAAGCTCATTTTGTTTGATATTGCTTTTGTTAATCATAATCAGGTTGCTGTCGTCATATCCCAGTTTTTCTGTGGTGAGATAATTGAACTGCGAAAAAATGGTGAACGTTGCAATGATTAAAAAAGACGCGAGCGAGAATTGCAATACCACCAAAGATTTTTGCAGATAATTTTTTCCGCCAAGCTTGAAGCGGCTATATAAAGTTTGAACCGGATTATAATTTGATAATACTAGTGCAGGATAAAAACCGGCGAGCAATCCTGTCAATAGAAATAAAATCAGATATCCTGTTATCAGTTTTGCATCAAACAAATAGGAGAGTGCAAGCGATTTATTGGCAAGCTGATTGAATACCGGCAATATCAATTGCACAATCAGTAGCGCAAATGCAAATGCAATAAAACAAAGAATGAACGACTCCCCCAGAAATTGCATGATGAGCTGTTTCCTGTCACCGCCAACCACTTTGCGTATCCCGATTTCCTTTGCGCGTTTGATAGATCGGGCAATAGTGAGGTTAATAAAATTGATGCATGCAATCAGTAAAATGAAAATGGCAATGCCGGTTAAGATATAAGAATACACAGGATTGCTTGCGTCAGTTAGTCCATTGCTTGCAGGAAGATCTTTGCTTAGGTGCATGTCCGTAAAAGGCTGCAGAAAGAAAAATTGCTTTCCTTTGAAATCATATTTATCAGCCATCATTTTGATAGTCTCTTTTGCATCTGACTCATACACTTTCTGCATCTGGGCTTCGGCTGATTTGATATTCGTATTCGGAGCAACCACAACAAACGTATTCAGAAAGAAATTAAACCAGTTGGTATTATCAGCAGCATCTTCCTTTGCGATCTTTATTGGCATCAGCATATCAAATTTGATGGAAGAATTCTGCGGGCATTTTTTTGTGACGGCAGTAACGGTATAAGGCACAAATTTTTCCTGGTCTTTCACCATGATTATTTTATTCAGCGCATCATCATTGCCAAATTGCTTTTTTGCTATTTCTTCCGAAATCACAAGCGAATTAGGCTGAAGCAATGCAGTTTTCGGATTACCGCTGACCACAGGAAAAGAAAACATGCTCAGGAAGTTTGAATCCACATAATATATTTGCTGTGATTGCACCTCAGTTCCTTTTTGTATATCCTGGTAAGTTTCCTGGATGCGTGCGAAAGATTGTATGCCTGACACATTTGAGGCAAAGCGTGGTCCCTGAAATATTCCGGTGTTTCCATCAATTCGCTTCACACTCCCATCAACATCTATTTCTTTAGTAACGATGCGGTATATATTATTCACTTTTGCGTGAAAATGGTCAAAGCTTGTTTCATCTTTCACGTATAACATGATGAGCATTGCAGCAGCCAGCCCAAGTGTCAATCCCAAAATATTAATCAAGGAATAAATTTTATTCCTGAAAAGATTCCTGAGTGCAGTTGTGAAATAGTTCCTGAACATTTGGTGGTATTATGAAATTGTGAATTATAATAAGCCTGTTTCCAATAAGGCACAGAAATCCGCATAGAATTCACTAACAACATGCCGGATTTGGATGCAAATGATTTACAGTGTAGTAATTACGTACAATATACGAATAAGTTCGTTTTTGATACAAATAGTGTACGCTTTTGATACAAGGAGTGCTCGGTCGATGGTCAACAGGTTGTATCTAATGAGGTGTTATTCATTTTCATCTACTACTGCCGACTGCCCTCACTCGCTCCGCAAACTCTTCACCGGATTTGCCATTGCAGCTTTAATCGCCTGAAAGCTCACTGTTGTCAATGCGATGATCACTGAGGCTATGCCGCCAGCAAGAAATATCCACCAGCTCAGATTAATTCTGAAAGGATAATCCTGCAGCCATTGATGCATATAATACCATGCAATAGGTGTTGCAATTGCAAACGCAACAGCGATCAGTATCACAAATTCCTTTGAAAATAAATAAACAATATTTGAAGGCGTTGCACCAAGCACTTTTCTGATGCCCACTTCTTTGATGCGCTGCACTGCCATGAAAGATGCAAGCCCATATAGTCCAAGGCAACTTAACAAGATTGCGATCACAGCAAAGATTTTATAAAGCTGAGACAATTGCCTTTCCTGTTTGTAAAAACTGTCAATTTTAGAATCCAGAAATTTGTATTCGAAAACAAATTCAGGAAATATTTGCTCCCACATTTTTTCAACCGTTTTCATTGTTGCAGGCACATCAGCCGATGTTAATTTTAACCCGGCGTTATTATAACCGCTTTTCCTCGTTGTCATGAGCACAGGTGCGAGGTCGCGGCGAAAAGACCTTGAGTTAAATTCTTTCAATACTCCCACAATAATACCCTTTATGCGCCCGTCCCATAAACTGATTCGTTTGTTCAAAGCATCTTCAGGTTTTCTGATCCCTAAATTTTTCAACAGCAATTCATCTACCAGAAACTCCCGGGCTGTGTCAGATGCTTCTAAATTTCTTCCGGCAATTAATGGCAATTTATATGTCGGGAGATATTGATTGTCCACCCATTTGATGATCGCAAAAAAATCAGTTTCTTTTGCCGCATTATCAAAGTTGAACGTTGTCCAGTTGTCATTATCATCTTCCACTGGAGTGGTTGAGCTGAAACTTATTTGCTGAATGCCTTTCACGGCAGACAATTCTTTTCGCAAAAAATCCAGTTTGGTCACGCTCGTACTGTCATTCGGAAAAGGCACATTCACAATATTATTTTTATCAAAACCGATAGGTTGATTGGAAAAATAATTCATCTGCTTGATGATGATGAGCGTTCCGATGATCAATGCTTGCGCGATGATAAATTGAAATACTACAAGCCCTCTTCTCAATGAAATACCTTTTGTGCTTTTTGAAGCAAGCTTGCTTTTTAATGCATTGATCGGATTGAAACCTGATAATACAATTGATGGATAAAATCCAGCCAGCAGCGTAACCACAATGGTGATAATAAAAAGAAATAAAAGAATGGATGGATTCTGAATGAGATTAAAATTGAGCGACACTTCCAATATATTATTGATGACAGGAAGAACAAGAACACTGATCAGGATTGAAAGTGCTACTGCAAGCACAACAATCAAAAATGTTTCGACGATGAACTGGATTTTCAATTGGGTTTTATTGCTGCCCAGCACTTTTCTTACGCCAACTTCTTTGGAGCGATTAACAGCTTGCGCAGTAGACAGGTTGATGAAATTTACACATGCTATCAATAAAATAAACCCGGCAATCAGCCATAAAGCACGGATCAACTGAGGGCTAAAAGTTTTGCCACTGTAATTGCCAATTTTTTGCGAGTCATCATGTACAAAGTTTAGCGATTGAATAATGTGGCTGTCTTTATCATCTGCGGGTTCCATTTTTTTTGAAAATGCTCTCAACTGTTTGTTGAAAGTTTCTACAGATAAATTTGGAGGCAATAAAATATAACATCCAAAACTAGAGTTGGTGCTTTCCCAATCGCTGGATCTTGCAATTTCTGCAGTGAAGCCTGTTCCGTAAGCTATCACAATCTTTAACTGAAAATCGGTGTTTGCAGGAATGCTGGCTAATATGCCTGTTATCTTTAACGTATATGCGTTCCTCCATTTGATGGTTTTTCCCATGGCAGTTTTCCAATCGCCAAAATATTTCTCAGCAATTTCTTTCGTGAGCACTGCTGTGTTCGGATCATTTAATGCTGTTTTCGGATTTCCTGCAAGCCATGGAAAATCGAATATGTCGAAGAACGAAGGCTCCGCAAAAAAAACTCCTTTTTGTTCTTTGAATTTTTTTGTGGGATGGCCATCATTATCCAGCACCTGGATCTGATCATTGCCATCAGTATAAATTGCAGTGATCTTTTCTATTTGTGGGAAAGCTGTTTTCATGCCTTTTGGCAGTGCAAACGGAACAGCGGAAGCATAAAAAACGTCTTTGGAGTCGGAATGTTTATATTCTGTAAGTACACGATAGATACGGTCTTTTTTAGTATGGAATTTATCAAAGCTTAATTCAAACTGGATAACGATAAAAATGATCATGCAGATGGCAATGCCAATGGCCAACCCAGCAATATTTATGAATGTATAGCTCTTGTTGCGTATCAGATTTCTGTATGCAGTTTTGAAATAGTTTTTGAACATAAGCCAGGTATTTAAGAATTATGATTTGAGATTTACGATTTCTGAAACTCATCTATTTACTTTCTTATTTATTATTTCTCATCTCTTATTATTTCTGAACTATGATTGAAATGATTTTTTGAATGCTATGATTCTTCATTTTCAATTATACATTATCAATTCACTATTCTGTTCTCAGGCTCTTTACCGGGTTCCTTACTGCAGCTTTGATGCTTTGATAGCTAATAGTCGCTAATGCTATAAAAATTGTTGCAAGGCCGGCAACAGCAAACACCCACCAATCGATATTAGTTTTATATGCAAAATTTTGCAGCCATTTATTCATCGCAAACCATGCAACGGGAAATGCAATAAGCATCGACAACAAAATCAATCGCAAAAAATTATTGGAAAGCATGGCAACAATATCGGGAACAGAAGCGCCAAGCACTTTGCGCACGCCGATTTCTTTGGTGCGTTGCGCAGCAGTGAATGTTGCAAGCCCAAATAAACCAAGACAAGAAATAAAAATCGCGATTACAGCGAAATAATTTGCAAGCTGGCTTACGATCTCTTCACTTCTGTACAACTTCGAAAATTCAAGATCGGAAAACTGAAACGTGAAAGGAGTTTTCGGATTTAATGTCTTGCATAGTTTTTCAAGCCCTGCAATTGCTTCTTTTGTTTTGCCTGATTTTGTGCGCACGAGAATTGTTCCCCAGGGCCAGTTCTCATCAAGGCGAACGATCAGCGGGTCAATATTCTGATGCATGGAGCTGAAATGAAAATCTTTCAGCACACCAATCACTTTGCCCGGATGGTTTCCCCAAATCATCGTTTGACCTACTGCATTTTGAAAACCGATTTTATTTGCAGCAGTTTCATTCAATAAAAACCCAACAGAATCACTGCTGAAATCTCTTGAAAAATCACGACCATCTTTTAACTGCAGCTTCATTGTTTTCACAAAATCATAACCTACTACGCCATCGGCAAAAGAAATCTGCAGGTTAGGGTCTTTGCCCGTCCAGTCAATACTACCGGTATGGTGTGCGATTACAGTTGGAGAATTCCTCATTTTAGATATGTCCGTTATATCAGACATTCTCAGCGCTTCTTCCTTAAAGACTTCATATTTTTTTATCAGATCACCTTCGATCGGAATATATAATAAATTTTCGCGGGCATAGCCAAGGTTTTTTGTTTGTATATAATTCACCTGGCGATAAATGACCACCATGCTTACAATTAATATAATTGAAAGCGTGAATTGAAATACTACCAATCCTTTTCGGAAAAAAGTTGCGCCCCAATTAAATTTCAGTGTGCCTTTTAATACAGTAACCGGATTTAGTGAGGATAAGAAAAGCGCAGGGTAACTTCCGGCAACAAAACCTGTAGCTATCAATAATCCTAAAATGGAGAACCAGAAAACTGGGTTGTTAACGGGAATGTGTAACTGTTTTCCGGTGAGCATATTAAATGCGGGCAATAATAAACTTGCAATTACAAATGCAATTAACACGGCAAAAAAAGTGAGCAGCATTGCTTCGCCGATAAACTGCCTGATCAATGAAGACCGCATGGCACCGATTACCTTGCGCAAACCAACTTCTTTTGCACGCTTTGCAGATTGTGCTGTAGCAAGGTTCATGAAATTGATACAAGCGATCAGTAATAAGAAGATTGCCACAACAGTGAATAAGCGTACATATTCAATCCTGCCTCCGTCAATTTTTCCATCGGTGAATGATGAGTGCAAATATTTTTCTGAAAAAGGTTGCAGTGCTAATTCAGTAGACCAGCCCGCATCTTTTTTCTGGTAGCGATAAATGAAATCTTTGATCTTTGGTTCTGTTTTCGCGACATCTGCTCCATCACGAAGCTGCACAAATGTTTGCGGGTCTGTGTTTCCCCAATTATTCACCCAGCTATTTTCTTTTACAAAATCTTTCCATGTCAGTAAGAAATCAAATTGAATTGAAGAATTGGCCGGCAGGTTTTCAAACACTGCAGAAACCTTCAATGCATCTGCATTGTCTTTTAATATCGGTTGCCCGATAGCTTTTTCAGCACTTCCAAAAAATTCTTCTGCCATCCTGCGCGATATCGCAATCTTCCCCGGTTCATTCAATGCAGATGATGCAGTACCTTTTAATAGTGGAAAACTGAACATGCTGAAGAAATCTTCCCCGGCATATTGACCGTCCATTTTATTTATTTTTTCACTCACTGCAAATGTTGTCATTGATTCCGGCGCAGAAACATGTTCAAGCCCGCTTGCATATTTTATTTCAGGCACAACACGCTTCAATTCTTCAGCGAGCAAACCTTGCGTAGGATAATCGGCATGCACCTTCCCATCGAAATAACTCCGTTCATATACCTGAAAAAGATTTTTTCCATTCTTATGAAAACCATCAATACTTCTTTCATCCTGCACCCAAAGCATGATTAATAAACTGCATGCAATCCCTAATGCAAGACCTGAGATATTGATAAAAGAAAATGCTTTGTTCCTGACTAAATTTCTCCAGGCGGTTTTTAAATAATTTTTTAGCATGCGGTTAATATTTACGAATTACGATTTCTTAGAGCTGATCTTCATTATTAATTTTTAATTACTAATTCATAATTCACTATTCACTCCTCAAACTCTTCACCGGCTTGGCCATTGCTGCTTTGATGGCATGAAAACTAACTGTTATCAAACCGATCAATATTGCAGAAAGACCTGCTACAAAAAATACCCACCAACTGATAGCTGTCCGATATGCATAATCTTGCAGCCATTGCTTCATGAAATACCAGGCAATAGGTGATGCGATTAGAATTGATAGTAGTATGAGAAGAACAAAATCTTTGCTCAGGAGTGCCGCAATATTTGCAACACCTGCTCCTAATACTTTTCTTATTCCAATTTCTTTTGTTCTGCGCTCTGCAGTGAACATGCCAAGTCCAAATAATCCCATACAAGAAATGAAAATGGTTAATGCCATTGCCACATTTACGAGCCATGCAGTTTTTTCTTCCTGCCCATATAGAAATCCTATTGATTCATTCATGAATTGGTAATTGAATGTTTCATTGGGGAATATTTTTTTCCATTCGGTTTCTATTGCAGTCAAAATTGTTTTTACATCTTTTGCATTTTTTTCGTGGCCTAAAAGTTTAATGGCAATACTATGGCGGAAAACTTTCATATTCGTTATGACTGCCGGATCGATTGCATCGTGAAATGAACCCTGATGAAAATCTGCAACAACTCCAACAATCGGGTTCCCATTTTGGCTATTTGGTGTTATATTGGAAGCGCTAAAAAGTTGTTTGCCGATTGCATCTGCAGGATTATTAAAACCAATTGCTTTTGCCAGCCTTTCATTGATAATTAATTCATGCAAGCTGTCGCCAGGTATTATATCTCTGCCAGCGACTAATTTCATCATGTAAAAAGATATGTACTGGTTATCGCCTTCTTCAATAATAGGATTAATTGTTATTTCATCTTTACCTTTGTATTTAAATACGGCCATTGTTTTCGCAAATCCCATCGGGTTATCTCCCTGCCATAGAACTTTATTAACTCCCGGAATATGCCTCACATTCTCTGCAAGGATTTTTAATTTATTATCGCGATCACGCCATTTGTCAACAGTAATAACTGCATCCGAATTAAAACCTTTATCTGCGTTCTTCATAAAATTCATCTGCTTTCCCATCGTTATTGCTGTAATAATAAACACCATCGAAATAGTGAATTGAAAAACGATGAGCGCTTTGCGGAGATTTATTTTTTCTGAACCTTTTTGAAAATTTGCTCCTTTTAAGCTAAGGACCGGTAAATAAGAAGCCAAGACCCGCGCAGGATAAAACCCGGCAAAAATTGTT
>DATGIX010000219.1:0-34717 GCA_035295505.1 Puia sp. | reverse complement strand
GGTCATAATGATGTGAGCATTGGAGTCATTACTCCCAGCATTGAAGATTGTTTTATTGAACTGTTGAAAAATTAAAATGGAACACGTAATAAAAACAGAAAAACTCACGAAACGTTTCGGCGATTTTATTGCCTGTAACGAATTGAGTTTTGAAGTTGGCAAAGGAGAAATATTTGGATTTCTCGGGGCGAATGGAGCCGGCAAAACAACAGCCATGCGCATGCTGTGCGGTTTGCTGAAACCCACATCAGGAAAGGCTTCTGTTGCAGGCTTTGATGTGTTCACTCAAACCGAAAAAATAAAAATGAGCATTGGCTACATGAGCCAGAAATTTTCTTTGTATGATGATTTGACCGTTGCAGAAAATATTCGTTTTTATGCAGGCATTTATGGAATGCGCACAAAACAAATCAAAGAAAAAACCAAAGAATTGCTTGACGAATTGGGATTGCAAAATGAAGAGAAAACATTGGTAAGCGCATTGCCATTAGGATGGAAGCAGAAACTGGCATTTTCAGTCTCTATTGTTCATGCTCCTGATATTGTTTTTTTAGATGAACCGACAGGTGGTGTTGACCCGGTTACGAGGAGGCAATTCTGGGATTTGATTTATCACGCTGCAGATAAAGGTGTGACGGTTTTTGTGACAACACATTATATGGACGAAGCTGAATATTGCAATCGTGTTTCAATAATGGTGGATGGAGTGATTGCTGCGCTTGACAGCCCTGCAAATCTGAAACATGAATTTAATTGCGATAATATGGAAGATGTATTTTATCAATTGGCAAGAAAAGCGAAACGAAGTGATGGATAAATTATTAATTAATAATTACTAATTAATAATTGTTCACAGAAACAGAAATGCACTATTAATAAGTCATCAATGCATTCACAGTTAATAACATTCATTAAAAAAGAATTTCTGCACGTTTTCCGAGACAGGAAAACGTTGCTGATGCTTTTCGGTTTGCCGATTGCGCAGATTATACTGTTTGGTTTTGCATTGAGCAATGAAGTAAAGGATAGCAAAATTGTAGTGGCTGATTATTCCAAAGATGCAGTGACAACGAAAATTATCAGCAAGATTGGCTCAAGCAAATATTTCAATATACAGCAGAGCTTGCAAAGTGCTGACGAGTTGCAATCAGCATTTAAAAAAGGCGTCATAAAAATGGCTGTGATTTTTCCGCAGAATTTCGGAAATGATTTGATACACACGAATAAAGTAACTATTCAGGTGATTGCCGATGCATCTGACCCGAATCTTGCAACAACCGTTACCAACTATGTCACGAATATTATTAATGATTACAATGCTGAACTGACTAACGGAAATGTACAACCGCTTCAAATTGTTCCTGAGGTTAAAATGCTTTACAATCCTGAACTGCGCGGAGCTCCGAATTTTGTTCCGGGTGTTATGGCGCTTGTGCTCATGCTCGTTTGCACGATGATGACATCTGTTGCCATCGTGAAAGAAAAAGAATTAGGCACGATGGAAATTTTATTGGTGTCACCATTCAAAACAATTTATATCATCATCGCAAAGCTTGCACCCAACCTGATTATTTCCGTAGTAAACCTTTTTATCATACTGATTCTTAGCTCTGTTTTTTTGGATTTGCAGGTGAAAGGTAGCGTGTTGCTGCTCACATTTTGCAGCATGCTTTTTATTCTCACATCATTATCAATCGGATTATTATTATCCATCAATGCGCAAACACAACAATCCGCCATGACTGCATCACTGATGGGTATGATGCTTCCGACAATGTTGCTCACCGGATTTTTATTCCCGATTGAAAATATGCCAATCGTGATGCAGGTGCTCGCAAACCTGGTTCCTTCGCGCTGGTATTTTATTATTGTGAAACGTGTGATGTTAAAAGGTCTTGGGTTTAGCGCAGTATGGAAAGAAACTTTAATCCTTTCAGCTATGTGCTTTTTTTTATTTGCTGTGAGCTTGCGAAAATTTAAAACGAGGTTGCAATGAGAACATTATTTTTTTTGTTGGAAAAAGAATTCAGGCAATTGATGCGCAGGAAATCTTTGCTTGGCATTCTCATTATTGCGCCGTCGATACAATTGATATTAATGCCGCTCGCTGCAGATTTCTCCGTGAAGAATGTTTCAATTGTTGTGGTCGATAACGACCATTCCACTTTTTCTCAAAAGCTTATCAATAAAATTACTGCAGGCGGAAATTTCAAACTCGCAGGTTATGTTTCTTCATACAAAGAAGCGTTGAAAATGGTAGAGCAGGACAAAGCGGACCTTGCTTTGCAAATTCCTCTCAACTTCGAAAAAAATTTAGTGCGCGAAAATTCCGAGAAAATGTTTGTCGCCATCAACGCTATTGAGGGAACAAAAGCAAATCTCGGAGGCAGTTATCTTTCCAGCATCGTTCGTGATTTTGATAATGATATCCGCGTTGAGTGGACGCACAATGCAACTGTTGATGCGCCACAAATTTCTGTTGCATCTTCCAACTGGTACAATCCTTTCATGAATTATAATTTGTACATGGTGCCTGCGATTCTCGTAACGCTTGTCACTGCATTAAGTGCAATGCAATCTGCGTTCAACATTGTGCAGGAAAAAGAAAACGGCACCATTGAACAGATAAATGTGACGCCTATCAAAAAACATATTTTCATCATCGGCAAGCTCGTCCCGTTTTTAGTGCTTGGCATCGTCATCTTCACACTTGGGTTGTTAATCGGACGAATCTTTTATCACATCGTTCCCGTCGGGAATATTTTTGTGCTATATACTTCTCTCGTAATTTATTTGTTCGCAATGCTTGGGCTTGGGCTGCTCATCTCCACCTATTCTGCAACACAAATGCAAGCTATGTCGCTTTCATTTTTCTTCATTAATATTTTCAATATGATGAGCGGCGTGTTCAGTTCGGTGGATAGCATGCCCGCATGGGCGCAGGCAATCGTACAAACATTTCCACCGAGTCATTTCATTAAAATCATGCGCACCGTCGTACTCAAAGGAAGCGGTTTCAGCGACATCACCGGTCACCTGATTGCAATGGCGATCATTGGCCTCGTTCTAAATGTGTGGGCAGTTTTAAATTACAGAAAGACAGCTTGATTTTTGTTACGGGCATTTGTTCTCTCTTCGTCATCGTTGCGACGCTCCTTTTATCAGTTGTGCACTATTAAGCTTCGGGTTGCCGATGCGTTTTCAAAATTAATTTGCGGCTGCACGTCATGGCGAGGAACGAAGCCATCTGCATTTCGAATTGCAACGACTATCAATTAATTTATTCTTCTATGCTAATGGATTTGAACTTAATAATCAAACAATAAAATCAGGAACGAAAACTAAAATAAAACGAAAGAAATAAAATTAAGGAAGGCGCAACAGTGCTGGTACTGGATTAGGGTTAAATGAATTTGTAACGGTTTAATTGTTATTCATTTTCAGGCTTCGTTTTCTCGAAGCCGCATGTTGCACCCTCCTGTTTTTTTCACGGTTCTGGATTTTGGTTTTTCAAAGGGTAACGAGACCGTTTTCAGGATATAGAATTTTAGTTTTCAAAGAGCACAGTTCAGGTTTCTGCTGTAATTCTGATACAAAGTAACGCTGCAAACAATCCTTAAAAAATAGTAACCTTTATGATTACCATGTAATTTCCTTCACATCACATTGTAGTTATAGCTCTACAAGAATGTTCAATTGACTTTTTAATGAGGAAGGTTATTACCACTGAAACACAGAATTTTCTGTGTTTCAGTGGCTCTGTGGCATTTTTTATTTATCGGAAAGCTTAAATGCCCACGGTCCATTGCCAATAATCAAAAAATAAATCAGCAACAGCAAAACCAAAATGGCGAGATACAGTTCTGAAAATGGTTTCAGCAAATCGCCAGAAGAATTGATTAAAAAAATAGCGCCAAGCAAAATCGGAATTTGTATCAGGCATGCAAACCTCGTTAGTATGCCCAAAATCAGTAATGCCCCGCCCAGTAAATGAGCGAACGCAACATAATTGCTGAGCATAACAATCGTGAATGAGCCGAACGAAACTTTGTTCGTCATCACATCAATCATGCTGCTCATGTTGTTGAGGAACTGAATGCCTTTGTAGCAAAGAAAAATACCTAAAGCAATGCGGATGATATCAAGCCATTTGGGGTGATGCCTATCGCCCCAAAGCTCTACGCGTTGTACGATATTCATGATGGCAAATTTTGAGTGAGTAAATAAAGAACCCCATTAAGTTACGCCATTTTAAGTGTTGACAGAAATTTTTTTCTAATTGATTATCAGGCTTCAATTAAAAAATATGAACCCAGCCATCAAAATTGTTTTTGAATATCCAAAGTTTAGTTTTAGGTTTGATATCATTTTAATATCAAATTGATTTTTATGGAAAAGATAATTAAACCTGTGTCTGGCTTTGTAGCACTGTTTTTTGCGATCATGAGCATCATAGTAGCTGTTGTTATTTTCGCCTCTAACGGAGATGGTGCCAATCCGTTATTAAGTTTTGTGGCTGTGCTTTTTTTATTGGTGTTTTTATTTCTGGTGAAAGGTTTAATGGTTGTTAACCCAAACCATTCCAACGTTTGTGTTTTCTTTGGAAAATACGTGGGGACTGTGAAAGAAAACGGCTTGCTTTGGGTAAATCCTTTTTATAAGGCTTATAAAATTTCATTACGTGCTTCGAACCTGAACGGACAGATTTTAAAAGTGAATGATAAAATGGGCAACCCGATTGAAATTGCCGCAGTGATTGTGTGGCTCGTGAAAGATACTTACAAGGCAGGTTTTGAGGTATCGGATTATGACCAGTATGTGAAAATTCAAAGCGAAGCGGCAGTTAGACATCTTGCAACAACTTGTCCTTATGATAGTCTGGAAGACAACACAGCATCCATCACTCTGCGGGATGGCGGCGAAAAGGTGAATGATTTACTCGAAAAAGAATTGAATGAAAGGCTTGCATTTGCAGGAATCGAAGTGAGAGAAGCAAGGATCAGCCATCTTGCTTATGCTGCGGAAATTGCCGGTGCAATGTTGCAACGCCAGCAGGCAACAGCGATTGTGAGTGCGAGATATAAAATTGTGGAAGGTGCAGTGGGCATGGTGGAACTGGCGCTTGAACAATTGAGCAAGAAAGATATTGTTCACCTCGACGAAGAAAAGAAAGCTGCGATGGTAAGTAACCTGATGGTTGTTCTTTGCGGAGAGAAAGCTGCAACACCTGTGTTGAATACCGGAACTTTATATCAGTAATTGGTTTTGAATTATGGCGGACAAAAAAAGTTTTGTTCTTAGGATTGAAGAAGCCACTTATAAAGCGCTCGAAAAATGGGCTGCTGATGAATTCCGCAGTGTGAACGGACAGATTGAATACCTGCTGAATAATGCATTGAAAGATACGGGAAGAATAAAACCTGCGTCAAATAAATCACAAACTGAAAAAAAGAATCCGAAATAATCAACAACAATTTATAGGGAATCTCTTAGTGTTAAATAGAAAGGAACTGCAACATGTTCTTTCGATTTGTTCAGAATCATTTCAGCAGCTTTTTTTCCCATGATTTCAAAATCTGATGAGATAGTTGTGATCCCATTCAAAATAATTTGTTTGATAGGTGTTTCATTATAAGATATTACACCAACTTGTTTTCCAACACGCAGTTTTTTCTCTAATATTTTTTTAATGAGCGGAACAAGATCATCTTCCATCAGGCTGATGTACACTGTTCCTTCCGAAATATTATCTAAGCCTGATTTTTTGATGACTTCATATTCAAAAGCATAATCCTGGCAAAACCTGTAAAAACCATTCAGGATTTCTTTTGGATGATAAGTATATTCCGGAAAAATTATTTTGATAGACTTGTATTTTTTTAATTGTTCAAGCGCTTTAGTGAGCGCATGATAAATATCATTTTCGAAATCTTCATATATCGCTGCATATTCCCCGTCAATGCCGGTAACCAGTTTATCCATTAATAACAGTTTGTCTTTCGGGATGGCATTGATGATTTCCTGAACTTTCGAGCCTCCGTCCAGAAAATGTGGAATGATGACATAGTTGGTATAACCATTATTTTTTTCTGTGAGCAATTTTTTAAAAAGCAGGAAGTCGTTATTGTAAATGTAAAAATCTATGATCGCATTTTCTCCAAGCGTTTTCACAAATGAATCGTAAATGATTTTTTTGTGAATGCTCAATTTGTTGAAAAGCAAAAATATTTTCGGGTGGTTTTTTAAATCAGTTTTTGAAACAAAATATCCTTTTCCCGGAACGGAATTGATAGCTCCGATTTCTTTCAAATGTTTGTAGGCTTTTTCAACGGTGTTCCTGCTGATATCTAATTCATAGCTTAAGTCATTAATAGAAGGAAGAATATAATCTTTTTGGATTTTGCCTTCCTGAATGCTCTTCAATATGCAATTGGTTAATTGCTGATATTTAGGAGTAACAGAATATTCGTTGAATACGATTAGATTATAAATATTTTCAGAAACCATTAGGCGATTGATTTACAAAAACGTTTACAAACTTACAGACAGTTGAGGATAGACGGGCAATATGAATGATTTAATTTTATTATCGTTGCTGCCATTTAATTTTTTGGTTGCTGACAATCGTTATTTGGCAATAACTCCTGAAATAAAAATACAATTGCTATAAAAATTAATCGAATTTATAAATCTCTGATAGAAATGTCGGAGAAGAAATTAATTTCTAACGAATGCAGGCAATACTCGGAGTAATTTTTCATTTCATCGGCGGTTTCGCATCGGGCAGTTTTTACATGCCTTATAAAAAAGTTCGCGGCTGGCATTGGGAAAGTTACTGGATCATCGGCGGATTATTTTCATGGCTCATCGTTCCGCCACTCGCTGCATGGCTCACTGTGCCCGGGTTTGCAGAGATCATCAAAGCAGCTTCATTTTCTTCTATCAAATACACGATGTTGTTCGGTGTGCTCTGGGGTTTTGGCGGATTAACTTACGGTCTCGGTGTTCGTTATCTCGGCATGTCGCTCGGTAATTCTGTGGTGCTTGGTTTTTGTTCTGCGTTTGGTGCGCTCGTGCCTTCGATATATTATAATTTCAATCCGGCTGAAGGCAAAACAACCTTCAACGATTTGCTCACAACATCGTGGGGAAGAATTGTGCTGGCAGGTGTTATCATTTGCCTGCTCGGTATTTATATCTGCGGCAAAGCGGGCATGTTGAAAGAAAATGAATTACCTGAAGAAGAAAAGAAAAAATCAGTTGCTGAATTTAATTTGGTGAAAGGATTGATAGTCGCGATTTTTTCCGGCATCATGAGTGCCTGTTTCAATTTCGGTATCGAAGCCGGTAAGCCAATGGCGCAAGCCGCCGTGGCAGAAGGGTTCAATCCATTGTATCAAAATAATGTTACGTATGTCGTGTTGCTTTGGGGCGGGCTCGCCACCAACTTTATCTGGTGCATGATCCTCAACACACGCAACAAAACATTCGGCGACTACACAAACGCATCAACACCACTCACAAAAAATTATTTGTTTTCCGCACTCGCAGGCACAACATGGTTTCTGCAATTCTTTTTCTACGGAATGGGTGAAAGCAAACTCGGCAACGGCGCAAGCAGTTGGATCCTGCACATGGCGTTCATCATTTTAGTTGCAAACATGTGGGGAATATTTTTGAAAGAGTGGAAAGGTGTAAGCAAAAAAACAAAAACAACATTTACGATCGGTATAATCACCATTATACTTTCCGTATTGTTAGTAGGAATTGGTAATTCAATGAAATAAAAATATTATGTAGTCAGCGGCATTGCTACTATTAAACATCGTTGCGTCGCACTCTTGTACAGTAGTAATTCTGTTCGGCACATTGCAAATCACTAATAAATATTTAGAAGCATACTATGGAAAGAAAAGAATTTAAACACGTTTCGTATTTGTGGGATGAAGAAACTGCATCCAAACTTAAGGAAGATGAAGTTGCATTACTAGTGTATCGTTCCAATTTGCTCGGTGCAGATCTTCGCCTCACAAACTACGGCGGTGGAAATACATCCTGCAAAATTTTTGCAAACGATCCGATCACAAACAAAGAAGTGGAAGTAATGTACGTGAAAGGCAGTGGCGGCGATCTCGGTACCATGAAACGCAATGGTCTCGCTGCATTATATGTTGATCGGTTAAGAAATCTCAAAAATATTTATCGCGGCATTGAGCATGAAGATGAAATGGTAGAGCTTTTCAATCACTGCATTTACGATCTCAGTTCCAAAGCCCCGTCAATCGATACACCGTTGCATGGGTTTCTTCCATTTAAACATATCGATCATCTACATCCCGATGCAGCTATCGCCATTGCTGCAGCAAAAGACGGAAAAAAAATCACGCAGGAATTATTCAATGGAACAATTGGTTGGGTAGAATGGCAACGCCCCGGTTTTGATCTTGGATTGAAATTAAAAAAATGCCTCGACGATAATCCCGGAATCCACGGCATCATGCTCGGCTCACATGGATTGTTTACCTGGGGAGACACCGCCTATGAAAGTTATATCAACACATTAGAAGTAATTGAAAAATGTGCAGAATATCTCGAAAATAATTTTGGAAAAAAACGCGCTGTATTCGGTGGTCAAAAAATTCAATCATCACCAAAAGAAAAAAGAAAACAGCAAGCTGCAACGTTGATGCCTACACTAAGAGGCTTCTGCTCTTCGCAAATAAAAATGATCGGGCATTTCACTGATGATAATAAAGTTCTCGAATTCATCAACTCTAATGATCTCGACAGATTAGCACCAATGGGTACAAGTTGTCCGGATCATTTTCTGCGCACAAAAATTTCTCCCTTGGTTTTAAATCTTGCTATTGATGAAGATGTAACCGACACGACAGCGATCAAACAAAAAATTTCTCCGTTGTTTGATGCATATAGAAAAATGTATGCAGATTATTATAATAGTTGCAAACATCCGAACAGTCCTGCCATGCGTGATGCAAATCCTGTTGTGATTTTATATCCGGGTGTGGGCATGTTTACGTTTGCAAAAGATAAACAAACTGCAAGGGTTGCCAGCGAATTTTATATCAACGCGATCAATGTAATGAAGGGCGCGGAAGCAATTTCAGAATATACTTCATTGCCAAGACAAGAAGCATTCAACATTGAATATTGGTTATTGGAAGAAGCAAAATTGCAACGCATGCCAAAACCAAAATCATTAAGTGGAAGAGTGGCATTGGTTACCGGAAGCGCCGGCGGAATCGGAAAAGCAATCGCGAAAAAATTTGCAGAGGAAGGAGCATGTGTAGTGATCAATGATATTAATGCAGAAAGATTAAAACGTGCAGAAGAAGAATTTAAAAAGCAATTTGGCAAAGATTCATCTTCTTCTGTTTTGTTGGATGTAACAAATAAAGATTCCATTCAACAGGCATTTGCGGAAGCTGCTTTAGCTTTTGGTGGTGTAGATATAATTGTGAACAACGCCGGTATCAGCATTTCAAAACCAATTGCAGAACATTCAATTGAAGATTGGGATAAATTGTATGACATACTTGTGAAAGGACAATTTGTTGTTTCAAAATTCGCGATTGAAATTATGCGCAAGCAAAATTTTGGAGGAGATGTCATCAATATCGTTTCCAAAAATTCTATCGTTGCTGGCCCTAACAATACTGGATACGGTTCTGCAAAAGCAGCACAGGCGCATCTTTCAAGATTGCTGGCTGCAGAATTAGGAGCTGATAAAATCCGCGTGAATTCTGTAAATCCTGATGCAGTTATTGCGGACAGCAATATCTGGGCCGGCGGTTGGGCAGAAGGGCGTGCGAAAGCGTATGGAATTACTGTTGAAGAATTGCCTGCATATTATGCAAAGCGCACATTGCTCGACGAAACGATTTTGCCGGAAGACATCGCTAATGCATGTTATGTTTTTGTAAGCGGTTTGCTTAATAAATCAACAGGCAATGTATTGAATGTGGATGGCGGAGTTGCCGCTGCATTTCTGCGATAACTCGCTTCACAAAAAATGAAATGGCTTTTAGTATATCCATACTACGAAAGATTTATTCTTATCCTGATTCAATTGGTTAATATCAGAAACAAATAATAATATGAAAAAGCTGCTGCTAAAACTTTTAATAACTCCGGTTATTTTTTTTGCGGCTCATTCATTTGCGCAAAGCAATGATTGGGAGAAGTCATTTAAAAACCCTCCTTCTGTTTATAAGCCCATGCCTTTCTGGCACATGAATGGAAAGCTCAGCAATGAAGGTATCGATAGCCAAATGAATGACGTGAAATACAAAAGTAATTTTGGTGGTGTAACTGTTCTTCCTGTCTCAGCACAAAAGGGGTTCACTTCAGAAAAATTATTTCCGGGCATGGAACCTGCATATTTAACTGAAGAATATTTCACTTTTTACAAACGGATATTGGATGATGCCAATAAGTTGGGTCTTCATACGATATGGTATGATGATCTTGATTTTCCAAGTGGCTCTGCAGGTGGCAAAATGAAAAAATTATATCCTAACGATACCAGAAAAGTGTTATCTAAAAAAGATACGATAGTATCGAACGGATCAACATTGACCATGGAAATTCCGAAAGGGACATTGATGGCTGCTGTTGCAATGAATAACCAGACAAAAGAAAGAATTGACATTAACCAATCAGTGCATGATGGAAAACTGATTTGGAAAGCACCGCCTGGCGAATGGAAAGCGATGCTTTTTACCTGCGATGTTGTGGAAAGCAAAATGCCGAATGATATGGTTGTAGATTATCTGGAGCCTGAAGCTGTTCAAAAATATGTTGAAATTAATAATGAAGAATTTGCCAAACGATTCAAAAATTATTTTGGATCAACGATTAAGCAGATTTTTTTTGATGATGTGGGTTTTTACACATTTGATAAGCATGGCGAAAGAACATGGACAAATAAATTCAATGAGAAATTCAAATCATTATACGGCAAAGATCCTTCATTATATTATCCTGCTTTATGGGAAGATATCGGTGCGGAAACAAATGCAGCGAGGGTTTCCATGTTCAATACACGTGCAATATTATTATCCGAAGGATTTCCGAAAGTTGTTACAGAGTGGTGTAATAAATATGGATTGAAGAGCTCAGGCCATCCACCAGGCAATTATGAAATTCAACCTGTGGACATGAACGGAGATATATTAAAGTATTATCGTTATCAGCATATTCCTTTGATGGATCTTATTTTTTCGTATACACATGGCCGTGAGGGGTTCAAATTGATTAGCTCTGCTGCTAATCTTTATGACAAGCCGGTTGTTGCTGCCGAAATTTATGGGGCTATTGGTTGGTTTGGAAGCGAAAAATTTAACAAGAGGACTTTATACCGTGCGGCGATGGATGTGTTTGCAAGGGGAATTAATTTTTTGGTGCCGCATGGGATGTGGTATAATCCTGATAGCAATGCTGTTCGTATCCCTCCACTTATTTCAGCATACAGTACTGAAATCGGGCCAGAGCTTTCTAAATATAATGAATGGGCCGGCCGGTCCTGCATGATGTTGCAGGGAGGGCAAACAGTTTCAGACATCGCATTGCTTTACCCCATTGCTTCTCTTGAAGGCTGGTTTTATTTCAATGCAAAGACTGATAAAGGAATTGTTGATTGGGGAAAATTTGTAGCTCCCGAAACTGATTATCTCTCTGTTGGTGAAATGCTCACAAACGAAATACACCGGGATTTTACTTTTATACATCCTGAAATTTTAAGCAGCGATCAATGCAATCTGAATAACCATGAAATCATCCTGAATAATAAAACAAACAGGCAATATTATAAAGTGCTGATTGTTCCGGGCGGAAAAATAATTTCTGTTAAAGCACTTGAAAAAATCAAAGCATTTTATGATAATGGAGGATGTGTCATTTCAACATCTATGCTGCCTTCGAAATCGGCTGAATTTGGCGAAGATGAAAAAGTAGTTACGATTATAAAATCCATATTCAATGTTGACCCACAAAAGCCGATGCCTATTAGTGTTTCTGAAATGATGAAGAATGACAGAGGGGGTCATGCCGTTTTTGTTCCCCAGCCAAATGCAGAAATTTTAGAACAAACATTAGAAAGTATGGGATTGATTGCGGATGTCAGCTTTGAAGGGAGCCCTAAACCAAACAGCGCAAAGGGTATGTTGGGTTATATCCATAAAAAGAAGGATGGGAAAGATATTTATTTTTTTGAAAATTCGAGCGATGATGATATTGATACTTACGTACAGGTAAGAGGGAAGATAAAACCATCTCTGTATAATCCTTACACAGGAAATATCTCACCTGTTATGAATGTAAAATATATCACTAAGACAAACAAAGAAACATTTACACGTTTTCCATTAAAGTTGAATGCAATAAGCTCAATTTTTGTTGTTGGTGAATAACAGTTTTTTGTCGGACTAATAAAACAGATATGCAACGAATTGCGATAAGAATGAAACTTTTCAAGGGCTTTGAGGTTGAGTACAAAAAAAGACATGATGAAATATGGCCTGAGCTGAAATTATTATTGACAAAAGCAGGCATTCGCGATTATTCTATCTTTTTCGATGAAACAACAAATATTTTATTCGCTTATCTTGTAATTGACGATGAAATGAAATTGGATGAATTGCCAAATGAACCAATCATGCAAAAATGGTGGGCTTATATGAAAGACATTATGGAAACAAATGAAGACAATTCGCCAAAAACAATTTCATTAAAAGAAGTTTTTTATTTGCCATAAAATAATTGCGATGCAAATTGAAAAAAATAAGATCGAAGAACATAATCAGTCCTTACTAAAAGAACACAAACGAAAATTTGATTTTATTTCTTCGCAGGTTCCCGATGCAGAAAGTGTTTTAAAAAAACTGAACGATTTTCAAATTGCTATCCCCTCATGGGCACTTGGCTCAGGCGGTACACGCTTCGGGCGTTTCAGTATTGGTGGCGAACCGCGCAATCTCGAAGAAAAAATTGAAGACATTGGATTGCTTCACGCATTGAATAAATCAAGCGGAGCAATTTCATTACATATTCCCTGGGATATTCCTGAAAACGCTTCACACATTAAATCGCTCGCATCTCAACACGGAATTCAGTTTGATGCGATGAATTCAAATACTTTTCAGGATCAACCCGATCAAAAATATTCCTACAAATTCGGTTCGCTCCAAAATGTAAATCCAGCTATTCGCAAACAGGCAATCAATCATAATATTGAAGTGATAAAATACGGAGTGGAGTTAGGTTCGAAATCGTTGACGGTCTGGCTTTCTGATGGTTCCTGTTTCCCTGGACAATTGAATTTCAGAAAGGCTTTTCAAAATACATTGGAAGGATTGAAAGAAATATATGTCGCATTACCAGCCGACTGGAAAATGTTTGTAGAATATAAAGCGTATGAACCTAATTTTTA
This sequence comes from Puia sp., assembly GCA_035295505.1. Lineage (GTDB taxonomy): Bacteria > Bacteroidota > Bacteroidia > Chitinophagales > Chitinophagaceae > Puia. Next base: position 21,267 of record DATGIX010000219.1, on the reverse strand, counting down.
TTCAACCACAGTCGGCGATTGGGGACAATCATTTTTATATGCATCAAAACTCGGCGAAAAAGCATTCACATTAGTTGATTTAGGACATCATTTGCCCAATGCAAATATTGAACAGGTTGTTTCATTGTTGCTGATGGAAAAAAAATTAGGAGGTTTCCATTTCAATGATTCAAAATATGGCGATGATGATCTGACTGTCGGTAGCATCAAGCCCTATCAGTTGTTTTTGATTTTTAATGAACTGGTGGAAGGAATGGATGCACGTGGAATGAATCATGCAAATGATCTCGGATGGATGATTGATGCCAGCCATAATGTGAAAGATCCGTTAGAAGATTTGTTACAATCTGTGGAAGCGATTAAAATTTCTTATACCCAATCATTATTGATCGATCGGAAAAAATTAAACGAAACGCAGGAAAATAATGATGCCGTCGGAGCGCAGGAAATTTTGCAAAATGCGTTTCGTATAGATGTTCGACCGCTGGTTGCGGAAGCAAGATTGCGCAGCAATGGAGCACTTGATCCAATAACTGTGTATAGGAATGAAAAAGTTCGTCAACAATTAATTAAAGCGAGAGGAGCGAAAACTGTTGCGACAGGATTGTAGTGATAAGCAGTAAGCGATAAGTAATGAGCAAACAAAAAGCAATAGCGGTTTTTGATATTGGCAAAACGAATAAAAAATTACTTCTTTTTAATGAAGATTATGATGTTGTTTTTGAACGATCACTTCAATTTGATGAAATAAAAGATGAAGATGAATTTCCTTGTGAAAATGTTGCTGCACTAACAGCATGGATAAAATCTTCTGTCGGTGAAGTGCTAACATTAGAAGACGTAGAAATCAACACAATCAATTTCTCTGCGTATGGTGCAAGCTTCGTGCATGTTGATGAAAAAGAGAATCCGGTTACGCCATTATATAATTACCTGAAACCTTTTCCGGAAGAATTGCAGAAAAAATTTTACGCAGATTACGGAGGCGAAATAAATTTTTCGAAAACAACTGCCTCGCCGGTTCTAGGAAATCTAAATTCAGGATTGCAATTGTATCGTTTAAAATATGAGCGCCCTGATCTTTTCAATAAGATACATTGTTCGCTTCATCTTCCTCAATATATAAGCAGCATTCTTACCAAAAAAAATTATTCGGATATTACAAGCATCGGTTGTCATACCGGATTGTGGGATTTCACACAGAAAAAATATCATGAATGGGTTCAAAAAGAAAACGTCATAAGCAAACTTGCTGAAATATATCCTTGCAATCACGTAGAAAAAGCTCAATGGAAAAATAAGCTTCTCGAAATTGGGATAGGCATGCACGATAGCTCATCAGCATTGGTGCCTTACCTGCTCAGTTTTAAAGAACCATTTGTATTATTATCAACCGGTACATGGAATATCAGTTTAAATCCATTTAATGAAAAAGCATTAACGGCAGATGAGCTGCAAAATGATTGCCTTTGTTATTTAACGCATGAAAGCAATCCGGTAAAAGCATCGCGTTTATTTGCAGGTAATGAATATGAATTGCAGGTGAAACGAATAGCATCACATTTTAATCAAAAAGTAGAAAAATATTTCTCAATCAAATTTGACAGTGAGCTTCTCAGCAAGGTTGAAAAAAGCAATTCTTATAATTTGAAAACTTTTTCAGAAAGAAGTCTTGGTGCATTTGTGAATGATATACACGCATATTATCAATTAATAAATGATTTGGTAGGTGTACAAGTATTCTCAACGAATTTAATTTTGACAGATAACGTGCATTCAATTTTTGTGGATGGAGGGTTCAGTAAGAATTCGATTTTTATGAATATGCTTGCTATGCGTTACCGCAACAAAAAAATTTACGCTGCAACTATTGCACAGGCGAGCTCACTGGGTGCTGCGTTGGTCATTCATGAAAAATGGAATGAAAAAGAAATGAAAAAAGATTTGGTGACGCTGGAATTGTACAATTTTTAATCTGGAAAATAATTGCACATCAATAAAAAAAGCTCCTTTCGGAGCTTTAAAGCGTGGAGAGTATCGGGGTCGAACCGACGACTTTCCCGCAAGCGTGCGGGACGCTTAGCCAACTGAGCTGATGAGCCATTCAATATATTTTCTGCTTTTCTTTTTCTTGATCTGTATTTCTCTCGATTGCGCTTCCGCTCTTGACTGGAATTCTTCTATGTATTTTATTTCCCAGGGCACGCCAGATTTTGTCGATTTGTTCCGCCCGGAATTATGCTGTAAAATCCGGATATTAATGTCTTCGCAGCTTCCAATGTAATACCTATCGATTTTTGCGGAATATAATATGTACATTTTAAAGCTCATAAAAAAAGCTCCTTTCGGAGCCTTAAAGCGTGGAGAGTATCGGGGTCGAACCGACGACCTCTTGCATGCCATGCAAGCGCTCTAGCCAACTGAGCTAACCCCCCCATTTATTAAAACTATTTTCTTTGAACTGACGGCCTTCCCGTTTTCCATCGGGACGCTCTAGCCAACTGAGCTAACCCCCTCAAAGGAGTGCAAATATAGAAGAATTTATCTCAAAATTTTTTTCAACAAACCTCATGTGGTAACTGTTGTTATCTTTAACAATAAACTACATCTCAATGGGAGTTTGGCAACAAATAGCGGAATATCTCTACATCAAAAAGCGCGACCCAAAAGCGCCTCATACAAGATGGATCAAATACATGCATGGCATCAACCGTATTTCTATTTTTATGTTCCTGTTTGCGCTGATTGTGATAGCTGTCAGATATATTTTCTTTAAAAGACATTAATGATTATTTGCCACAGATTGCACAGATATGTATAGATGTTATTTCGTGATTCAGATTTTTAGAGCATTTTATTGTCTGTTTAAAAATTCAAAAATACTTTTTGCAGCGTTTGCGGATGCGTTGCCACCAGCGCTAAGCAGATCTTTTAAATCAGCATAATCTTTTCGAAGTTTTTGCTGTGCAGATTGATTGGTGAGAATATTATTCAGTTCTTTTTTTAGGTTCTCAACATTGAACTCATCTTGTATCAATTCTTTCACTACTAATTTATTCATGATGAGGTTCACAAGCGAAATGAATTTTACTTTGATTAGCCTTTTTGCAATCTGATAAGAGACTGAACTGCCTTTATAGCATACCACTTCTGGCACTCCGAATAATGCTGTTTCCAAAGTTGCTGTGCCTGATGTAACGCAAGCTGCCCTTGCTTTTGATAATAATGAATAAGTTTGATTGCTCACACCTGATACATTCGGATAATCTTTCAGCAAATCTTTATAAAACGAATCTTCTTGTCCGGGTGCTTGCGCAACAACAAACGAATAATCAGGAAATGATTTGCTTGCCTCAAGCATCACCGGCAATTTTTTCAAAATTTCCTGTTTACGGCTTCCAGGCAATAAAACAATGATGTTGCTTGATGACTGACGACTGATGTCCGATGACTGAAGTCCCGACTCCCGACTCATAACTCTGAACTCTTCCACCACTTGCACCAACGGATGCCCGACATATTCTACTTCATAATTCCATTTTTTATAAAATTCTTTTTCGAATGGAAGTATAACCAACATTTTGTCGATGCATTTTTTTATCAGCTTCACTCTGTTTTCCTTCCACGCCCAAACCTGTGGCGAGATATAATAAATGGTTTTGAAATTTTGCTGTTTCGCCCATTTAGCAATGCGCAAATTGAAACCGGGATAATCAATGAAAATAATTGCATCGGGCCTGAACTGAAGAATATCTTCTTTGCAAAATTTTATATTCTGAAAAATGGTCGTGAGGTTTGCGGCAACTTCAATAAAACCCATGAAAGCCAGATCGCGGTAATGTTTCACAACTTCTGCGCCTGCGGCCTGCATCATATCTCCGCCCCAGCAACGGATAATTGCCTGCTCATCCAGCTTGCGCAATTCTTTAATAAGATTGCTTCCATGCAAATCGCCTGATGCTTCGCCTGCAATGATATAATACCGCATGAATTGATTTAAAAACGCAAGTTAATCGTTCATGGTTAATAGTTCATGGAAAGAAAGCAGGAATGGAAACCTTGGCATAATAGTAGCACTAAAGATGAACGTAATGCGACGCAACGATGTTCAATAGAGAACAAATGCCTGTATTCAAAAAAATAAAACGCATGACTTGAATCAACCTTAAATTTTGTAAAAATTCCTTATTTTATAGCTCACAACGACGATTAAATTGTACATTGCGCAACTCCAAAAATCGAACGTCCATGGTTAAAAGAACTGATTTTGTATATTCTCAGGAAAGCGAGCCACACCGTATCCGCACCAAACAAATCCTGAAACAACACCCTGATGTTCGCAAGCTGATTGGCAAAAACTGGACTACTATTTTTGCTATTATTGGCATTGTTGCTTTACAGGTGGTACTTGCATGGTTCGTGTCCGATAAATCGTGGTGGTGGGTTTTGGGCGCAGCGTACCTGGTTGGTGCTTTTGCTGACCATGCTTTGTTCGTGATGATCCATGAATGTGCGCATCATTTGCTTTTTAAGAATCGTTCTGCAAACAGATTGGCTGGCATTCTTGCAAACCTTCCCCAGCTTTTTCCGAGCTCGGTTTCATTCGAGCGCTATCATATCAAGCATCATTCTTTCCAGGGGGTTCATGAGCTCGATGCAGATTTGCCAAACCGTTGGGAAGCGAAGCTGATCAATAATTATTTTATCGGGAAAGTGATCTGGTTTTTATTCTATCCGTTGTTCCAGGTGTTCCGCATTTCAAGATTGAAAGAAATCAAACCGGTTGATAAATGGATTGTTTTGAATTTTGTGCTCGAAGCAATTTTCATTACCGCCATCGCTTATTTTTTTGGATGGAAAGCAATTATATTTTTATTATTGAGTTTCTTTTTTTCTGTCGGGCTTCATCCATTAGGCGCAAGATGGATTCAGGAACACTATCTCACACATGGCGAACAGGAAACTTACAGTTATTATGGACCACTTAATACTGTTGCATTCAATGTTGGCTATCACAACGAGCATCATGATTTCCCTTCTGTTCCCTGGAATAAATTACCTGAGATCAGAAAGAGCGCACCGGGATATTATAACACATTGTCTTATCATACTTCATGGACAAAATTATTTTTCCGTTTTTTGTTCGACAGAGAAATATCATTGTTCTCGCGTGTTGTGCGAAAAGACAGAGGCAAAGTGAAACTCACCGACCAGTCAATACCAGACCTTGAAATGGTGAGAGAAAAAGAAGTAGAAACTGTAAGTTAAAACCCGCAACAAAAAATAAATTGAGAAGCACTGATATTTTCAGTGCTTTTGTTTTTGATGATAAAAAATCTTAATAATGAATAAAAGAAGATTATTATTTTAAATGAATATTTTTAACCACTAAAACTTATCCCAAACCATTAATTGCTTAATATGAAAAAATGCATCGCCACTTTTATCATCAGCACTGCATGCTGTTTCCATGCAAATTCACAAAATCCTGATTCAGGCTATCTCAACCTTGGAAGAATCAGCATCAAACGAGATTTTGCCCAGACAATTTCTATAAAGCCAGAATATCTGGAAAAAATGCCTTTTACAAATTTAGCGGAAGCTGTTAATGCATGGTTTTATGGCAATTTCACAAACAGTGCTACTCTTATATATGTGGTTGATGGCAATATTGTGCCGGATGTGAATGTATATAGCATTCATGAGATAGAGGAAATCATGCTTGTTCAAAATGCCATGGTTCAGTTGAATGGTGCAAGCGGTCAGGCGCAACTGGTAGTTATCAAAACCAAAAGAAACAAATCCGGGAAGTTTGGAGCTGTTGCATCAGCACAGCTTTTTCTGGTTAATAATAATCTCAAAAGCCAAACAAATAACTCTCATTTCACTTCTGATAACAATCTATATCACCAGTACTACTTATCTGCCTATCAAAACAAAGAAAAAATACAATATGGTGCGTCGGTTAATTTCCTTCGGGATGTTTTGCCTTCTATAAAAGCCGATTCAATACATACAAATGTTCCTGATAATATCGCTCGTTTTCGAATGAACGCATATTTGAATGCGCAGCTTGGAAAAGATAATGAGTTATTCATAGATGTGAATTATACGCCACAAGTCATAAAGTTTGATCAGGATATGACTGCTGCGTTTTTTGCAGGACCGGAATTGACTTATAAAAAAAACCTTCGACAGCCGGAAAAAATATTTTCTCCTCATGCAAGATTGCACAGCAATTTTTTAAACAAATGGTCAAATGATTTTAGCGCCGGATATTATCTCTTTGATTCAAAACAGAATACTAATTCTGTATCACCGGGAATAGATACAAATAGCACTTTTTCATCTATTTCATCATTAACGCGCAAATCAAATTTGCTTTTGTTGGAAGATCGGATTTGTTATAATGGAACTTTTGGTGATTGGGAAATAGATCCGTCAATTGATTTCAGGTTTAGCCATATAAAGGAATCTGAAAATCAGTCATTATTAAACTATTATAATAATACTTTGCAGAGCTCAAGCGGCTACTCATCCTATGCCAAAGGAAATATTTATCTGTTAACTCCTTCTGTTTCGATTAGCTATAAGAACATATTTAATATTCAAGGTGGTTTTTTGCAGAACCTTTCTTCACCAATTGCATCTGGTGCAAAACGAACATTTCCGTTTGTTTCAGGAACTATAGATATCTTCAAAATATCAGGTTCTCGTAATGATGCTTTGAGATTATTTGGATCTTATGCAAGGTCTGGATATTTTGCTGATCCTGATTTTACATTGTTTGATTTTGTCTCTTCTGTCTCTGGAAATTTTTTCGGGAATGTTAGCCCAATTCTAAATGGTGGTCAATATTATTTCCCATACAAAATAGATTACTCTACATGGATTGCAGAAGGCGGAGTTTCCTGGGGCACAATGCACGGGCCATTAAAGATGGGTTATAATTTTGAAAGGAGAGTATTTAATGCTGCGGTTTTAATTTTGACACCTTATTACGGAGCAACTGAAACTATATATACATTGGTTGGATCTTCCACTCACCGGCTATCCATAGACATTAAAATCCTTGAGAAGGAAAAAGTAAATTGGTTTTCAGGATTCAATATAACAAGCCTCGCCATTAATAAAGGAACTTTAAATTATTTTGTTGCTGAATATGCAACTGGTGATTATAATACTTCGAAACCCTCTTTCACAGGAGGTTGGATGAATCGCATCAGGTATAGGAATTATTTATTTGGATTGGACATGCTATATCATTTTAGTGAGCAGGTATTTTCAACGACTTCTTACGGACTCACCGGGCAACAAAGAAAAAATTCACTGCTTGTGCAAAATGTGTATGTAGGTTATCAATACAAGTCTTCTGAGTTTTATATCGATGCAAGAAACCTTTTTCAGAATTCAAATGGCGATCTCACCAATGGAAACAGATATTATGGATTGGGATTTAAAATGAGCTTATCCCAATAACGAATTATTAGTAAGATTATATTTTAATAAGGAATGAACGAGGAAAAATATATGATGTTCCGCAACAGGCTGGAAAAGGTTTTTCGCCACATCAGCAAATTAGCGAGAAGGCAAAACATTTCCTGCTATCGCATATATGATTATGACCTGCCTGAATTCCCTTTCTGTATTGAAATCTATGATGATAAAATTTATCTCGCTGAATATAAAAAGAGGTTTGAGATGGCTGATAAAGAACATGGAGAATGGCTGAATGAATGCATGAAAATCATCAGTGAGATTATACAAGCCCCAATCGAAAAAATTTATTTGCACAAGCGGCAAAAAAAAGAAAACAGAGAAAGCCAGTATGAGAAATTAGACAGCAAAGAAGAATTTTTTGTGGTGCATGAACAGAGTTTAAAATTCAACGTGAACCTCACCGATTATTTGGACACTGGATTATTCCTTGATCACCGTATTACCCGCAATATGGTGAGACAAGAAGCGAAAGATAAAAATGTGCTGAATCTTTTTTGTTACACGGGTTCATTTTCTGTTTACGCAGCAGATGGAAGAGCAGCAAGCGTTACTTCAGTTGATCTTTCCAAAACTTATTTGAAATGGGCAGAAGAAAATTTTGAATTGAATAATTTTATTGAAAAGAAGAAATACCATTTTGTTCATGCTGATGTAAAGCAATATTTAGATGAACTCCAGAAAGATTATTTTGATCTGGTGATTATGGATCCTCCGACTTTCAGCAATAGCAAACGGATGGTTGATATCCTCGATATCCAGCGCGATCATGTGGAATTGCTGAACAAAACTTTGCAATGCATGAAAAAAGAGGCGGTAATGTATTTCAGCAATAACCTTCGAAGCTTTCAGTTGGATGCTGACAAAATTGAAGCATCATCCATAAAAGATATTACCAAAGCAACCACTCCTTTTGATTTTCAGGGAAAGTTATTTAGATGGTGTTACAAGATTATTAAGTAGTTTGAAGTTTGTGGTTTGTAGTTCTGACAGACAATATGCTTTTCAATTCTTTTCAGATTTAAATTTTCCTCCAAAAATTAGTAACGGCACAAACAAAATCAATCCAAGCAAAATAAAACCAGGAAGATGAATTGATTTTGGATAGCGGTACCAAAAGCCTGCGCCAAATAAAATAAAAAACAGGCTGATGATAATTCCCTGCCACCAGGCTTTGCGCTGTAATTTTTTTAATGAAGATGAGAGGAACAAAACCCAAATGCCAACAAGCAGCATCATGGCACTGGATAATGACCAGTCAATAATAACAGACGTGGAATAGTGTTTGCTGATATCATTTGTAGCCGCACCGATCACAAGATTATTCACGCTCAGGGCGCGAAAGAGCGCAGCACCAATAACCAAAAAGCCTGTGAGCAAAGCAGATCGGTAAACCAACTTGCTTTCGCTCACAGGCTTTTTATTCTCATCTTTTTGCATCAGCAAATTTAATTCAAAGGAATATCACGTTTCAGCATATCATTCCTGTTTGCCATTTCCCAGGCTGTATAAAAAACAAGCTTTGCACGTTTCGCCATCACATCGTAATTGATTTTATCAGGCGTATCTGTTGGCTTATGATAATCTGCATCAAGCATGCCATCATAATAAAAAATAATCGGAACTCCTTTTTCTGCAAAATTGAAATGGTCGCTGCGATAATATATTCTTTGTGGATCTTTCGGATCGTTGAATTTATAATCCAGTTCAAGCTTCGTGTATTTTTTATTTTGTGCTTCGCTGATCACTTTCAGATCAGAACTTAATTTATCATCACCCACTACATATACATAATTGGTAGAATCTCCTTTTTTCCTGGTATCATCGAGGCGGCCAATCATATCAATATTCAAATCGACAGTGGTTTTATCAAGCGGATATGTCGGATGGTTGGCATAATATTCAGAGCCCCACAATCCCTTTTCTTCACCAGAGTTCGCAAGAAATAAGATGCTCCTGCGCGGGCCTTTGCCGGCAGCCTTTGCTTTTGCAAATGCATTTGCTATTTCGAGAATGCTCACAGTTCCTGAACCATCATCATCAGCGCCATAATAAATCACCGTGTCTCTTTTTCCAAGATGATCGTAGTGCGCAGAGATCACCACCAACTGATCTTTCAAATCAGTTCCTTCCAGATAGCCAAGCACATCGCTGCTTTGCAGGTGAGAAGTTTCTTTTGCAAACTGAAGTACTGTTTCAGAACTATAAGTTTTAGGCTGAACGTTGGATTTCCCTTTATAATCATCGCCCATGATTGCTTTGGCGATTTTTTCTGAAACATAAAATGTGTTCGGGCGGTTCACTTTTTTATATCCGTTCAGATACATTCTTCCTTTGTTGCCATCATTTCTGCGCGGAAAATTTTCCTGAATAACAAGCAACGCAACAGCACCGTTTTTTTGTGCGGCATCCTGCTTGCCATAAGGGTTGAATGAGCGTCCTCTGATTTGCGCCTGCAACTGACCGGAAGGCATTCCATCTAAAACCAAAACAATTTTTCCTTTCACATCAAGACCTTTATAATCATCGTGCGTCGAATCACTGATGCCATAACCTGCAAAAACAACGTCGGCTCCTAAAAGGGTTGAAGTATAATTAATTGATGCATTCACGGCAAAATCTTCATTGAGCTGAAATGTGGAGCTGCCGATTTGAATGGATGCGCTTGTAATAGAATCCTGAAAGACCGGATAGTATAATTGATAGTTGTCTTTGTTTCCAGGCGTCAGGCCAAGCGATTTGAAATAATCCTCAATATAAGCAGCGGCTTTGCGTTGCCCGGCAGTGGCGGTTTCGCGGCCTTCATAATCTTTGCCTGCAATGGTGTACAAATGTTTTTTCAATCCATCTTCGTTAATAGAATTAGCGAATGATTTGGGATCAGCCACTTTTTGTGCCTGAACAATCCCTGATGAAAGAACTGCAATTAATAAAATAAAACTTCTCATTGCTGTTTTTTATTTAGTAGAATGTGATGAGTATAATCTCCAAATATAAAAAAGAGCAATCGTTTATTACTATTCTTTTTCATGTTATTGATGAATGGATGAAGATTGTGCCGCAATATTTATTTCACACCGGCAGAAACTTTCTGTGCGATTTCATCTCCGGATTCTTTCATGAGCAGTGAATAAAAAAATATCATCCTTTTGAAATCGCTGATGGGCAATCTTTCATCGATGCCATGATAGCCTTTGGCATCAATAGATGCTGCAAATTTCACAACACCATTTGACACCGCATCAAAATGTCTGCTGTCCGTTCCGCCCATTAATAGAAAAGGGACAGGCACAATATCTGGCATTACCTGATAAGAGATGGCCTCCACTTTTTTAAATGCGGCGCTATCAATCGAAGTGATGGGCGATGCATCTGTATTTATTTTTTCAGGAATGATATTAACTCTGTCGTCATTGATCTGTTCTTTCATGAATGCAATCACATCTGCCTGCGAATCGCCGGGAAGATTGCGACAGTTCACAATGGCAGTAGCGATAGTTGGAATTACATTATCCTTAATGCCGCTGTTAAAAACAGTCGGAACAATAGTTGTATGAAATAATGAATTTGTGATATGCCCTTTTTCAAATTCTTTTTTTAGCAGGGGCATGAAGAGCCATTGATTTGCCAATGCCATGCGCTCAGAAAAAGGAAGGCCAGGACCAACCCGTTTAAGAAGTGCAGCCATTGGTTCGCTCATTTTAAATGGCATTTGTTTTTCTCTCAGTTTCACCAATGCTTTTGCGAGAATGTCAATCGCTGTTTCTTTTTCAGGCATAGAACTATGACCGCCTGTTTTTTCAACGCTCAATTGAAAAGAGAGATAACCTTTTTCTGCAACAGCGATTGCTGCAATCGGCCTTTTTAATTCGGAAAAATTTTCAACAGTAATTTCTCCGCCTTCATCAAGCACTAATTCAGGATGTATATTTTGTTCCCTGAACCATTCGGCAATTGCCTTTGCTCCATGTGAGCCGGAAATTTCTTCATCATGGCCAAAGCTTAAATAAATGGTTCTTTCCGGTTGAAAATTTTGCCTGAGCAGATCTTCTGCTGCTTCAAAAATCGGGATCACACAGCCTTTGTCATCTACCACGCCACGCCCCCAGATCATGCTGTCTTTAATTGCACCGCTGAAAGGCGCAACTGTCCATTTATTAGCAGTTGCTTCTTCAACAGGCACCACATCCATGTGCGCCATGATCACATAAGGTTTCAGGTTTTTATTTTTTCCTTCCCATGTGAAGAGATAACTGAACTGATTAAAAATTTGCCTTGGTAATTTTTGATGCACTAACGGATACGCACGTTCAAGAAATTTTCTGAACTTCATATATTCTGAAGTATCAACAGGCAATGAATCAGCATAAGAAATTGTTTTTATCTGAACTGCTTCGCTCATGTGACGAACTGCTGAATCGCTAATGGAAGGCAGATCCAACGCTTGCCCGCGTGGAATTTCTTTTGTGAATATAAATGTGTTGACAAGAACAATTGCAGCGAGAATAATAATGATGAGAAATAAAAAGCCGAGTAATCTTTTTATCATAGAGCCTTTTTCTAAAGATAAAGGAAATTGTTTTTTGAACAGGTGGCACCTTTTCAAAAAGGCGCCACCTGTTCAAAAATTAATGCATCCCAAGTGCTTTATTGATGGGTGCGCGGTCTAAGTACTGAATGAAATTATCAATCTTGTCATTCGCATCAAAGTGCATATCCGAATGCACCCAGAACATGAGCTTCTTTCCGTTTTTGTATTTCACATTCACCATGTACCAGCTCAGCAGCCAGTTGCCTTCTGTGTCAGGGCCTTTTTGAGGTTTATTGACTTTAAGTGGTAGCCAGATGTCGTTGATGAAAGTGATAGAGTCGATCACTTTTGTGCGGCGGTCTTTCCAGTAAGCGCCAATAGCAGCTTTGCCGGAAAGGCTGTCGCCGGAAGACCAGCGATATTTTGCGTTGTCTGCAAAAGAGCTCATCCATCCGTCAATGTCGCCACTTGAAAGTTGTTGCAGATTTTTTTTCCCGATCTCTGTAAATTTCGGGTCTGCAAATTCAGACTGTGGAGTTGGCTTTTGTTCTACAGGTTTCACGGTGTCGGTTGTAGCGGTCGTTGTTGTGTCGGCAGGTTTGTTGCCGCCGCATGCAAGCAGGAAACAGCATCCTGCTGCAAGCAAAAGTGTTTTTCTCATACTGAAGCAATTTTAAGTTATAAAATAATTAAGCGAAGAGAGGTGCTTATGTTTTGGTGGGGTAGGTTGGATAATGAAAGATATTGATTTTATTTTTAATGGGAAAAAGAAGTTTGGGAAAACATAGAAAGAAATTGCAATGTGCCATTGAAGCCATTATCGTTCTATTGGCGCAATGCTTTAACTTTAGTTGTACAAATAAAAGCGTTGATGGCAATGCTATAGCAACCCCTTACACCTACTCTACAAGACATCAATTTGAAGATACCCAATGACAAATCAAGTTAAAATTTACGTTTATGGTTCTTGTCATTTTTTGGAACGACTTGACAGTGACGAAGCAGTCGGAAATGGAGGCTACGGAATTGTAATTACTTTAAACGGACAAAGAGTTGAAGAAATTTCAGGAGGCTTCTCAAATACCACCAATGCGAGAATGGATATTATTGGAATTACCGAAGGACTTAAAAGAATTAAAGATCCAAGCAACATAGTAGTTTACTTGACAAATGGCTACGTTATTGATACATTATCCAAAGGGTGGTTAGAGAAATGGAAAAAGAATGGATACAAAAAGAAAAAACATGTTGACCTTTGGAAAATCTTAGACTCTGTTTTACAGGAAAATTCTCACTGTATATCATTCAAACATTCAAGAGATGTTAAATATACTGCCGACTTTCAACATGCAGAGCATTTGGGAAAATCCATGTCGGGAAAGAAAAACTTACCCAATGACTTAGGCAGAGATACCAACACCACCACAGACCTATTTGACCCAACTCAACAAATATTGAATAACCAGACTGAAGCGGTGGAGCTTGAAGATGACAAACCAATACTTGATGGGGTTTGTGTAGATGCTTCATGCATTGAAAATCCAGGAAAAATGGAATATCGGGGCGTTGACATCAAAACAGGGAAAGTAATATTTGAAAGGATGTATGAAGAAGCAACAAATAATATTGGAGAGTTTTTAGCCATTGTACATGCCCTTGCGCTTTATAAAAGAGATGGAAAGGAACTAAAAATCGTCTATAGTGATAGTCTAAATGCGATTTCGTGGGTCAAACAAAAAAAGTGCAAAACTAAACTTGAAAAGAATGATAAGAACATGGTAGTATTTGAACACATTCAAAGAGCTATAGTTTGGCTTAATAATAATGAATATGATACTAAGGTATTAAAATGGAATACAGCAGCATGGGGAGAAATTCCAGCTGACTATGGGCGAAAATAATTTGCTTTATATCGCGTTTAGTCAAAGCCAATATATCGGTTATAGATTTAATTTCATAAAGTGAATCAGTCCAAAACAGATTTAAGCAACCTAAACGACAAACAAAGGGAAGCTGTTGTTAGCGAAGACAAGCGGCTTTTAGTTTTGGCTGGTGCGGGTTCGGGCAAAACAAAGACGCTTTTACAGAAGCTTATTTATTTAATTGAGGAGAGAGGAGTGAGTCCGTCAAATATTCTTGCCATTACTTTCACAAAGAATGCAACCAATGAAATGATTGACCGATTAATCCTTTCAGCAGACCGAACTGGAGAGTATGAGAAGCTTCTTTTTGACAAACGATTAAGCAAAGCCGACAAGGACAAAGAAAGATTTCAGCAACAGAAAAAATACAAATGGATTGACGGTTTAACAGTCAGAACATTCCACAGCTTCTGTTACAGCATTCTTCGCAACTATGGAGTAAATGAGTTTGACAATAAGTTCAGAATTATTGGAGATGAAAAGAAAGACGAGGAAGATGAACTTTCAAGGTATGTAGCTCCTGAAACAGTTTTCGAGGTCATTCACAAACTTTTGATTGAGCAATGTGAAGACACGGAATACTTACTACAACTCAAACGCTATATTCTTGACTATGTTATTGACAAAATTCATTTGAAGAAAGCAGACCCGAAGTTTATAGCTAAAGACGGCAAGTATTTTTCAACGCTTGATGGAATTAAAGTTCGTTCCAAATCGGAACAGTTTATTGCGGACTGGTTTTATCGCCACAGCATCAAATATGAATATGAACCTTTATTGAACGTAAAGGATTTTCCATTTCATCCGGACTTCTACATTCCTGAAGCCAACCTTTACATCGAACATATTAGCGATAAAAGTTTTTCAACCATAGATAAGGAGGAGCAATTTCAAAAAGGCAATTTGCTCTTGGTAAAAACTTTTGAACCAATGACAAAGGATTCCGCTTTGTTCAATCACACTTTGGACAAAATTGTAAAGAATCGTTTGCCTGTCAACTATCATAAAACTGTTTCGCTAAACTTCAAAGAAGAATTTAACGGATACCATGAGGATGTAAAAGATTTTGTTCAACAAATCATGCGAATTACCGATATGATTAAAGTTGAGAATATCAGCATTGACAAAGTTTTGGAAGAAGCAAGGAAAGACCAACATGAAAGAGTTCGGAATTTTTACGAATTGGCAATTCCAATCGTAAAGAAATATATTCATTACTGCACCGACAAATCTTATCTTGACTTCAATGATTTGATTTCACGAAGTACTTCTCTTTTTCAAAACCATGCAGACATTGCCAACAAATACAAAACCAAATACCAGTACATTTTGGTTGACGAGTTCCAAGATGTAAATAATTTGCAGGTTGAGTTAATCAAACTTCTGCTCACCGACGAAACACAACTGTTTTGCGTTGGTGATGACTGGCAAAGTATTTATGGTTTCAGAGGCTCTAATGTGAGTTACATTGTTGACTTTGAAAACCACTTTGCCAATTCAAAAATTATCAAACTCAATTTGAATTATCGCAGCACACAAAATATTGTTGGTGCAAGCAACGAAGTAATCAAACACAACAAATTCAAAGTTGAAAAGGATATTCAGGCATCAAAAATATCAGAACATAAAATAGTCGTGTATTCGGGCGCCAGTGAGGAAGAAAACATTCAATTCTGTTTAGACAAAGTAAGAGAGTTACAAAACACAGGACTGACAAGCGAGGATATTTTATTTCTCTACCGTAGAACTCACATGTATAATCCTAGTGCATATTCGGGCAGACCTTCATACTCAAAAATTTTTTACAAAGAAGGAATAAAAGTTCAAGCAAAAACTATTCATGCAGCAAAAGGACTTGAAGCAAAAGTTGTATTTATCATTGGCTTAACCGAAGGCAACGGAGGTTTTCCCGACATTTGGTTAGAGGACAGAGTCTTTCAAGTCATCAAAAAAGCAAATCATGATTTGCTTATGGAGGAGGAACGGCGACTATTTTATGTTGCAATCACCAGAGCCAAAGACAAACTGTTCCTAATAACAGAAAAAGGCAACGAATCAAGTTTTTTAAAAGAGATTCCCGACATCTTTACAGTTAAGACAAGTGTGCCGATAAAATCAGTTGTAGAGAAAGTTATTACTTGCCCTAAGTGTTTCAGCCAGCTTGAAAAACTCTTTGCTTTTTGCCCGTATTGCGGACACAAAACATCGTAGCGACGAAGTCCAGACCGATAACATTAGGTTTACTTTTGTGCTTGTAAACTCGCCTGAGAATGAATCATGTCTAAGGCAAAAGAAAAATATTTAACTTCATAGCTATTAAAGATACACATGCCGATTTTCATGGACGTTCATATTGTTCCGGGAGTTAAATCCAAAAGTGTTGCAGAAGCCCACCAGAAGGACCTGCATCACCAGGAAGAATTCGGCTGCAACTGCATGACCTATTGGGTGGATGAATCCCGCGAAAGTATATTTTGCCTCATAGAAGCCCCGGATAAAAAAGCGGTGGAAGAACTGCATGGAAAGGCCCACGGGCTTGTTCCCAACAAAGTGATTGAAGTGAGCAGTGAACTGGTTGAATCTTTTTTAGGACGCATTTATGATCCCAAAGATGCAGCTACTTCCAAAGAAGGGCTGAAAGTTTTTGCTGACCCTTCTTTCAGAGTTTTAGTAGTAACAAAAATCGCAGATCCTGTTTTGCTGAAACATAAGCTTGGTGAAGAAAAATCTGAAGAGCTTTTAAATATTCACAATCATATCATCCGCAAAAATATTGCTCAGCATAATGGCAGCGAAGCAGAGCATGAAGGAAGCGGATTTATTGTCTCTTTTACTTCAGCTACCAAGGCTGTTGCTTCTGCGATGGCTATTCAAAAAGAAATGCGGGATTCGATATCAGATATGATTGATTTCAGGATTGCGATTAATGCCGGAGAACCTGTTGCGAAAAGCAATAAGCTTTTTGGTGATACGATTCATTTTGCAGCAAATATGTGCAGCATTGCAAAAGATTTTCAGATCGCGATTGCATCTTCAGTGAAAGATTTGGTGGCAAAAGATTTTTTTCAGGACAAAAAGAAAAATTTTTTAAGCCTGCCTCCACTCGATGAAGACCTGCTGAAGTTATTATTCAGCAAGCTGGAAGAGAATTGGCAGGATGCAGATTTCGATATTGCTAATTATTGTCATGCTACAGCTATGAGCAATTCACAGTTGTATCGAAAAACGATTTCGCTCACTGGTTTTTCTCCCAATGCACTTTTAAAAGAATTCAGGCTGGAAAAAGCAAAAGAGTTGATGCGAAAACAGCATTATAATATTGCACAGATAACATTTGATTCAGGATTTACAAGCGCTTCTTATTTCACCAAATGCTTTAAGAAGAAATTCGGTCTTCTTCCAATGACATATATCGAACTTCTCCACTGAGTCTTTTTGAGCAGATTGATTTTTACCATTTATTGAACGATTTTTTCTATACTGTTTTTCATTTGTTGAATAATTTGTTATAGGCTATCGGTAGTTGGTGATGTTATCTTTAGTTATTCTTAAAACTTTAAAAAAAATGTTATGAAAACAATCACCAACCGCATGCTGCTCATCGCAATCGCTTTATTAACGGGTTTTGCTTCCATAGCACAAACCAAAACAGCAACCAACAATTCATCAACTACTAAAACAACAACAATGAAAACCTACCTCATCGAAAGGGACATTCCTGACGCCGGCAAACTGACTCCTGAACAATTGAAAGCCATCTCTCAAAAATCATGTAGTGTGCTCAGAGACATGGGCCCGCAGATTGAATGGATTCAAAGCTATGTGACGGGCGATAAGATTTTTTGTGTGTACAAAGCAGAGAATGCAGAACTGATCAGAGAGCATGCAAAAAAAGGCGGCTTTCCTGCAAATGTGATTACGGAAATTTCTACGACAATCAGCCCGGCTACCGCGAAGGATTAAATTATTTTAAGCTTATGTATTTAATTAAAAAGCCCACATTTATGCGGGCTTTTTATTTTTTAAGTAAAATACATTTATCCGTGTTAAGAAGAATGATATTCTGTTTCAACAGAAACACCATTAGTGAGGGTTTGATAAACCACACAATATCTTTCAGTGAGTTTTTTGAGAGCGGCAAGTTGTTCGTCGCCTGCATCTGTATGCAAATCGAATAGCAGGCGAATAGTTTTAAAGCCAACTGGCGCTTCTTTTGAAACCCCCAGTGTGCCTCTGAAATCAAGATCGCCTTCGGCTTTCACCGTTCCATTTTTGATCTCCACTCCAATCGCTGTTGCTACTGCCTGCAACGTGACGCCTGCGCATGCAACAAGCGCTTCCAGAAGCATATCTCCGGAGCAAGCCAGCATTCCCGTTCCTCCTGTTGCAGGATGAAGTCCGGCTTCAACCATGGCTCTGCCTGTCTCCACTTTACAGGAAATTCCTTCACCGATTTTTCCTTCTGCTTTCAATGTGATGATCGCAGATTCAGGTTCTTCGCGATACTTTTCTTTAAGAGGCGCCTGTAAGTTTTTAAGTTCTGTAGCATTCATGATCACAAGTTTAATTAAAAAACGCGAAGGCTGAGTAAAGTCCCGAAAAATTCTCAATGAACATTTGTATATTTAAGTAACTGATCTCATGATTTTCCAAAAGCACATACCAAAAGCTCCGCTTGAAAATTATGTGGATTGTATTGTTTATATAGAAGGAAATAATAAAGGCGCAGGATTCCCCAAAACAGCCATGAGCCTTGTTTTCAACCTGAATGATAGTTTTAAATTATTTACTGACAGAAATTTTTCCAGTTTCAGTGACTATAAAAAATATTGGGTTGCGGGATTTCAAACACAACCTTCTTACGTTGAAAGTTATGGCGAAAGCAAAATGATCGTGATACAATTTAAAACTTTGGGGGCTTATGTTTTTTTGAATCAGCCTTTGAGATATTTCACCAATCAGTACATTGATCTTGATTGCGTTTTCGAAAATGAGGCTGATGAAATCTGGGAGCAATTAAAAGAAGCAGAAACAATCAATGAGAAGATTCTAATCACCGAAAATTTTCTTTACCGAAAGCTCTTAACGAACAGCATACCAAATGTGAAACTGATATCAACCATTGATTCATTGTTAAAGAGCAAAGAAAAAATTTCCATTTCAGCAATTTGTAAACAGCATAACATTTCCAGAAAGCATTTGAATTTTTTATTTCAGGAATATTTAGGGGTTTCGCCAAAAATGATATCGTCATTGCACCGGTTTCAGTCAATACTTCATACAATCATAAAATCGAAACCTGATAAGCTGAGCAGCATTGCTTATGAACTGGATTTTTTTGATCAGGCACATTTTTCGAACAACTTTAAAAGATTTACAGGGCTGAAACCAAATGATTATATCAGGAATGTTGAAATCATGCCGTCACTTAAAATTGTTCCGCATTTTTTGCCGGTAGCATGAGGTAACATTTTTACAATTCTATTAATTTGGAGAAACATAATTTTGAAATGAATAAGAGCAAAGAAATTGATACAATAAAAATCAAACAAGCAATTATGAAAACGCTTTCATTTCTAATGTTGTTATTTTTTACTTTCGGTTTTACTGCAACAAAAAACTCAGACAGCTTAAATGGGATATGGATCCCCGTTAAACAGGAAATTGGCGGAACAGCCTTGCCGCCTGCATCTTTCGAAAAGCAAAAGCTGGTCATTAGCGATAGTGCATATACATTCACTGCTGAAAGCGTTGATAAAGGCGTTGTGAAATATGCGAGTGATAATAAGATGGATATTTATGGTAAAGATGGTGTGAACGCAGGAAAACATTTTACAGCAATTTATAAATATAAGAATGAGCAATTGTCAATATGCTACAACTTAAAAGGAGATAGCTATCCGGAAAGTTTTGATACAAAAGGAAAGCCAATGTTTTTTCTTTGTGTATTTAAAAAAGAACCAGCAAAATAATTATGGCAAAAAATAAAACTACCGAAACGAAAAGCAGTGTTGCTGCTTTTTTAAAAACAATCAAGGATGAAAAAAGACGGAAAGACTTTTCATTAATCATCGAGCTGATTACCAAACATGAAGGTTTCGAGCCAAAAATGTGGGGAACAAGCATTGTCGGTTTTGGAAGCTATCATTACAAATATGAAAGCGGGAGAGAAGGCGATGCGCCTCTTGTGGGGATTGCTCCAAGAACGAATGCCATTGCATTATATCTCACATCTGAGTTTGACAAAAGAGAAGAACTGCTGGCAAAATTTGGAAAACACAAGTCAGCCAAAGGCTGCGTTTATATTCAAAAGTTAGAAGATATTGACACGGCTATTTTAGTCAAGATGATAAAAAAATCTGTTGAATATTATAAGAAGAAATATCCGGGCTAATATTTCTATTCACTCAACTCCAGCCAGCGCATTTCTTTTTCATCTAATAGCTGCGTAACTTCTCCAATGCGGTTAGAGAGTTTTTCCAATTCATCAAAAGGCAAAGTGCCGCTGTTTAATTTTTCACTGATAACCGATTTTTCATTTGACAAATTTTCAATTTCTTTTCCAAGCAAATCAAATTCTCTTTGTTCTTTATAAGATAATTTTTTCTTTTCGACGACAGTCGGCTGATGATTGACGACGGGGTGCTTCTCTTCTTTTTTCTCCGACATTTGTGTTCCGATATCTTCCTTCAGCTTTTCATCATCTTTCAATGCAGTGCGATATTGCGAATAATTGCCGGGAAAATCTCTGATGTCTCCATCACCCTGGAACACAAACAAATGGTCAACTAATCTGTCCATAAAATATCTATCGTGAGAAACGATTAATAAGCATCCTTGGAAATCACTTAAAAAATTTTCGAGCACGGCAAGTGTCTGCAAATCCAGATCATTGGTCGGTTCATCCAGAATTAAAAAATTCGGATTCGTGAATAAAACTGATAATAAATGCAATCTTCTTTTCTCACCGCCGCTTAGTTTTGAAATATAAGTATATTGCTGTTCCGGTGTGAATAAGAACAATTGCAAAAATTGTGAAGCACTTAATGATCCACCGTCAGCCAATGGAAAATGTTCAGCAATATCTTTCACAAATTCAATCACACGCTTGTCTTCTTTTACGGTTAGCCCTTGCTGTGAATAATTGCCGAACACAATAGTTTCGCCAATATTTATTTTACCGCTGTCAGGCTGATCTATCCCCTGAAGGATATTCAAAAATGTTGATTTACCTGCGCCATTTTTTCCGACCACGCCAATGCGCTCACCTTTTTTGAAAGTGTAATCAAATCCTTTTAATATTATTTTCTCTCCATA